>NZ_JARBXM010000001.1:645833-967500 GCF_028890305.1 Candidatus Methanosphaera massiliense
CAATAAATCTTAGAGTAGATGCCTTTTGCCTTCTGATACATGTTATAATTATAATTACTAACAGCGTCAAATGCATACACTATTTTAGGAATATTTACACGTTTAACATAGAATGCCATAGGCATATCTGTAATTATAACATCATATGATTCATTTAAAGTATTTTTTATCAGTTTACTCATGTTTTCATGATAATAGTAGTTCATAAAGCTACGTGTATGTAAGTTATCTAATGATATCATGTTTTTAAGAGTATATATGAATTGATCTTTAACTGATAAATATTCTGGAATTGCAATTGTATCATAATCACTAAGATATTCTTCAAGTTCGCTAATATTGTATTTACCTGAATCAAAGGATATTAAATGGATATCATAATCTTTTTCCATGTTTCTTATCAGATGATAGAAAGGTAATGTTGCTCCTACAGTCATGGAAGGTATATCATGACAGATTAATAGTATTTTTTTCATTGTCTTTTTCCTATTACTTTTTCATATACTGATATTATTTTATCTGAAACAGTACTCCATTGTAGATTAGATTTAATATATTCCTGACCTTTTCTAATCTCTGTGGACGTGGTTTCTTTATCTTCAAGAGACTCTATCATGGCAGTCTTTAACAGTTCAATATTACCATATTCAATGATTTTACCTGCACCTATTTTTTCTATTAATTCTCCCGATTCAGGTGTTACAATTACAGGGGTGTCTGATAGTAATGCTTCAAATACTGTTATTGACACGCCACCCATATATTTGACAGGATTTACAAATACTTCAGCATCATGATATATGCTTATTTTATCCTCTTCTTTTATAAATCCAGTAAATATGACCCTGTTTTCTAATTTTTTATCATTTATTATTTTATCTAGTACTGTTTTATAATTAGTTATTTTTCCAGCTATTACTAGTTTATATTCTGAATATTTCTCAGGTAATAATGAAAATGCTTCTATTAAATGATTTATTCCTTTTAATCCATCCATTCTTCCAAGATACAGAATGTAGGGTGCATTAATATGTTTGTTTCTGAAGGTTCCCTGTGGTGGTAGTTGATTATATTCTTCAATATTCATTCCATTATATATTAATTCTATATCTTTTGCATGCATCCGTTTATCATAATATGCTTCTTCTTCAGATACTGCTATAACACTACTAGCGTTTTGCATTATCTTGTTTCCATATAATTTATCATATACATTCTTGATGAATGATTTGCTAATGTGTTTCGGTGTTGAAGCATGTGGCTGTAATACATAGGGGATGTTATACTTCTCTGCGTACTTAATTACTATATTATTCTGGTATGATCTGAGTTCATGGAGATGTATTACATCATACTCCTCAATATTTTCCTTAAGCCATGATTTGATTTTTGGAGAGTAAATAAATAATGCTAAGTTAAATACGTATGGTAATGGTACCATTGTAAGGTTTGGTATTTTATCAGTATCTTCCTTATTATAGTCCATGGTTGTGGTTAGTATGGTTACAGTATGTCCTTTTTTAATCAGTTGCTTTGTTAAATTATAACATACATTTACATCGCCACCTCTTGTAAATGAGAAGTAGGGAATAATTTGTAATATGTTCATGTAATATCACTCAAAAAAATGGTTAAAAATGAGGAGTTTAATGTTATATATCTTTTAATAGAATATCCAAGACTATGTCTTCAAGTATACCCTCAAATTGTAATGTAAGATTACGCCAATCATTACTTTTTACAAAGTTGTATCCTGCAGATCCTACGTTTATTATTTCGCGTTTGTTTGTGAATTTTTGTTGTACTATTTTAAGTACTTCTTCGGGTGTATTAATGTAGACTATTCCATTTCTTTCTCCAAATTCTGCTACTAATCCTGGAAGTCTTGTTGCTATAACTGGTTTTTTCATCGCCATGTATTCATAGATTTTTATTGGTACAATATCCTGCATTATTTCCTCATCTTTATATGCCGGTAATATACAGATGTCACTTGCTCCTATTAAATCAGGCATTAACTTGTATTTTTGCCTTCCAGTTAATATCATCTGGTCTTCTAATTTATATTTCCTCTGGATTAGTTCTAGTGCTTCGAGTGCGTCCCCATCACCAGTTATCATTATTTTTATATTAGGATACTTTTCCTTGTTTTTTCCTAGTTCTAGTGCTAATTCTTTAAGTCCTGCAAAGTTGTATAGGAATCCCATGAAGAATAATACTATATCATTGTTTTTAATGTTATAGAATTGACGTATTTTGTATCCATTATGTTTTTTGTAGTTGAATTGGTTTAAGTTAATTCCTGCTCCAATGATACTCATTTTATGTGGATTAGCACCTAATTCCACTGCTGTTTCATTGAGTTTTCTATTTATTGTTAGCACGTATGATGATCTTTTTATAGTATTCTTTGTTATACGTTTACCCAGTCCTCTGAAATGTTTTTCTGGAATTAATTTATATAATACATCTATGAAATAGTATACAAATGGAATATTTGCTTTTTTAGCTTCTTTTGCAGCTATATTTGCGTTTAATATTCCGAATCCTACTATAACATCTGGTTCAAATTCCTTAATTTGGCGTTTTATTTCTTTTCTGTGATAATATAGTACTGAAAAATAATTTAGTACAGGTAATTTAATTAATGGTGGTCTAATTACAGTAACGTTATCTGTGTTATATATTTTCTTGTAATGTTCGAAAACTTGTCTTGGGCTTTTATATTTATATTCAGAATCTTTTTTATCAAGTTTCCAATCTACTTCATAGTCTATTACACGAATAGTATGTCCTCTTAGACCTAGTAATTCCATTAAGTGGTGTTGTTGATGAGGATTTCTTTTAATCCAGTCAGATTCCTGCACTACTAATATTTTCATTTTTCATCACCATTTCGTTGTGGAATTATTATTATATTTTTTCTTCAAATAAATTTTTTGATATTAAAAAGATAAAAAGGGTGTTTAAGTAGGTGGTTAGAATCTATTTTATTTAATTAGAATTCTGCACTTTTTTGTATATTATCCCAGTTTTCTACAAACCATTCATGTGTATTTTCAAGTCCTTCTTCGAAGGTATGTTGTGGTTTGTAATCTAGAATTCTTTTTGCTTTATCTATTGAAGATAGGAGTTTATTTTTAGCATCCCAATTTCTACGTTCCTTATATTCTACTCCTGCTTCATTACCACATAATTCATTAACTTTATTTGCCATATCAATTACTCTATGGTCTACTCCAGAACCAAGATTTATTGATTCTCCTATTGCTTCTTCAACAACTCCTAATCTTGTTAATCCTTGAAGTATGTCATCTATATATGTCCAATCACGTGTTTCACTACCATTTCCAGTTATAGGTAGTGCTTGACCGTTCATTGCCCAATACATGAAGTTTGGTATAACATTTCTGTATTTTCCTGGAACTTCTCCTGGTCCAAACACATTGAAAAATCTAGCATTAGCAATTGGTAAATCATATAGGTTATGGAAGTAGTTTGTGTATAATTCTCCTAATAATTTAGTAACCTGGTAAGGTGTGTGTAAACTAATACTAATGTCATGTTCTTCAAATGGCATTTTTGATTCTAATCCATAAACTCCACATCCACTACTAGAGTATACAAATCTTTTTACTCCAGTTAACTGTGCATATTCTAATACTTTTAATATACCTAGCCCATTTACTTTTAAATCTAACTCTGGTTTGTCTACTGAATTTTGGTTAGCAAAGTGTGCTGCTAAATGGAATACATAATCAGGGTTTTGTTTGAATACCCATTTTAATACCTGATCATCACATATATCTCCCTCTATGAATTCTACACAATCTAATTTTGGTATATTCCATGTATATGCTGAGGATAAGTTATCTAATACAATAATTTTCTTAGGATTATATTCTGCAAGCTTTTTTGTTAAATTACTTCCAACACAGCCTGCTCCTCCTGTTATTAATATAGTCTGGTCTTCATATGCACTAGCAACATCAATCATTTTTATCTCCTTATATTATTATATATCATGTTAAATTTTTATTAATCTCTATTAAGAATTATATTTCTTTTTAGTTTTATTTAAATTTTAAAATAGTTTTTCCTATATATAAAAATAAAAAAATATTGGAAGTAATAAATTAATTAAACTATTCTCTGACCTATTTTATATAAAATTAATTTATTGATAGGATTATTCAAATAAATAAAAATAGGTACTTCTTCTTTTTTAAGAAGGGAGATTAGGGTATTATCTTTTTATTTAGGACAGTAAACCTAATCAGTATATTTTGTTAGATAGTGTTCCTTGTTTTAGCTACATATATTTGGATTTGCACTACTAAACTTTTCTAGTCATATGAGCATGGCAATTCTATTATCTTCAATAGTTATCTCTGTTATTACTTTTAATGTCTTGTTTAAACATCTTAATAAGAATAAGGTTAATTAAGGCTTATTTCAGAAGTGTTTTGCACATCTGTTCAATTTATATGAAAAAATAAATCTTTATATATCCTAATATGCATATAAGTATTTATGAATGATAAATCTTACTGGGAACAATACTACAAAAAGAATCCTAACCCTGTAGAACCATCTACATTTGCTAGATTTACAAGTGGATTTTTACATCCAGGAAATTCATTAATAGAATTAGGCTGTGGAAATGGTAGGGACAGTGTATTTTTTGCTCAAAATAACTTAAACGTGACAGCTATTGACCAAGTAGAATCAGAAATGGATTATTTAAATCATAAATATAGTTTATATAATCTTGATTTTAAAGCAGATGACTTTACTCGCTTAAATTCTGATAAATCATATGACTATGTATACTCACGATTTACACTACATTCTATTAATGAAGAAGCAGAATCTAGAGTATTAAAATGGATAGGCTCAAATCTTAAAGATCAAGGTTACTTTTTCTTAGAAGTACGTAGTATTAATGATCCCATGTTTCAAAAAGGCGAAAAAATAAGTGATAATGAAAATGTAACAACTCATTATCGTAGATATTTGAATTTAGAAGACACAATCAACAAGATAGAAAAATGTGGATTAAAAATAATCTATCAATTAGAAAGTCAAGGATTGGCAGTATATAAAGATGATGATCCTATGTTAATTAGGATTGTTGCACAAAAATAAATTTATCTAAAATTTTCATTTATATCTTTTAATTTTTGTATTGCTTCCTCAAATCCTTGATTAATCTCTTCTTCATTATTATTAAACTGATTTTTAACAAATCCTGTAGTATTATGGTCTAATGCTATACGAGGAATATGCATATATTCTGGACCATAGATTAGAGGCAGATATTTTTTGTAGTTATTTGGACAAGAGAACTCATAGTGTTCAAATCTAATTTTTTTAAGTGGGAAAACATATTCTGTTTTATATATTCTATTATGAATATTATTATGTAAACCATCAACAGCATCTGAAATCTGGTTTGTTCTCTCATCACAGAATTTCATTTTATTTCTCTGTACTTCAAGACCTTCCTCAAATGTCCAGTCACCACTTTCTATCTTATTTCTTAGTTCTACTTGTAATTCTGTTTCTAAGTTATTACGTTCTGGTGTAAGTCCTTCATCTTTTATATACTCTTTAGGAAATACATCAAAGTGAACAAATGGTTTTTTATATGCACATTGGAAGAATAGTATAAATGTATTGTTATTTAAAGCATCTAATTCATTAGTATCTTCTAAATTATCGTGTGGTCTTGTTAGTTTAGATATAATTATGTTATCTTTTATACTGTCAAGCTTTTCAATTTCCTGTGGAAATATCTCAACGAATTTATCATAATCCTCGCGTATCATTCCAATATCTATATCATCATCCCATGGAACAAAACCACCATGTCTTACAGCACCAAGTAAAGTTCCATAATCTAGCCAGTATTCTAAATCATATTTATTACAGATATTATCAAATAATTTAAGTAGTTCTAGTGATAATAATTGGATTTGTCTCATCACACCCGTCGCTTTTATATCACAACTAGCAAAAATCATATCTAACATCTTATAATGAGAATCTATTTCCCTAAATTTGTTATTATTGTTGAACCGCTGTACTAATTCAATCATACGTGGATGATTTTTTATGCTTTCTGGTAATATTTGGTATAATTTAGATAATACTGGAACCATATCTTTTTTCTCCTACAATTTTTGTCTAGTATTAATTTTATCTTTTTTAAATTATATAAAGAAAACTTTTTATTAATTAATTATAAAAAAAATATTATTTCAAAACTCTTATTATTACAAAAAATAATCTGAATATTCTATTTTAAAATAATTTTTAATTTAAATCCATTTTACGTATAAATCGTATAATTTCCTTAACTTATTATAATAACATTTATATTATCTTTAAGATATAACAGTAATCATGATTCCTATAAATTATTATAATACTACAAAGATTAAAATCTATTCTACGAATAAGGGAATAAAAATAGTAGATAGTCCTATAAAAATACAAATACTTAACTTATTAGAGGGAGAAATAAGCGAAGCTGACATAGTAAAAGAAACAGGAAAATCCAAATCAACAATATCTGTACACTTAAAAAATTTGATTGACGAGGGAATAATAAGTTTCAAATCCCATCCACTAGATAGGAGAAGTAAATTATTTTACATCATTGCAGATTACATTGGAGAAATATATCCAGACAAGATAATCTACAAATTACCAGAAACAGAGTCTGACCTCGAATCACAGGATCAATTATACATTGAAATACTCAGACAATTCAAGTCAATCTTATTAATTCATGGATTACAAGTAGAACCTCTAGAAGTATCAACAGGACAACGTATAGGCGAAAAAATATACAGTACTTTTGATTATGAAACTATAGATGATTTAATAGAATTAGTAAAAAATAAATTTGAACAATTAAATTTAGGAAAAATAAAAATAAGTAGTATTGAACCATCAATAATAATAAAAAATACTGGGTGTCATGAATGTTTCAAACTACAATATAATATTCCAACATGTAACATAACAAAAGGAATACTAAAAGGTATCTTTGAAAAACACTTTGAAAAAGAAGTTCAAGTAGATGAAGTAGAATGTACTTCAAAATATGATGATTGCTGTACTTTCATCATAGACTACTAGTATTTTTTATATTTTTTAATTAGTCTCTGGATTCTAATAGGAACAAATGTAAACCAGTCTCCCATACATGTACGGATTAATTTCTCTTTTTTATACTTTTTTTGTAAATTAGGTAATGTCTTGTAATATGATTCAGACATTGAAGCACCCTTTGAACGATGATCTAATTTTGATGGAATAAGATAAGCATTATAACCCTCATTTTTAATATTATAAACATAATCCACACAATATAAATGCCAATCAGGACACTGCTTTTCATCCAATGGGTATTTATTGAAGATAGTTCTAGGTATGATAAATAAACACTCATCAAGTGTACTGGCAAGCTCGGGTTTATTAATCTTAAACTGTGTTAAATCGACAGGATTAATTCCCTGTCTAATATTTCCCCGAACAAGACTATCAGTAGTTTTACCAGCAACACCAGCAATACCCATATTATCCAGAGCTTCCAATTGTTTAACAGTATCTTTTATCCACTCCTCTGAGAAATATATATCCTGATGACTAAATACAAAATAATCACCATTAGCCTTACTAGCCCCGTAATTTAAAGCGGAAGCAGCACTTGTAAATAATTGTTCTCTGTTATCTACAAGTACTAGTTCATAATCTTCATCCTGGTTTTCAAGGCTTTTTATTAAGTATTTATCAAGTATTTCCTTATTATTGTACACACATATAATACTAATCATGGATTTCATCGTCCTAGCTTATCTAGTTTCTCATTAACCTTTGCAGGTAGTAATTGTTTTATTATTGAGATATCTTCATCATTAAATGTTCTAAGAAGGAATATCATAGCAAAATATACTATTACTCCAATTATGATGCTGACGAATAGGTCTAAGTTTAGTACATGGATTACAGCTCCCATAACTATACTAGCAATGAGTGGTTTTATGATTATTTCTCTTAATGGTACTGAGTATCCATATTTATGCATTATATAAATATAGAATATAACCATACTTACCTCATTAAGAACAGTAATCATTGCAGCACCAACACCACCAAATAACTTAATTAATATGAAGTTTCCTATTGTACTGAATAGTAAACAGATAAATGTAGCTTTCATAGTTTCATGTTGCTTATTTATTGAAGCAATACTAGTACCTAAAATATAACTTAAGAATATTGCAGGTAGTGCCCATATTATTAATTCAAGTATTGGTATAGTGTTCACATAAGCTGGTCCATAGATAAATAATATAATCTTATCTGCAAGTATTGTTGTTCCCATTGCTATAGGTATACTAAGTATTGAAAGATATTTTAATGATTTTTTGTACGTATAATTAAGCATTTCTGGATTGTCAACATAGAATTTTGAGAACAATGGTAGAACTGCAGTTGAGTATACTGTTGGTATAAAGATTAGTGCCTGCATTAAATTGAAAGCAGCAGTATATTCCCCTACAACAGCACTTGTAGTTAACATATTTAATAGAATTGTATTCATTTTAAATGATATTAAAGCGAATATACTTGTTATTGCTAGTGGAAATGCATTATATATTAAATATTTCCAGAATTTAAAGTCTGCCTGGAAGTGTATTAATCCATAATTTTTACTACACATTGCAAAGTCATATATTAAAACTATTACTGTTGATATAAGATATACCATTGCAACTGCTATTACAGACTGTTTTGTAAATACACAAATCATAACACCAATAAACATGGTTACAGCATTGATGATTTCTGCTATGGACTGATATTCCATTTGTTCATATGCTCGGAACATGGATGTGAATGTTCCACTAAATGCATCAATAATAACAGATGATCCTATCAGATATACAACATATTTTGTAGTATCATTAAAAACACCTATGTTTACAAAGGTTACTAGAACTATCATTGTAATTATTGATAAAATTAGTTTTATAGTTCCATGATTTCCAAGATATTTATATGTTCTACTTTTATCTCGCGCAACTTCTCGTATTGTTAATGTTGATAATCCGAGATCTGTGAAAATAGCAAATAATCCTGATATTGCTGTTGCAAATGAAATTATACCAAAATTAGTTGTTCCAAGGTATCTGGCTGAATATAATGTATAAAAAAATGCTAGAACATAACCTATCATTTGTGATAGGAATAATACGCTCGTGTTTTTCGCTAATGTTCTAACAGTATTCATTATTTAACCTTCTTTTAATTACAATTTCTTTTATAGTTATTAGGATATATATTTTATAGTTTCATCAGGGATTGTATCTTCTTTTAAAAATTTAGTTTCAACAAGTTCTAATGCTTCTTTGACAACTTGGTCCATATTTAAGTTTTTGTACTGAGCTAACCTTCCAATGAATGATACCTGAGGGAATTTTTCTGATAATTCAAGATATCTTTCATATAATTCCTGGTTTTCTTCGCGTGGTATCGGATAGTAGGGGATATTACTTTCAGGATAGTTTGGATTATAGTCTATAGGAAATTCAAATTGAACAGCTGACTTAAATGATTGTTGTCCAGTTATATACTTGTATTCTGTTATTCTTGTAAAATGGTACTCATTAGGATAGTTTATTGTAGCATTATCCTGGAAGTGTGGTCTGTCAACAGTTTCATCCATTAAAATTAATGACCTGTACGGTAAACGGCCGTATATGAAGTTAAAGAATTCATCAATCATGCCGGTGAATATTACTTGTCCCTTGAATTCCTCATCATGATAATATATTTTTTTATTTTCAAAATCAATATTTAATACGTCATGATAATCCTTTTCAAGTAGTATGTTAATGTTATGATTAGATATCATATTTTGAAACATTTGAGCGTAACCATTTGTTGGTACGCCTTGATAGATGTCCTGATAATACCTGCAATCATATGATAAATGTAAGGGTAGTTGCTCCATAATTGCTGAGTCAAGTTCCTCTGGACGATAGCCCCACTGATTTAATGTATAATTAAGATATATTTCATTATACAGGTAGTCTGCAAGTTTTTCAATATTAGGGTCGTCTGATTTTTTTAATTCATGAATAGGAATCTTATCATTAACATTATATTTTTCTAGTAATGCTGTTTTTATATCTTCTGATTCCTCTGGCATACACTTATCTATACTGATAAGATTAAATGGTAAGGGAACATAATCTCCATCAATTTTTCCAACTACTTTATGGTTATATATGTTCCAATTAGTAAATCTGGATAAATATTTGTATACTTTGATGCTGTCTGTGTGGAAAATGTGTGGTCCATATTTATGAACTAGTATTCCCTCCTCATTATAGTAATCATAACAATTTCCACCTATATGGTCTCGTTTATCGATTAATAGTACTTTTTTATTAAGTCTGTTTGCTACTTGTTCTGCTACAGTAAGCCCTGCTATCCCTGCACCTACTATTATAAAGTCATATGCCAAAATATTTATCCTCCCTTAATTTATTTAAATAATGTCTTTTAATGATTTATCAATTATTTTTATTCCCTTTTTCTGTAGGAATATGAACATTGCAATGGTTATGAAGGTTTCCGTTATTGCGAATGAAATTGCTATTCCTATCTCTTTCATTAATGTTATAAGTATTATTCCAAGTATAATGTCAAGTATGCCTCCGAGCATTACTATTGTTGTGAATGCTTTTTTATAGTTGAATGTTAACATGGTTTCTATACCGAATATTGTACTTAAACTAACTACGAATGGTAGAACTGATAATATTCTCAGTAATATAATTGAATTATGATATGCCTCTCCAAATAGTATTGAAATTATAAGATCTGCAAATACAAATAATCCAACAGATAGTACTATTCCCACTATAGCCATTATTTTTGTTATCTTACGTATGAATTCGATACTTGTTTTTTTATCACTTGCTACTTCACGGCTAATAAATGGATATAATGCCTGTGATATAGGATTTAATAATCCATTCACAGCTAATACTATCTTCTCTGCAATACTATAATATCCTACGAGGGTATTGTTTGTTAATAAACCTAATAGGAATGTGTTAGTGGTTGTGTACATATTTATAGATATTGTAGATATGAATACATGCCATCCTTCCTTTAGCTGATACTTAATATTACTTATAGATGGTAGTTTTATATTAATATCAAATCTTGTTAAAGCTACATATATTCCAAGAACACCCACTATGATAAATCCTAGAGAGTTTATCACAGGTACTAATAAATAATCTGATGTATTATGTACAAATACAAATATAAGCACGGTGAATATTACTTTTCCGATAATATTAAGAATACTAGTATACTTCATATACTCCATTCCCTGAAATAGCCATGTTGGAAAGAGCATATATCCAATAACCATACCAAAAGTTAATAGGTATACATCAGCATCAGCACTAAATTTAGGAATGAATGTTATTATAGCATATAATATTAGAAAGCTTAATATACATAGGCATACCTTAATAAACATCACAGAATTAAAAATTTCCGACACTTTATCTTTATCAGTACGATACAGAGCTAGTTCTCTTGTTGCTGATAAATTAAATCCATAATCAGTTAAATATTCAAAATAAGTAATTAGTGATATTGCATATTGGGTTAAACCGAATTTATCTGGTCCCAACACCATTGTTAAATAGGGAAGTGTTATTAATGGTAAAATATAACTTGCAAATTGAAGTCCTGTTAAGGATACCATGTTTTCAAGAATTCTCTTATATTCCTTTTTCTTAAATAGACTTTTTATTCTTGAAATCATTATATCACCATTAGAAACAATAACAAATAAAATAGGATTTAAATCCTATTTATTCTTTTTCAAATTCATTCACATAAAAATTAATAGTTTCCTTCAGCTCTTTTTTGAAGTCATGTTCACTTTCAAATCCAAATGCTTCCTGTGCTTTACTAATATCCGCAACGGAGTTTCTAATATCACCATTACGCACAGGTTTATAAACTGGGTTGAAGTCACAATCCATTATTTCACAAATAATTTCAAGTAATTCATTAATAGATGTTGTTTTTCCATGAGCAATGTTATATACTCCTGTTGCATTACTTTTTGCTACTTCATAGTTTGCTTTTGCGATGTTTTTTACGTATATGAAATCACGTGTTTGTTCTCCATCACCATATATTATAGGTTGTTCCTTATTCAGTAATGCTTTGATGAATTTTGGAATAACACCACTATATGGTGAACCTACACTTTGTCTAGGTCCAAATACGTTAAAGTATCTTAGACAGGCAGTTGGAAGATTATATGTGTTTGTAAATGTGTAGGAGTATAATTCAAGCAGTGCTTTTGAAACAGCATAGGGTGATAATGGTTGTAGGGGCAGTGTTTCTACATTTGGAAGAACATCTGTTTCACCATAAACTGCTGCTGATGAAGCGGATACTACTTTTTTAACATTTGTTTTACAAGCAGCTTTAAGTACGTTAAATGATCCATCAATATTAGTTTTATTTGTTTCAGTTGGTTTTTCAACACTCTCTGGTACACTTATAAGTGCTGCTTCGTGAAATACATAGTCATGATTCTCAAATATAGGCTGTAAATCTAAACTTCTAATATCCCCACAGATTAATTCTATTCTGTCATGATCTAAGTCTTTAAGATTTTCTACTTTTCCCGTAGACATATTATCTATAATTGTTACTTTAGATACGTTATTATTTAGTAATGTTTCTGTAATATGTGAGCCAATGAAACCAGCTCCTCCTGTAACTATGCATCTTGTATCTTTCATTTATTTAACCTCTATTTTATTGGAAAATATTATTG
Organism: Candidatus Methanosphaera massiliense; assembly: GCF_028890305.1. Classification (NCBI taxonomy): domain Archaea; kingdom Methanobacteriati; phylum Methanobacteriota; class Methanobacteria; order Methanobacteriales; family Methanobacteriaceae; genus Methanosphaera; species Candidatus Methanosphaera massiliense. The sequence goes on from NZ_JARBXM010000001.1 coordinate 658,735, forward strand.
TTTTCGACTAAATCTTTTTCTAAATAGTTTATATAGTCATGTTTCATTAAAATTTCTATATTTAATATATATTTATTCTATAATATGGTTGTTTATTTAATTATGAATATAATATTATATTTTGTCTGTTATTTAATGTTTTTTTATATTCTTATTTACCGTATGATGATTTTTGAAATTAAACAGGAATTTTAGTTTGCTGTCACATTGTATAACAGTTTTAAAGTTCTATAAGGATTACTATCATTTCCTTTATATAATTCCACATCTAATTCCTGATTAGCACCGATATAGCTAGTTCTATCAATATAGTATGGAGTAATACTCTCCTCATTATTTTTCAAAGTTCTATTATACTTTGTAATAGTATCATTATGACTCTTGATTTTCACAGTATAATTCATGTCCTGATGTTCCTCATTTTTTATACCAATATTAATCTTCTGAATAGAATACTGTGGAATGCTAGTTGGATAATCTGTTGTGTTATTATGGTGGTCTAACATATAGAATTCAGTATATCCTTCACCTGGATTGTGAATTACAACTAAATAAATAACTGATATTATTGCTATTATAAGGATAGTCACTAATATACCTTTAATAACCTTATCTATTAATCTCATAATTCACCTCCCAATTCTTATCTAAAAACTAATTATAATTTAATATGTATCTTATAATATAGATATTTATAGAATATAAAAGATTACTTATTCATGATTAATAGTAGGAGTTCATATAATGGATAAATTTTATGTAACCGACTGTGAAGGACCATTATCTGTTAATGATAATGCATATGAGATATCAGATTATTTTCTTCCAGAAGGTGGAGATTTTTTCAGTATACTAAGTAATTATGATGACATGTTAGTAGAACGTAATACTGAAGGATATCTTGCAGGCAGTACATTAAAACTTATATTGCCATTTTTCAAAGCACATGGTTTAACAGAAAATGATTTGATAGAATTCTCTGAAGATAATATTCTCATGATTGACGGAGCATATTCCATGATTAAATATGTTCAAGACATCATGCCTTTTTATATTGTAAGTACAAGTTATAATCAGTATATTAAAGCATTATCTGATAAAACAGGATTTAAGTATGAGAATACATATTCCACAAAGCTGGAATTAGATAAATATGAATTAAATGAGGAAGAACAAGATAAACTCATAGATATTCATAATAATATATTATTTGATTCTAGTTTTGAGAATATTGATAGACTCTTCAATGACGTAATATCTAAAATGGAAATCAATAAACTGGTAGAATCAGTAAAACCTGTTGGTGGAATAGGTAAAAGAGATGCAATTCTAGATATTATTGAGAAAAATAATTATCAACCAGAAGGTCTGATGTATAGTGGAGACAGTATAACTGATAAAGAGGCTCTGGAATATGCAAAAGATAACAATGGTTTAAGTATATCATTTAATGGAAATAATCACTCAATAAAATCTGCTTCAATTGCAATTGCTTCAACAAATAATTTAATATTAGCAGTAATAGCTGATATATTCAATAATAAGGGAACAGAAGGAGTATATGATTTTATAAATGAATACAATGAAGAACCATTGGAAGCAATTCTAAACTCTTCAAATAATAATGAAATCACACAAGAATTACTACTTAGTAAACCATCAATTGATGTAATAAATGAAGATAATATAGAAGAATTAACTAATAAAAGTAAAATAACACGTGATAAAGTACGTGGAAAAAGAATAGGAAATTTAGGATAGTGATTAGAATGGATTTTGAAATAGAAGATACATATTGTGAAGCATTTACTGGAACATGTGTAAGAATGCTTGTCACAGCAGAAGATGATATAACAATACAAAAAATAGCAAATGATGCTACAGCAACACCTGGAACGGTAATAGGAAGAACAGAATCTGGAGTAGAAAAATTTGTTGATAAAAGCGAAACACCAGATAACAGGCCAGGAGTAATCATCCAATTCTGGTATAATACAAAAAATCTTGATAAATTTGATAAAGAATTATCATTCAGGATAAGACAAGATATACTAGTAAAACCATTCGTTAAAATATTTGATGCATCAATAGACCCATTTGATTACATAGACACAACAGAACATGTAGGACACTGTGGAGATGGATATGAATGGACAGAGGAATTATATGGCAGAACAATGATTCATGTACCTATTTGTGTACCAGACTTCTACATAGAACAAAAATTAGGAGCAATGGAAGGAATAATGGGTGTAAACTTCTGGTATTATTGTAGTACTAAAGAAGCAGTATTAGAAGCAGGATATAAAGCACTAGATGCACTAGCAGAAGTTGATGGAATATGTACGCCATTTGACATATGCTCAGCAGGATCAAAAGTAGAAACAAATTATCCTGAAATAGGTCCAACAACAAACCATCCATATTGTCCATCACTCAAAGATAAAATTGGAGATGAATCTAAGGTAGAAGATGGAGTAAACTATATACCTGAAATAGTAATCGATGCATTAACCCTAGAAAATGCTGAAGAATCATTAAAAAAAGGAATAGAAGCATTAAATGGTGTTGATGGTGTAATAAAAGTATCTGCAGGTAATTATGGTGGAGATCTTGGTAAATATAAATTCCATCTAAAAGATGTATTAGATTAAATTTTAGAGTTGAAACAAAGATGAACTTTGATATAATTGGATGGGGTGCATTAAATATAGACAGATTATGTCATGTAAACGAGTTTGCACCATCAGATGGAGAAACATACATAAATAATGAAACAAAGGCATGTGGTGGTTCTGCATCAAATACTATAATAGGAATATCAAAACTAGGATTAAACACTGGATATATTGGAAAAGTAGGTACTGATTCTAATGGAAAATTAATGAAACAATACCTCGAAGATAATAATGTTAATACAGACCACTTAATAGTAGAAGAAGGAGAAACAGGAGAAGTAATAGGTTTTGTAGATAACACAGGGGATCGTAAACTATACGTAACACCTAAAGTTAATGACAAAATATCTAACGATGAAATAAACAGGGATTACATTAAAAATACTAAAATATTACATTTAACCTCATTTGTAGGATTAAATCCTGAAGATCCATCAATAAATACACAAATGGAATTATTAGAAGAACTACCTGATGACATAATAATTTCATTTGACCCTGGAATGCTGTATGTAAACCGAGGAAAAGAATTCATGGATAAACTGATATCATACACAGATATCTTACTTATCAATGAAACAGAATTATTAATGACAACAGGTAAAGATACATTAAAAGAAGCAGTAGATATTATTGCACCACAAGTAGATATTCTAGTAGTAAAAAGATCAACAGAGGGGTCATATATTCGTAAAGGTAATGAAGAATATAATGTTGGAATATTTAAAGTGGATACAGTGGATACAACAGGTGCTGGTGATGCATACAATGCAGGATTCCTTTATGGAATACTAAATAATTATTCCCTTGAAGATTCTGGTATAATTGGAAGTTATATTGCAGCACAATCCACTATAAAACCTGGAGCAACAGAATCAATACCATATATAAAAGATATTAATTTAAATCAAATAATACAAAATTTTAAAAATCAATAAGAACAAAATATAATTAGTGTTATAAATAATTTAATTTATTATATACTCTAATATTCATATAAGACTAATCAAAAATTATAATAAAAAAAGGAGACTGAAAATGTTACACGGAACAAAAGTATTAAAAGAAGGATTCGCTAAAATGACAAAAGGCGGAGTAATTATGGATGTAGTAAATGCTGAACAAGCAGCAATAGCTGAAGATGCTGGTGCTGTATCAGTAATGGCTTTAGAAAGAGTACCTTCAGACATAAGAAAAGCTGGTGGAGTAGCAAGAATGGCTGATCCTTCCAAAGTAATAGAAATTATGGATGCTGTAGACATACCTGTAATGGCAAAAGTAAGAATCGGACACTTTGTAGAAGCACAAGTACTACAATCATTAGGAGTAGACATGATTGATGAAAGTGAAGTACTAACACAAGCAGATGAAGACTTCCATATAGACAAAGAAAAATTCACTATACCATTTGTATGTGGAGCAAGAAACCTTGGTGAAGCACTAAGAAGAATTGATGAAGGAGCAGCAATGATCAGAACTAAAGGTGAAGCAGGTACTGGTAATGTTGTAGAAGCAGTAAGACATATGAGAGCTATTAAAGGAGCTATAAGAGAAATAGAAAACAAAACAGAAGAAGAATTATGGCAAGTAGCTCGTGAAATAGATGCACCAAGAGATTTAGTAAAACTCACAGCAGAAAAAGGAAGAATTCCAGTAGTAAACTTTTCAGCAGGAGGAATAGCAACACCAGCAGATGCAGCATTAATGATGCAATTAGGAGCTGATGGAGTATTTGTAGGTTCAGGTATATTCAAATCAGAAAACCCAGAATTAGTTGCAAAAGCTGTAGTTGAAGCAACAGCACACTATGAAGATGCTGATTTAATTGCAGAAGTATCCACAGATTTAGGTGAAGCAATGCCTGGTATTGATATTAATGAAATACCTGAAGAACAAAGATTACAAAACAGAGGAAACTACATATAATTCCTCTAAACTATTTTTTTTATATTTAGATTTATAGTAAATTTATTCTAATACTGTTTTTTTTAATATTTATAGTAGTATGTATCATATAGACTAATACTGAAGAATATTGGTGAATAAATGAATTCCAATTCTAATACTGAAACTTTGAAAACATCTAAAAAACTCGAAGAAATCAGAAAAACTCTTCCAAAAGAAAACGTCACAATAAGAATATTACTTGATAATCTATTAAGTGAGGGAATTTATTTATTAGTTATTATATTAGTAGCTCCTTTTATCATACCTGTATCTATACCAGGAAGTAGTACACCATTTGGGATAATGATCATGTTACTTGCTTTATCAAGCTTACTTAATAAAAAGATTTATCTTCCAAAAAGTGTTGAAAATTATGAAATATCCCCTGAATCATTTGATAAAATATTCAATGTATTGTATAAGGCATTAAAATTTATAGAACGGATAGCTAAACCAAGGGGAAATCTTGTTAATAACACATATATTTTAAAATTTAATTCAGCAGTTATCTTTCTATTAGCATTCTTTTTATTCTTACCGATACCAATACCATTAACAGATTTTTGTCCTGCACTTGCAATACTTGTATTATCAGTAAGTAATCTAGAAGAAGATACATATTTAATGATAGTGGGATATTTAATTACTTTAGCAGGTATAACTTATTTCTTGTCTGTGAGTTACACTGGATTAGAATTAGCAAATACAGTTTTAAATCATTATAATATTACAATCTTAAATAATATAATTTAAAAAAAGAAATTAGGTAGTATGAGGATGTTTAATTAAAATAAAATATAAATGGATTCCTTTATCTTTTTTTACCTTTTGGGTGTGGAACTCTTTTTTTACGTTTATTAGCATCTGTCCTATTAAAGTCATTTAATTTTTGTTTCCAGTTGCGTCTGTTTATGTTTTCAGAGTTAAAACTTAGTTTTTCCTCATTTTCTTTTTCTTTTCTAACATGAGGAACTTTAGCATCTTCCCGTATGACTTTAACATCATTTTTCATGTTCTGTGCACGGTTCACATTCATATCAAAGTATTTTTTCTCTGGTTTTTTATTTGTATTTTTTTTAGGAGTACTAGCTACCTGTTTTGTTTTCACTGTTTTGTTTTTGGTATTTCTTGTTGATTTTTCTAAATCCGTGAATAATTCATCTGAGTCTAACACTATGTCATCGGTATTTACTGGAACTACTTCTTCATGTTCTACAGTAATATTCTCATTATCTCCATGGTCAATTGTTATATTTTCGGTATCGTTAGTTTCTTTGTTTTGGGATTGGTTGTGATGTAATTTTAGATTGAATTTGTTATTGAGATTCATGTGGCCTGATTTTTCGTCAGAAAATAGGTTGTTTTTTGGTTCTGTTTTTGTGACTTTTGCTTCTTTTGGATGGAATGTTCTGAGTATTGTATCTTTTAGCATTGATAATGTATTACCATTATTTTCTTTTTTTGGCTCATGAGCGTCATTGTGGAATGGATTATAGCCACTTAGTATGTCTTCTTGTATGACTTCATGTCTTCTTTCTTCTTTATCGTTTAAATCTTCTATTTCTATTTCTACATCATTAAATGGATTATTTGTTGTTTTTATGTAGTTGTTTAACCATGGATCAAGAGGATAATCTGTTATTCTGTTAAGATCAATCCAGCTATAGTTATCATATTTTTTTGAGAGAAGTAATTCTCCATTTAGGATTACACTATCCATAATGACATATAAGTCTTTTTTGTCATGTTTTTGGTAGCTAGTTACACCAAGTATTTTACCGGGGTATGTGTAGTATCCTATTTCTTTCTGGATATTAGTAAGTACTGTTTCATCAAAACTTTGATCTTCTGTTAGTGGTGCTCCTGGTAAATCCCAACGTGCTTTTTTATCCATACGTTTTTGTTTTAGTAATAGTATTTTACCGTGTTCACTACGTATAATAGTTTTAACATGCATATTAAATGTGTTCATTTTATTAAACATCCTATGAAATTATCAATTTTTAGTTAGTTCATGCGTTAGTATATACTAATATAATTTATGTCATTACTTGATATTATTATTTTAGTATTATTACTAAATTCATAAAAATAACTAGTTTTCTTTTTATTTTAAACTTAATTAGAGTGGATATATAGTACAACTTTATAAAAAATTAAGTTTCCGTTTAATTTTAAAAAAAATAGGTGGAGGGAGAATTATTGTGTTGTAGTTGTATTATTCACGTTTTGTGCTTGTGCCTGTGTGCTAGGTTCACCATAGAATGCTGGGTCTAGATTTAAATCATGTACTTTTTTATTTAAATCTGGGTTTTGGGCGAGTAATGTTTTTATGTCATTGTATGTCTGATTTAATTCATTATTTGAGCTAGTTGCATCATCATTGGCTCTGTTTATTGCATTTTGTGCGTCTTCATTTGTTTTTTCACCTTTGACATATTGTGATACTGCATTTAATGTAGTAACTGTTGCATTTAGGTTTTTAGATTGTAGTTCTACTCTTTTTATTTGTAAATCTATGTATTTTTTTTCAGTATCATTATTAGTAACAGCACCCGTTTCATTTAGCCGTAGTAGTTCCTCGGAATATTTAGGTGTTATGTCATTGTTTATGGTATTCATAAGCACATCCACATCTGTACTGTTTTGGTTATTGAATTGTTGCGTTGTGGTTGAAATACTAGACTCAATACTACTAGCATTCTGTAAAGTCTCATTGAAATGCTCTGACAATAGTTGGTCCTGGTATGATTGGTATTGTGGAATTCCTATTATTAAGATTATTGCTATAACAATAAGAGCTCCTATAACCTTATTATTCATTTTATCACCTAGATTATTTTTTTTATCTTATCAATGTTTTTCTTTTTCAATTTATATTAAATTATACTATATTTTTCTTTATGTGTAAAATCTTCGGTTAATCCTTTTATTAAAATGATGGTCATGTAAACTCATGAATTATAGTTGTAAAGTTTTAATATTGCATAATATAAATATTAATAATATTAGAGTAAATTAATCATGTATTAATTAATCATGATAAGGACGATTAGTGAAGTTTATTTTTTTTAATTTTGCTAAATTATACATTAAATAAGATATATCTTATTATAATCAGTGCAAGGTGTATTCAATGGGAATTAATGACGAAAATCCAAAAATGGAAGTTTCTAATCAAATAAAAGATTTGATTCATGAAGTTTTTGAATTAGAATTAAGTGGTCATAAAGATGCGAGAAATTTATACAGTGATGAAATAGCAGGTTTTTTAATTAGAACTGAGGACGGTTCATATACATTAACATCCGGTTCACGTGATGAAAACGATCCAGAAACATTACATAGTACATTTGGAGCAAGAACAGAAGCTTTTAAAAAATTTGCAATACCTTCCAAGTTAAGAGAAAAATCAGAATCAAGTAATTATTTAAGAATATTAGATATTTGCAGCGGTATTGGATATAATGCATCAGCAGTACTTGATTATTTAAATGATTCTGATACAGAAATTGAAATTGACATGGTTGAATCATCTCTTGAAACATTAGCTACCACCTTATTTATTCCTAATATCTGTGAATCACACGGATATGTTAAAAAAACCATTGAATCCTACTTAATGGATAAAGGATATCTACGTTATAATAAAGTATTAAGTGATATACCATCTAATATTAAACTCAATATTCATGTAATGGATGCTAGAACTTATGTTAAAAATATAATGAATGTTGAATATGATGCTGTATTTTTAGACCCATTTAGCCCATCTAAATGTCCTGAATTATATACTGTTGACTTTTTTAATAAATTAAAAGAACTATTAACACCTACAGCTTTAATATTAACCTATACTGCTGCCAGCCCAGTTAGAAGTGCAATGGTTGATGCTGGATTGGAAGTTGGTGAGGGACCAGAATTCCATAGAAGTGGGGGAACTGTTGCTTCTAGGTCTCCAGATTTAATAGAATCACCTTTAAGTTTCTCTGATGAAAAATTAATTGCATTAAGTGATGTTGGTGTTCCATTTATGGATCCTGATTTAAACGATGATTATCACACCATTATTGATAGACGTAGGTCTATACGTGGAAAAATAAGAGGAGTGTCAGTTTTCCCTGCATCTAATAAACTTCCACGTTATTTAGGTCTTGACCCAGAGACTATTGAAGATGAACGTCTACGTAATAAACTTAATTCTTATGTTCAAAGTATGGGATTTGATGCTATAAATGATTCTAAAATAATGGATATTTTAGATATTGATGATTCATTAACTAGTAGAAATCAAATCCTTCAGTTAAGAGATAATTTGAGGGACATGTTAGAAAAAATGAATGAGAATTAGAATAATTGCATTCTAATTCCTTATTAATTATTGTATTGACTATATTTATTTCTATTTCTTTTAGACCTGATTATATTTACAGCACTTAATTCACCTAGTAGGTATACGTGTATATCCCACATAGGATTTTTATTATTCACAGGTATATTTATTAGCTCTTCTATGTTCGTTTTTAAGTTTTTTTCTAGTTTTATTCTGTCAAATGTTACTGAAAATGAGTAGATATGGTATGTTACATTGAATGTATCATCGTAGGCTACTTTATGTTTTATTTTTCTTATAATTGCTGAGGTTATGTAATTTATGTTGCTTTGAACACATTCTACTGGTACTAGCTCTACAATATTCTTTAAATCATCCCTGATTTCAATTTCTTTTATTAATTCATCTGGTTTTGGATATTCTAATATGAATATGAATGGATTTTCAGATTCTTTTAGGAAGTAATTATATGCTTGTTCATTCATTTTCTTTTCAAACAGATAAATTTCTTCATCTAATTCCTGTGGCGTTGTTACTTGGTTGAATTTTACTAGCATTTCGTTTTGTTTTTGTTTGTTTATTCTCATAGTTATTTAATCTCACTCCATTATACATTGTATAATTATTTATCAAATAGATATTATTTTTTATATTATATAAATATTATTATTATAAAATTTATATTAAATTAATAATATAATTATAAACATGGAAGAAAAAGGAACAATAATCTTAGAATATATCATAGTATTTTTTATATTAATAGTACTATGTTCATTACTAATTTCAATAACATTCACAGAATTTCAAATGGCAGATGAAACACAAAACAGAAAAGAAGCAAGAATCATATCCAATCAAATAAGCGAGATAATAAATAATGTTAATATAAATCAAAATGGGTACTCAACAACATACACGCTTCCAGATAAAATTAATAAAGAATCATATATAGTAAAAATAAATAAAACAGGAGTCTACATAAATAGCCACTATCAATTAACAAGATCAAATATTATACCAAAAAACGCACTAAAAAATACTAATTATATTTTAACACCTGGAAATACATATGAATTTAAAAATATAAACCAAACTATAGTGATAACTCAAAAATAATTAAAATAACACTAATAATAAACGTAATATAACAAAAAAATATCATGAATAATAAAGGACAAATTACAGCAGAATACATGTTACTTGTAGGCGTGATAATCATAATACTGATAACCACAATAAACATGAGCATAACTCAACAAGAAAAAAACACAATACAAGCATCAGCACAAATAGGAGCACAAAATGGGGTGGATAAAAATGGATACGCCATGTACTACAATGATACATTTAACAACTACCAAGACAACTATCCAAAACTACTAACAAGCACACATATAAAAATAATACAAATTAAAATGATAGAAAAAGACAATAAAACCATAGAATTACAAGCATATGCCCACTCAGATACGACACTAACAGTACAAGAAAAAAATCACATAGGCTCAAGAATTAACTACTATATAAGAAGAAGCATAACCGAAACATTCAACAAAGAAAAACAAAACGAATACTACAACCCTGCTGAATCAGATAACTATATAATAAAAACAAGAACAGTAATATGGAAATAAAAAAAATAAAAAATAGAAAATGTATTAGATAATAGCGCCTCTAGCAAGATAAGCTATTATAATACCTAATAATCCGAAAAATAAACCAATACCCCATATAATATGAACAACTTGTTCCTCACGCATAGGTTTTTTAAGTATTGATCTAATCAATGAATTAAAACCACCAGGAGGAGCAATTAGTATTCCATTCTCCTTAACCTGAGTAGGCTTAAAGTTTTGACGTTCCATAACACCAGCGCTTCTAAATTTAAGAAAACCATCTACAATATTAGGAATAAGAACAATAAGAGCAATAATTTTAACCCTACCAATAAATGCAATAATAGCAATACAGGCTCCAATAATTAAAGTTCCAACATCACCCGGGAAAACATTTGCAGGATACTTATTGTAGAATAAAAATGCTATAAGTGCACCTAACATTGAAAAAGAAATAATTGCAACGTCATACTTGTTCATAATAATACATGAAAGTGTAAGTGATGTTAAAGCAATTACTCCAAGACCCGTTTCAATACCATTAAGTCCTGCTAACATATTAGTAAGATTTGAAGCAATTGAAACAGCAATAGGTATGCTTAACATGTAGATAATACTAACATTAGGTGGAGTAACCCACATTATTGGAAGACCCGCAATCCATAATAATATCAGCTTCTCTTTAGAAGATAACATTATTAAATCATCAACCATACCAATTATTCCAGTTAATAGAATAACTATCAGTGAAATAGTAAGCTGGGATTGCCATTCTGGACACAGATACACTCCAACCATAAGGGCTATAGCAAAACCGAACAGTATACCAATACCACCCATTTCTGCTACTTCTGGCTTAGATATCTTATGAATATCTTTTCCAACAATTTTAGCTTTCTTCAGTCTTCTGATTAATGTAGGCATAACAGCAAAAGTAATAAGAAATGCTATTAATCCACATCCACCTGATATTAAGAGAAGCTCACTTTGAATCAATAATTACACTCCTTCTTGTTTATTTTTTTTATTCTGTTCTAGTATGTAATAAACAGTTCTAACAGGTATATCTAGAGCTGAGGATATGTTTTTTACAGAAGTTCCCTCATTTTTCATTTTAATTATTTCTTTTTTTGTTTCATCAGAATACTTTGATTTAGGGCCTTGTTTAAGTTTTTTATTTTTAAGATAATAAACAGTTTTAACATTGATATGTAAACGGTTTGCTATTGCTTTAGGATTAAGACCTGAGTCTAATAATTCATCTATTTTTTCTTTTAAAGAGTCATCATACTTTTTTGGTCTTCCTCTGTTTTCGATAACGGATATTGTTATCTCTAATTCGTTTAATGCGTCAATATATGTTTCGGAGGTTCTATCATATAAACTTTGAGGGCATTCTATTTCTTCTAGATCGGGATTGTCATTTAATAATTCAATAATTAATCTTGATGACAATGGTTTATCTACATGTACTTTAGAACTCATAATACTTCACCATTACTTATTAATTATATCTAAGAATTTTTTAGCTTTCTTAGTTGATGGTTTTTCAATTTTTTGAAGTGTTTTTTTAGCATCAGTAGCTTCTTTTTTATCAACATATAGTAAATCAGCAGCTCTATTTAGTGATAACGTTGTTTTACTGTTTAAAGCAACAGCACCATAAGCTGCATGATTTGATTTTAAATGTAAATTTTTACGTTTAGTTTCTAATTCAGAATTATATTGGATAACATCCCTCATGTTTGGAATAACATCTATATTTTCACCATCGTCCTGTAATATTTGAACGACGTCTCTTGGAAATTCATCATCAAATACTTTCATTTGATTATAATCAAGGGTAGGTCTAAGATTAGGGAATGGTCCTGAATAATTATTCCTTCTATTTTCGGATGTTGTTAGATAATATTTAAAAATATCCCATCTAATAAGAGTGTGTGGTGTCTCAATATAATAATGTCTTTTTATTTCAGACTGTCTGTTAAGATCTGATTTTAATTCACGATCTAATTCATGATTTTCATTAATGAGATTAGCTTTTTTGAGTTTAATGTATTTTAAATCTTCCTCTAAATCCATACGTTCTTCAGCGCCACGTGCTAATCTATTAGCATCCTTACGGGCTTCTTCAACTAATCGGTCATATGTTTTTATTTTGTCCATATTATGGATATGTTTTGGAATAATATCATCAAGTTTTTTATTTACTATATTTTCTGAATATTGTAGATATGCTATAGCAAGAGCATTTTGCACATATTTATCATTTATTAATGATGGCTTTTTATAGTGGAATTGAAGTAATTCTATGCGTACATTTGGACCATATCTTTTACGAAGTTCTAACTCATAGTTAGATTCGTCAGCATAGTCAATGTTCATTTTTTTACTTTTCCATTTACCAGTTCTTTCATCTTTTATTTTAGCAATTACAGTTATACTTTTTACACGTCCCCGTTTTTCCTGTTTCATAACCTTAATTATTTTACGGTATGCCTCGAGGCTGTAATTATTTAACTGTGATCGTTTAAGAAGATATTCTCCGCCTAATGGAAGATATTTAATCATATCTAAACGGTAAATTCCATTACTATTAGGATTAAATATGAATTCATGTGAACCACATGTACATTCATAGTTTGTTACTTCAAAGTTTTCATCATAATTCAGAATACTTTCAAGAGTATTTGTCTTATATTCCTGTCCACATTGTTTACATGTGATTTCAGCGTATTCTTCTAAGTGACCTATTGCTATCTTATGTGATGCAATAGCAGATTTTACCTGGTCGAGAATATTCTTCTTATTTGATGCTTTAATACGGAAATATTGAGCATGCCTTGACTGGTCATAGACGTCATCAGGAATAATTTCTTGATTACTATTACCTTTTCCATATCTTTTCAAAGCACTATAAGGAGAAGTAAACCCTCTGATTTCCATTTTATTTCGAAGATCTTGTAATTTGTTAAGATTATTCTTAAGATAGCTGTATATTTCTATAAAGCTATCAAAATCTTCAATGGATTCAGCTATTATGGGTTTATGCTGTATCTCTTTAAGAAACTTCTCACTCTGTGTCACTAAGAGTTCGCTCATTTTATATATTCACCAACATTTCCTTCTGTTGTTAAAAGTTCCATGCTATCAGTTGCTAGTAACATACCATTGGATTGTACTCCGAATAGTTTTGCTGGTTTAAGGTTTGCAACTACTATTACTTTTCTGTCAATTATTTCATCAGGTGCATATTTCTTTGCAAGACCTGCTACAATTTGTCTTATTTCATCTCCAAGGTCTACTTGTAGTTTTAATAGGTTGTCTGATCCTTCAATTCTTTCTGCTTCTTTTACCTGTCCTACTACTAATTGTACCTTTCCGAATTCATCTATTGATATTTGTTCGCTCATATTTTTTTCCTCTTTCTTATCTTTTTCTTTTTCTTCTTCTGCCTGTTCTAGTGCATATAATTTGTCTTTCTCTTCTTTTATTACTTTATCCTCTATTTTCTTAAATAAAGGTTTTGATTTTTTAATTTCATGTCCTGGTTCTAGGAATTCTTTTGATTCATCCCATTTTACTAATGGTCCTCTTTCATCAAATTCTGTGAATCCCTTGACATTCTCAACAGGCATACTTAGAACTTCTCTTATTTTCTGTGCACTTTCAGGTATGTATGGGGTTAATATTACTGCTAATTCATGTACTAATTGGTTGGAAAGATATAAGCATGTTTTTGCACTTTCTATATCTTCTTTAACTCCTTTCCATGGTTTTTTATCATTGAAGTATTTATTTGCTTCTTTGGTTAATGTCATGATTTCCAGTAATCCATCACGGAATTCAAATTCTTCAATCTTTTCAGCTACAGTATCAGGTAATGCTTTGATTTTTGCTTCAAATTCTTTGTCTATTTCATCATATCTACCAGGTTCTGGTATTTTACCATCAAAGAATTTGTTTGTAAATGTAAATGTCCTGTGTATGAAGTTACCAAGATTGTCTGTTAATTCATTATTTATTCTTCTCTGGAAGTCATCCCATGAGAAATCAGTGTCTTTGCTTAAGGGTGCATTAATTACCATGTAATATCTGAGTAAATCACTATCAAATTTTTCTAGGAAATCTTTTACCCAGATAACCCATCCTCGACTTGTTGACATTTTCTGTCCTTCAAGTGAAAGGTATCCTCCACCTACTACTGAGTATGGTAGTTTCCAGTCATGTCCCATTAACATACTTGGCCAGAAAATGGTATGATGATATATAATATCTTTTCCTATGAAGTGTACAGTTTTATCATCCCAGTATTCCTTCCAATCCAGTCCATGTTCTTTTGCCCATGCACCTGCTGATGATTGATAACCTACGAATGCTTCTGCCCATACATATAATACTTTACCTTCTGCTCCTTCAAGAGGTACAGGAATTCCCCAATTCATATCACGGGTCATAACCCAATCCTTTAAACCATCTTTTATCCATTCTTTTGCAAAATTTTTAATATTAGAAGATAAATGGTCATTGTTAGATATCCATTCACGGAGAGGTTCTTCAAATTCATGTAATTTAAAGTAATACTGTTCTGATTGTTGAACATGTGGTGTTCCATCACATATTAAACAATGAGGCTCTTTAAGTTCTGTAGGATTTAAATGACGTCCACATACTTCACATTGATCTCCTCTTGCTTCACTATCACAATATGGACATATTCCCTCAACATATCTATCAGGTAGACTACGTTGACATGTATCACAATATAACTGGTCAATCTTCTTTTCATAAATGTATCCTTTATCATATAATGTTTTGAAGAAGTCTTGTGCCATTTCATAATGTAATTCATCGGTAGTTCTTCTAAAGCTATCGAGTGAAATATTACATGCTTTAAGGTCATCTTCTATTACTTTATGATAATAAGTTGCTATATCTATAGGATCTTTATTTTCCTGTTCAGCCCTTACCGCAATAGGTGTCCCATGTTCATCACTAGAACATACCATTACAGTATCTACGCCATTCATTCTATTAAATCTAGCATAGATGTCTGCTGGAATATAGGTAGAACGTAGATGTCCTAAGTGACAAGGACCATTTGCATATGGTAATGCACATGATATAAATAATTTACTCATTTTTTTTAATTCTCCATACTTCATTTTACATTATTATTAAATATAATGTGTAATTTCTATAATAAAATAATCAATAATCAATTTTTAAGTATAATTATTATATAAACTCGTTATTCTTCTCTTATTCTTTAATTTAATCTAATTTCTTTATTTAGAGTAAATATAATTAATTCCAATTAAGGATAATAAGATATTATTAATATTTATATATGTTTTTAATCATTTATTTATTTTACTAGATAATACTTTTAACACCTAAAGTGAAAAAATCAGTATATAATTATTACTACAATAGATTATAGATATTATATTATCATGATAAAGACTTCATTTATAAATCCATTTAGCAGTGATGCTAAAGAAATTGTAAGTAAACTAGGACAAATTGATAAACTAGACACTCAAGAGGCTAATTTAATAAATATCATCAATCACACACATGGACAAATATTAGACCGTTCTGCAAAAATACCAGAAACAATAAAACAACTAGCAATACGTAAATATGAATGGTATCTTTACAGGAAAACAGATAAATTTGATGAAAAAAGATACGAATACCTTTTTAATCCGGATATCTATGAATATGATGTAGTATCATTTTATCTTTTATGTCAAGCAGTAGCAATAGGATACGGTCCGGATAGTCATGAGACAAAACAAGTAATAGACATGGAAAAAGAACTTATCAATCAAAGACTAGAAAAAATAAAGATAGAACCTAACGACTTCCAGGAAAGCTTCCTGAGAAAAACATTAAACCAACTAATAGATACAAACAACACATACTGGGTAAATCTAAAAGAAGTACTAGAACAAGGAGAATTAGATCTTAATAAACTATTATTAGTTAATGGTAGAGTAATAATAGAATACGAGGACTTCATGGAAGAATATGGAAACCTAATAGAACATAGAGACCCACGTACAATGTATGAAGTAACATGTGGAGTAGAACTTAAATCACGACTACTGAAAAGCTTAATAATGTTACATACAAAAAACTACATTAAAACAGTATCTGAAATGTCAAAAAGGATGGTTGAACCAAATCCATTAATGCAGGACATATCACAGAGCCTTAAAGAAATTCAACTTAAAGCACAGGAAGCAAGATATGGTGGTAAAGCAGGTTCAATCTTCGCAGATAATCAGCCAGTAACATATGAAATGGAAGCATTTCCACCATGTGTACGTAAATGTATGCGTGGAATAAAAAGTGGTGGACGTAATGATGCAATAGTACTATTTCTCACACCATTCATTTCATATGCAAGATTATATCCGGGAATATTCTCACAGGAAGGCACGGTTAAAGTATCTGATGTAGATCCGTCACTAGAAATAACACATAATGAAGTAATTCCTATGATTTATGATGCTGCAGAAGCTTGTAGTCCACCATTATTTAAAGACCAGCCTCAAGAAAAGATTAATATTAACTCTAAATTAGGCTTTGGAATGCATGAAGAATTAAAATTAGAGAGTGAGGGAGAAACACAATGGTATACTCCTATGAGTTGTGAAAAAATAAAATTACACATGCCAAGCTTATGTACGCCTAATGTAGACTGTAAAAAAATAGGAAATCCCCTCACATACTATAATCGTAAACGAAAACTAATGAAACGAGATAATAAAAATAACAAAGGGCAGGTGAATAATAATGGAAATTGAACTTAAACCTGCATCAAAATATGAACGTAGAATATTCTATAAAGAGGAATGGAATGTTAAAGATGTTCCAGACTTTATAATTGATTCAATAACAAGTAGAGAATTTGGATTTGATCATTATGGTCAAGGACCAAATGATAGATATAAAACATTTCCAGATGCTCTAAGATTAAAACGTTTTATTAAAGTAAAACAACCATTTGCAGCATATTGTTCTGTTGCTTTTTATGAAAAACCAAAACAGAGAAAAGGATGGCAACAATCAGAACTAGTCTTTGATGTAGATGCAAAGGATATACCAATAAGAACATGTGACTGTAAAGAAGGAGAAGTATGTGATAAATGCTTAAATCAAGCAAAAGACATTGTTTTAATGATAAAAGATGTTCTTAATGATGATTTCGGGCTTAATAATATTAACATGGTGTACTCTGGAAGAGGATATCACGTGAGAGTGCTTGATGAGGAAGTGATGGATGCTTCCAGTGACCTTAGAGGACAAATTGTACAGTATGTTATAGGTGCAAAAGAGCCAGATTTAACAAATAATCTTGGATTTAATAACTTACAGCATTTCATCATACCTTATGGTTATCCATATAATTTCACAAGATGGGCAAAATACACAATACTTCATCTTACAAAGGATTCAGAACTAGATAATGTAAATAAAAAACTATTGCGTGATGTATTAAAGGAAAGACATTTCCTTGAAGAAGATTCATGGGGATTATTTAGGGTTAACATTGGTCCTATAAGATATAAAAGGTTAATAAGTGCTGTTGCCCGTGTAAATATGGGTATTACAGATACAAAAGTTTCCATTGACTTAAAACGTATATTACGTCTTCCATCTACATTACACTCTAAAGTAAGTATGAAATCAACACTTATTAAAAATATTGAAACTTTTGACCCATTTGATGATGCAGTACCTCAATTTGTATATGACCGTAAATAAAATGGAATTAACGTTCTAATAGATAATTTGGATGTAAATACAGGTATAACTCTGACATATCATCCTGTTTTTCTATGAATTCGTTAATTTTCATTAACTGGTAGTTATCCAGTATTTCCTTTTTTATATTTTTTCCAAGTTTTAATATACTCATGTTCTCTTCTTTTAGTATATCATGTATCATATCATCCACGTTAACATATTTACGGTTACTTAATACTATCCATTTATTGTTATGAATATATGCTTCTGGATATTTCTTTTTAAAGCTATTACTATTTTTCTCATCCTGGATTAGTGGACCATGATGTATCTTAACATTGCTTAGAGTATCAACATCATATTCTAGGATGATATTTGCCGTATTATCTTTTGTGATATAATATCCTTTTTCTAGTAATCTGAAATCATACATCTTTGAGACCTTTTCCAATGAGTTCATAGTCTTATTTACCTGTGGATAAATAACATCTGTTGGTAGGTCGGGCACATTAAATGATAAAACATAGCAATGTGTACCTCTAGTATTGAATATGTTTATTAAATCCTTGTCTGATGTGCATATGGTTCTATCCTGGAAGTACTCTATACTTGGATTAGCCAGGTAATTACGTGCTGCTACAATAAATTCTGATAATTTTTGCATAGATAGTGCAGCAGCCACATTTCTATTTGCATCTACTGGATCAATTGCTATTAAGGGGTCTTTATAGTTATCACAGGTACCATAATCTTCAATATCAATATGAAATTTCATATGCCAATTATTAGCAGCTTCCTTTATTACATTGATAAATGAATGATATTTTAGTATTAATATTTCACAGAGATAACCAGAAAATCCGCTTACCTTATAGTTTGCTCCATACGTGTTTATTGACGTCATGAATTTCTTAAGTAATAATACTTCATCAGCTTCTTTGTCTGTAAGATGTTTTTGAACATAATCTGTGTGTAGTATGGTACGGTCTACAGCAGATTTTAGTTGACTTGCATCTTTTATATGATAGCAAGGTACAAAATCTATCTCATAGCCGTCTATTAATCCTGTGATATAAGGGTGTGATGCATATCTCTTCTCAGATTTACCATGAACCTTGTTAATACAATACTGTCCGAATTCAAGGCCATATTCTTTAAGCTCATCATCAGAGTAACTAAGTGGAAAAGTCATGAATATGTCAATATCTGCTTTGTTTTTAAGTGATGTTTTCTTAGCCATAGAACCTACAAGTCTACAATCAATATCTACGCCTTTACTATTAGCATATTCTAGTATTATGTTTATAAGCTTATCCGAGAAATCTATTATCTTTTTTCTTTCAGTAGCAGTTGGTTTGATTGTATCTAGTATTTTATCGTAAATATGTATCACCTATAATTATTTTAGTAAAACAAGTTTAATTTGGTGTTGAAAAAAAAATTTAAAAAGAAAATTTAATTAGTTGTTTTATATTTTTTTAGCACTTACAATAGTTATTGGATTTAATGCTTTCATCATAACTCCACGGTCTAATAGGTGACCTCGAGATACTGTTATGTTAACAACCTCTGGCTTTGCACCTAATTCTTTTAGCATGTGAACACTGTCAGTTGCTGTTTCTAGAACTATTGAAGTAATAATAATACGTCCACCAATTGGTAGTTTAAGATATCCTGTTTCGATAATGTTCTGAAGATTACCTCCACTTCCCCCTATCATTAATTTAGTAAAGTCTTCTATATTATCTAATGCTTTTAGACCTTCATCTTCTATTAATTCAACTTTGTTTTGAAGTCCGAATTTCTCAAGATTTTTTCTGGTAGTTTCTATTGCATCAGGATTCATGTCGATACTGTATACTTTTTTGGCACGTTTTGCAAATTCTAGGGTTAATCCGCCGGTACCACATCCAACATCAACTACAACATCTTCATCGGTTAATCGTACTTTACTAATAACAAGTGCTCTTATTTCTTCCTTTGTAGGTCCTGGTACTTTTTTTGTTTTGATGAATTCATCATCGGGTGTTATTTCGAAATACATTTAAAATTCTCCTAAAATTATTATATGTTATTATTAAGTTATTGTTTCCATTTTGTAAATAGATTATTATTAATATCAAGTATATCGAAAATTTTTCCTATAATAAAATCAATCTGGTCATCAATTGTTTTAGGTTTATGATAGAATCCAGGCATAGGTGGTAGGATTATTCCACCTTCTCTACTAATATTCACCATATTTTCTAGATGTATAGTACGTAAGGGAGTTTCACGAGGTACAATGATAAGTTTTCTTCTTTCTTTTAGTGTTACATCAGCAACACGATTTATAGTATTATCTGCATAACCATTACTTATTGCTGATACAGTTTTCATACTTGCTGGTATGATTATAGTAGCATCAAATTTAAATGAACCACTATTAATTATAGCACTAAGGTCATCTTCATCATAAAAGAAGCTTGCTATAGATTCAACATCCTTAACGGAGTAGTCTGTTTCATATTCTATGATGTCCTTTGCTATGTTGGATATCACAAGATGTGTTTCAATTTCCTTCTTTTTTAATTCTTCTAGTAATCTAATTCCATAGATTACTCCACTAGCACCTGTTATGCATACTACTATTTTCATTTTCATTGCCTCATAATATGTATTCTTCTTCTGTGTTATAGATAGGACCGTTAGGTGTAAGTTGGCTGGATTTAAGACAGATTTTATTCACTTCAAGTTTACCATAATAATTATTTTTTAGTTTTTTTAGTGTTTTTGTTAATTCTGTATTGTCAGATACTTTCTTTACTCTTCCTATGGTAATATGAGGAACATAATCATGTTCTTTTTTAAATCCTATCTTGTTAAATGATTCATCTAATTCTTTAGATAGTTTTATAGTGTTTTTATTCTTATCTCTGGCACCTACCCATATTACTCTTGGACGGTTATTGTTTGGAAATGTGCCTACTTTAGCTAACTTCAGAGTATATGGTTCATAGTTTTCTATTGTGTTGTTAATTATTTTAGAGATTTGTTTTTGTTTTCTTTTGTTAATATCTCCGAAGAATTTAAGAGTTAGATGAAGATTTTCATTTTCAACGTATTTGATTTTAGCATTTTTATTCTTTCTAAGAATATCTTGCGTATCGTTAATCTTGTTTTTTAGATAATCATCTAATTCTATTGCTAAAAATGCACGCATAAGAATTAACTCCATTATTTTTTCTTTAATGTATAAAATTTTTAATAATAAAAAAAGGGTTATATCACAGGGGTAATCCTGTGATATTAATTTAATTGGGGAATTGTTCTATTTATTTTTCAATAATTTGTTCTTCTATTGCCATTCCAAAGTGTCTTGCTCCTTCACTAAAGAATGCTAATATTTTGTCGCCTACTTTTAGTTTAGCTACAGATACGGGTTCTTGTTTGTCTGATACTAATCTAATTGTTTCAGCATTTTGTAGAAGTGTTCTGATTTTTATTCCTTCATATTCAGCTTCTACTAGTAGTAATGGACGTTTTTCTATTTTCACACGTCCTACTATTGCTGTTGATGCTTCACCTTTTGTGTTTATTGTAAGAACTTCATCTCCTGCTTCTAGTTCGGAGAGATATCTTGTTTTGTTTCCGGGTGTCATCACATATGCTTGTACAGGTCCTGCATTTACTCTAAATGGTCTTGAAGCTACATATTCACTTTCTAGTGTTTCACTGTGAACTAGGAATAATCCTGTGGCATATGATCCTATTAGCATTCCCTCACCTACTTGCATCATGGAGCAGGTGTCTACGCATACACGGTCTCCAATTCCTACTGGTTCCACTTTTGTTACTGTTGCTGCTTTAAGGTCATATGTTTCTTTGGATTCTTTTTCTATTAGGGTTCCTAATTTTCTTATTTCGCTTCCTTCATTTGATGATAGAAGTACTCCATCTGATCCATGTTCCATTGTTTCTAGTGCTAGTTTTGCTTCATCATAGTTTGGTACGTCTACAATTATTTTGCTGCTACGGTCTTGTAAGCTTGCTATGATGTTTTCTAGAGGGATAACTTTCCAATTTTTTCCTTTTAGTATAACATAATCTGCTACTGTTCCTAGTTTGGATACTAGTTTTTCATCTTCTTTATTGTTTATTTCGACGTATGCAGCTACTTGTTTTCCTTTGTTTTGTTCTTTTTTAACATCGGCTACTGTTACTTTTTCATTAAATCCTAGTAGTTTAATATCTGCATCATCTTTATCAGATATTATGGATACGTTTCCTAATTGTTTTATTGTATCGGTGTTGTCAAAGTCAAGGATATGATCAAATCCTGATTCTAATGCATCTACTATTGCATCTTTTCTATCGTTCCATGTTCCATTTGGTCTTATCCATGCAAATTTCATTGTTTTTCCCTCTTATTCTTTTAATATTTCTAATGCTTCGTCAGGTGTTGCTTTGTTATGTACAACTTCAACAAGTGCTCTTGTTATTTTAGTTGGGTTTTTAGCTTGGAATATGTTTCTTCCGAATGCTACTCCTGCTCCACCTACACTAATTGCATCGTATACCATTTCAAATAATTGTCTTTCTGTTTCAATTTTTGGTCCGCCTGCAATTATTACAGGTACTGGACATCCATCCACTACTTCTTTGAATGTGTCTGGGTCTCCGGTGTAGTTTGTTTTTACTATGTCAGCTCCAAGTTCTGCTCCTACACGTGCTGCTAGTTTAACTACTTCAGGGTCATGTTCATTCTCAATTTTTGGTCCTCTTGGGTACATCATTGCTAGTAATGGCATTCCCCATTCATCACATTCTTCTGCTATTCTACCAGTAGTTGCTAACATTTCTGGTTCTTTTTCTGAACCTATGTTTACGTGTACACTTACAGCGTCTGCACCTAATTGTAATGCTTTTTCTACGCTTGTTACTTGTACTTTGTGGTATGGGTCTATACTTAAATCTGTACTTGCAGATAAGTGTAAAATTAATCCTATATCACTACCGTATCCACGGTGTCCGTTTTTTACCATACCTTTATGCATAAGTACAGCATTAGCTCCACCATTTGCTACTGCATCAATGGTCTTTGTCATGTTAATTAGTCCTGGTATAGGTCCGCCAGATATTCCATGGTCCATTGGAGCTATAACACATTTTCCTGTCTTACGATTTATTATTCTTTCAATTCTTATTTTTTTTCCAATCATTGTATCCCTTTTAATAAAAATTTTCTATTTCAACGTATATCTATTATACGTTATTTTATGTTTTTTATTCTTTAAACAGTTATTGATTTTCATGTTCTCTATAGAGGTAATATTTTTATTATTTTGTTCTCTTTTTGAGTTCTGAGGGTATTATTTCTTTAGCAGAAGAAGTTAGATACCCCTTATTTGACAGGATATTTTCACTTGAAATGGACGTGTTTACAAAGTCCATCAAACCCCTGTTTCTTATTAAAGTTACACGTGGCCGAAGTATTGAAGACCATAAAAAGAATACTTTGAATACAGTATCCGGATGGTATCCTCCGCCAAGATCTATACATAAAACGTCAATATCATCACATTTTTTTGAAAATTCATATAATGATTTCTTATCCCGTACATCTAGCTGTTTAAATTCAATATTTCTATACTCTATTCCTAAATTGTGCATAGCCTCTACACTTTCAGGACTGTTATCAAAGGCATAAACAGTTCCATCTTGGCATAATCGTGACAATATCTTTGTGGATGTTCCAATATGACATCCTAACTCAACCACATTATCTAATAATTTAACATGTTTAATCATATCTTCTTGATATACATCTCTGTTATAACTAATATGAATCATGATTATCTCCTTGATTTTATTGATGTGGCTGCAAGAACTCCTGTTGAAAATGCTTTCTGCAAGTTATATCCGCCACATATTCCACATCCCTCTATAAGTTCTCCTACAATATATAAGTGAGGTACTATTTTTGATTCACATGTGTCAGGATTAATTTCTTTTCGTTTTATTCCGCTATTTGTCACTTGACTCTCATTTTCCAGAACATCTACAACCGTTAGTCTTGTTCTTTTTAATAAGTCTCTTATTTTCACCCTGTCTTTCTTAGTCACTTGATTTAACTTGGTTGTTTGGTCAATATTAATCTGTTCTAGAAATATTTCCACCATATTTTTTGGAAGATATTTGTGAAGATATCTCTTCAAGCCCTGTGTAGGATGTTTTTGAAAATCCTCCTGCAAGGTTTTATATAATGATTCATAAGTATAATCCGGAGTTACATCCATATTAAGAATAACTTCCCTGTTTTTACGTAAATGTCTTTCAATAGTCATACTATTATTCATTATTACAAATCCGCTAATTCCATTATGAGTGAATATTATTGAACCAGAATCCTTCACTATTGACTTGTTATCTGCTTTAAATTCA
The DNA here is from genome assembly GCF_028890305.1 of Candidatus Methanosphaera massiliense. NCBI lineage: Archaea > Methanobacteriati > Methanobacteriota > Methanobacteria > Methanobacteriales > Methanobacteriaceae > Methanosphaera > Candidatus Methanosphaera massiliense. Next base: position 683,496 of record NZ_JARBXM010000001.1, read on the forward strand.
AGTTTTACAGGTAGTGTTATTCCTTGCAACTTATTTATCCAGGTTTCCTCTATTTTTATTGGTGAAAGACCACCCATATTTTTTGTATTCTTATGTCCTAATGCTACTGCAAAACGTTTACCATCACCAGTTGAACCAGTTTCAGGATAGGATAAACCTCCTGTAGCTAGTATAATGTTATTTGCACTAATATGGGTATTGTTATAATCTATGATAAATTGATTATCGTTTCTTGTTATTGAATTTACGTTACAGTTTAGCTTGTATTGAGTTTTCTTATTGTCAAGTATGTTTATTAACGTGTTTAATACAGTTTTTGATTTATCAGTAACTGGGAACACGCGGTTATCATCTTCCACTTTTGTTTTACAACCATTGGATTCTAGTAATTCTATAATGTCTTTATTAAAGAATATGTTGAAGGCTGGTCTAAAATAGTTTCCTGAGTTATAATAACTATTAATGTATTCCTTGAGTGTACTATTGTTGGTTAGATTGCAGCGTCCTCCTCCTGTAATCAGTAGCTTCTTTCCAAGAGTATTGTTTTTTTCTAGAATTATACTATGTGGGTCGTTAAGATATATTCCTGCTAATATACCACTTGCTCCTCCACCTATTATGACTGTATCATAATTCTTCACTTTTAATCAAATCCCTATTCATCAATTAGATTGTACATTATTCTGATTGAGTCAAGTAGTCCATGTGCATAGGCAATACAGGCAAATGAGGTTAGTTCATCATCAATATCTAAATAATACTTTGTGTCTTTGTAATATCTTATAGCCATGTCTTTAACTAGCACTTCTTTTTCTGTTAAATCTAATTTTTCAACTTCTACAATATTATCTTCAAATATTTTTAAATCTTTAGTTATACGTTCTTCTGGTTTCATAATGAATCATATCCTCTTTTTAGTATATTATCTGTTTTTGATTGTTTATTTTAATATTCATAAAAATAGTCAGTATATTTCAATTGTAATTAAAAAAAATTTAAAAAGAAAAAAATAGTTGGAATTAAATTATTAAGTATTAATTTCTAATAATTCAAAAAGTATTGGTTATTTATAGTTTTTTTGAGAAGAATATTTGCTTTTTCAATACTATAAAAAAATAGGAAGAAGGAGGTTATTTTAATTGTTTAGTTCTACATATACATGGTATACTCTTTGGAATACTGTAATGTAACTGAGTATTGTTAGTAATGCCATTGTTATAAACATTATACTGTGTGATCCACCAAATATGGCTGCTATTATAGAACCTACAACAATTATAAGTAATCTTTCTGCTCTTTCTGCAATTCCCACTGAACATTTTATTCCTTCACTTTCTGCCCGTGAACGAACATAACTCACTGTTAATGAAGAATGTATTGCTAAAGCTCCTAGTATTGGGTCTACAAATCCACTATACATTATTCCTATAATTATAGCAGCATCTGCAAAACGATCACAAGTGGAATCTAAAAATCCTCCAAATTTTGTTTTACGATTTTGAGAGCGTGCAATTGCTCCATCTATCATATCACAGACTCCACTAACAAGAATGAATAATGCTCCAGCTGCTAAATTTCCTGAAGCAAATAATACTCCTGCAAAAATACTAATAAATAATCCAAGCAACGTGATTATGTTTGGATTTATAGGTATGTTTTTACCTATCTTTCCTGTAATTTCATTAGTCTGTGGTCGTAATCTATTATTTAACATAGTATTTTATTTATAAATTAGGTTATATATAAGTATATAATTAATTTTAGTGGATGGTAGAATGAATATAGTAGAAAACCCTAATAAAAAAGAGTTAGAATGTGTGATTTCTGATTTAAAAAAGGGTCATTTGATTGTTTATCCTACTGATACAATTTATGGTATAGGAGCAAATATTTATGAAAATGATGCTCTGAAGAAGGTGTATGATGTTAAACATAGGGATATTTCAAAACCAGTATCATTATGTTTACATGATATTAATCAAATGGAGGATGTGGCATATTTAACTAAGCCTATAAAAGATATTATAGAAAAGATTCTGCCAGGACCATACACATTATTACTCGAGAAAAGGGATATTGTTCCGGATATTTTAACTTCAAATACCAGTATTGTTGGTGTTAGAATACCCAATAATAGGCTATGTTATGAATTAACAAAAGAGTTCCCTATTACAAGTACTAGTGCTAATATATCTAACATGGAAACTCCTAATAATATTGATGATATTGTTAAGCAATTAGGAAGTAAAATAAACACCTATATTGATTGTGGAGATGTAACAGATAATACTCCTTCTACAATTATTGATTTAACTGGTGAATATCCTGAAATTATAAGAAATACTCAGCAGCATACTAAATTATTAGAGAGTATATTGAAAATTAATTTATATTAATTATTTTAATAACTATTATTATAGGAAGTGTAATCATGGTTGTCACTGATAAATTAGGAAGAGAAATAACTGAAGGTGCACATGTAATATATACAAATGTCGGAACTATTGGTAAGGTTCAGGATATTAAAACAGATGAAAATGGATCCTGGGTTCTTATACAAATTGATGAATTAACAAAACTTTGGTATAACACAGAATATGTGGAATTAACAGATCAGACATCCAAAGTAACATTCAATGAAGAAAAGGATAAAGAAGTATCCATTGATGATATTAAGGATGAACTTAAAAATAATTTTGAAAACACGGAAATGGGTGATGATGGAGTAGGAGGAGGATAACCTCCTAAATCATTATAAACTATTTTTATTTAATTTTTTTAATCTAAATCTTCTCTGATTTTTTGATAAACATTATTTTTCTTATTATTCATTTCGTATTCAATCATTCTAGCTTTTCTATCAATTTTCTTATTCATTTTATATAATTCAACATCAATCTCATGATATTTCTTGTTAAATAATTTTTGATGTTCTGAATTAATTTGATCCTTAGAGTCAATAAGGTCATGATATACTTCACCAATACTACTGTCAGAGATTAAACTTTCAACAGTATACTTATCACTTTTTAATTTTTCATCTAAATCCTTTACTCCTTTATCAATTAACTCGTCACGTATTTTTTCACGTTTTTCAAGAGTTTCGTCAATTAAATCTTTAGTTTTTGACCTAAGCATAATTACCACCTAACCCTTCATTGATTATTCATCTGGAATAACAGCTATACAATATCTACACACTGCTTTTTCATTATCTATATTGTATTTTTTCACAGGACAATAATATTTTTCACCATCAGTATAGATACTTACCATACCAGGGAATACGGTGCCAGGAAGATGCACTGGCCTATGTTTTAGATATGTTGTATATACTACAATTACATTTAATATATGTCCTACTAATTCATCATTATCATCAAGTAGTTCATTAATTTCCTTTGCTTCTTTTTCTGTTATCTGACCTTCAAAGTTTATCTTTGTATTCTTCAGCATTGCAAATCTACTGATAATTACATTGAGTACGGATTCAGTGTATTTCTTCTTATACTCTCTTGGCAAGTATCGTGTGTCTTCATTGAATTGAAATGATAACTCATATAACTCTTCTAATGTTACATTTTTTATTTCATTCTGTAACATTTCTTTTAGTTTATTTTTTTCTAATCCTGCTTTAACTTTTTCCATACTTTATTCACTCCTTATTTTCATAGAATTTTATAATATTTTCTGCAGTTTTTTCTCCAATACCATCAATACGTGTTAAATCTTTAATATGAGCATTACCCAGATTATCTCCATATGTATCAACAAGGGTACGTGCACGTTGTCGACCTAAACGTTTTATACCAACAACTAATGGTATTAATTCTTCTTTTACTCCATAATATAATCTTGATGCTAGTTTATCTATCTCATTAAGGAATTTGTAATTACCGAGGACATCACATATATCATAGAAGTATTTGACAAGGTTGGATGCTTCATAACTAGCTCTTCTTGTAGAAGCTGCATAGACCTTTAAGTAATTCTCAATTTCATATTCTTTTCTTTCATTAATCCATTCTAGTAGACTTGCAGCTGTTGATTCATTATTAGATACAAAGCTTATAAATACTCCATTTTTACTTAAAACTTCCTTGATATTATCCTTGTTTGCCCTAAATTTAGTGTTGATTTTTGGCATGTCATGTGTCTTTGATATTTCATATATAAGTGATCCCGGATTAAAGTTATCACCCATCATTGTACTGTAATCTTTAAGTTTTACTGCAGTTTTTACCTCATAATTATTCCTTGAAATCAGTGTTCCAAGAGGCGTTGTTTGTAGTCCTGACGGAGTAATTCGTATAATACCATTCTGTACAAGATATTCTAGTGCACTAGATATTTCATATTTTATGGATTCATCTGAAAAGCCTAGACTCATAGTGTTATAGGTATGTGATATCTGGAATCCATAGAATGTCTTGTTAAAGAAATCTACAAGCTCATCCATGTCTTTTGCAAATCCACTTGATACCTGTGTTATGATTTGTTTTAGTACTGCATCTTCGTTATCTATGAGTTTGGAGTTTGTCACCTCTATTTCTCCATGTACATAGTATTCATCAAGATTGAATGCTTCATCATATGTTTTTGCTAGTAGGTAGGAGTATCCTTCGGTATCAAAGCCGGGTCTTCCAGCTCTTCCTGACATCTGTTCATAGTCAAATACAGGTATATTTGTCTGTCCTTGATCAGTCCATCGTGTATAATCACGTATAACTACATTTTTTGATGGAAGGTTTACACCATACATAAGACTAGGTGTTGCTGTTATCATTAGAAGATTACCATTAACAAATTCTTCTTCTATTATTTCCTTTTGTTTATCAAATAATCCTGCATGGTGGAAAGCTATACCATTTTTAACACAATCCGCTAGTTTGTAACAGACTTCCGTTGGCTGTGTATTGTTTCTTCGAGGAACATCCAGTATATCCTCAGCTATGTTATTGAATATTTCTCTTTTACCATCAGGTATGTATTTTGAAATTTTCTTGGACATATTCTGAGCTAATGATTCTGTGAATCTTCTAGTAGATACAAATGTTAACATTTGTGAGGATTCATTAAGTGAATCATTAAGTATCTTAAATACCATGTTGTTTTTATCTTTTGTTCCGAATTCCTCAGCACATAGTACTTCCTTATGTAAGGGTACTGGTCGGTAGTCATGGGTCACTACTTCTGCTTCTAGCCAGTGTGCCATTTCGTCCATGTTCTGTAGTGTTGCTGAAAGTGCTATTATTCTTATTCCAGGGTTATGTTCCTTTATTCTTGTTATTGCACATTCTATTGTTGGTCCCCTTGAATAATCGCCTATCATATGGAATTCGTCTAGTATGAGAAGATCTATTTCATTTAACACATTTCTTGAAAATCTTGTTAATGCATCGAAGGATTCAAAGACCATTACTGCAATGTCTGCTCTTGACGGATGTTTTCCTACTTTAAATCCAAATTTCTCAAATACTTTGAATTCCTTGTATTTCTCATTTTGTAGTGAGATTAATGGAACAGCATATACTACTTTACCCCCTTTGAGTAATACTTTAAGCGCTGCTAATACTCCTAGTACTGTCTTTCCACTTGCTGTTGGAATAGATATAATATAATTCTCATCATTATCTAGATATCCTGATTCTATCACTGCTTTTTGTGCTGGATTATATTCTTCTATATATGGATAACACTCTTTCATTATCTTCTGAATATCAGGATCTATATTATTCAAAAGTTCACCTCCACTTTAGTTTAGCTCCAGTTTTATTCTAATTTTAGTTATTTATTTTATATTATTTATGTATGGAATATTCATTTTAGAATATTTTTCTATTATTCGTTTACGTGCATTTTTTCCTATTTCCTCTCTTCTAGTTTTATCCTCTATAAGATTATCTATAGCGTGGGATAGTTTTGTCGGATTTCTTGTGGGTACTATTATTCCATTTGTATTATTTGTTATGGTTGTTCTTATATTGCCCGTATCTGTTGATATTAATGGTTTTCCACAGGACATACTTTCAAGTGCTACTATACTAGCGCCCTCTGATACTGATGGTAACACCATTATATCTGATTCGGGTATTATCTTTTCGGGTTCCATTGTTTTTCCCATTAGGTATGTGTCTTGGATATTATTTTCTCTTATAATATTTGAAAGCTTGTCATGTTCTGGACCGTCACCATAGATTAGAAGAGTGTACTCTGTTTCTGATATTTTCTTTGCTTCCAAGAGGTATTCTAGTCCTTTTTGTTCTACGAGGTTTCCTATGAACATTACTATTGGCATGTTATATTTCTTGTTTAATGTTTTTTTATCAGGGATTATTGGTTTGAATTTCTCTGTATTCACAGTGTTGGGTGTTATACTTGACTTTTCTTTTAATCCAGGTATTCCAATTTGTAATGCTTTTTCCTCTAATTTTTCACTTACAAAATATACTTCATCCGCCCTTTTCAGGGTTCGTTTTATTAGTTGTTTTGTAATCATGTTTGTAGATAATATATTTATGTCTGATCCATGTGCAGTTATCACTATCTTTACATGACTATCTTTAATTAATGATGCTACTAATCCAGGAGGAATTATGTAATTTGCATGAATTACATCTATATTATATTCTTTGACAATTCTTTTTAGAAGCTTATAACTGGATATTGTGAAGCTTATACCTCTTAGCAGAGGAATATTAATAACATTTGCCTCAAACACGTTATCTTTTCTTGGACAATTCTGTGCATAAGTTAATATATATACATTATGTCCTCTACTTCTTAATTCATCCTCTAATTGTTTAGTGTATGTTGCTATTCCACCAACCTGTGGGGGATATTGACCTAATATACATATATTCATAATAGCACCTAATGTATTCTAATTCTTCCATTCAAATGGTATATCTTTCATTTTAGAAGGTGTTAATATTGTTCCATCCATTTTAGCTATTATTGCATGGAATTCTATGTTATATTTTGAGTTACATAATTCTATAATCTTATCTGCAATTAATTCAAATACTTCTGTTGTAATGCCTTTCTTGTCTAGTATTTTTATAACATCTTCTGTGGTGATACAATCATATACGGCTTGTAATGTTTCCTTATCTGCCCCTATTAGTGCAGTGTATGCTGTCATTATCTCTCGTCTTGCATCTGCAACACTCTGTTTTGTGTTAAATATTCCTGCTGCAATTTTTATTAGTTTACCTGCATGGCCAAAAAGTGTGATAGATTTTATTTTTCCAGTTTTATCAGCTTCATCTAACATGTATCCTACAAAGTTACTCATCTCTATTATTGCATCCTCATCTATTACTAATCTCTCATTTGCTATTCTTGTTCCAATATTTCCTGGTACAAATAGTAAATCTTCATATTTATTAGCTATTGCAACATCTATCTGTATTTTTAATGAGTCTGTGTATGCTTTTGAAGACATTGGACGGGCTATACCTGTTGTTCCTAATATAGATATACCATCTATTATTCCAAGTCGGCTATTCATTGTTTTAGGTGCTATTTCTTTTCCTTCAGGAATAATAATTTTCACTATAGCTCCCTTATTTTCTGGAAGATATTTTTTAACATTTGCTTTTATCATTTTTCTTGGAACAGGATTTATAGCATATTCTCCAACAGGTATTTGGAGTCCAGATTTAGTTACTTTTCCCACTCCTTCTCCGGCAGTTATTTCCACGTTACCAGCATCATCAGTTAAGGTCACCTCTGATTTAATAAGGATTCCACGTGTAACATCAGGATCATTATATGTAGGTTTTCTAACGGTTGATATAGCTTTATTTTTACTTAATAATTTGTTATCTTCTATTTCAACTGTTAGTTCATCATTTGGAGCAGTTATTTCAATTACTTCAGGAGCTTTATCTGTTATGGTGAGTATTGCTGCTACACTAGCTGCTGTTGCAACACTTCCAGTGGTAATTCCTGATTTTTCATCAGAGTTTTTATGAGCTTCTATTTTAATTCCCCCATTTATGGATGGTTATATTGTATTTGAATTTTTATTAATTCTTTTTATTAATTAATATATTATGAGTTAATTATTCTAAAATATTTCATATAAAATTTGAATTAATTAGCATTATATTATTTAGATGTATTAGAGGATTAAAATGAAAATTTAGATAAATTTTAAATTATTAAAAAAAGTTTAAAAAAAAGAAGGGTATGGGTTTATATTTTTTCTTTTAGTTTTTCGATTAGTTCATCAGATTCTGGTGCACCAATGAATGCTACTTCACCATCTATAACTACTGTTGGTACAGACATAATCTGGTATTCTCTTACTTTGTCCATATGTTCATTTACGTCTAGGTGTTCATACTCTATTTTGTCACCTAATTCTTTTACTGCATCTTCTGCAGCTGCTACTGCCATTGGGCAGTATGGACATGATTGTGATGTGTAAACTTCTAATTTTACTGCCATTGATAGTCCTCCTTAAATTATTATAATTAATATTTTGTCTGTCATTTTTTTTTATTTATTTTTTTCTTTCTTATGATTTTATAAATACTTCTTGTATATATAAATTTTTTTCTATTATTTTGTTTTAGGAGTGTATTCAGAATGTATTATATATTATTATGTATTTTTTTTTATTTTCCATGTAGGGGTTAATGGTTAAATTTATGAATATAGGGGAAGATATATAATATATAAATTAGAGAAGTGTATATTTATGGTTATAGTTCGTTCACCAGCATCTGCAACTGTAGTCAATGCTATAAGTATGGGTAAAGGTTCTGCTTTTGGTATAAAATTATATGTTACTGCAGATGTCACTGTTTTAAATTATGATTCAGATAAAGATATTGAATGTAGATTTAAGAGTCTTGATGATCCAGATATGGACTCTGAACTTGTTGAATTATGTATTAGAATGGTTTATGATGAATTAAATAAGTATGATGATTTTAATTTAAAAAATATTTGTTTAAAAGTTGAGACTAAATCGGATATTCCACCAGGTTCTGGTTTATCTAGCAGTAGTGCTGCTTCAAATTCAGTTGTATATGCTACTTTTTTATTATTACTTGAAGAAGCTGGTATGACAAGGGAAGATGTTGATATATCTGAGTGGGATCTTCTTAATATTGGTATTGATGCATCATTAGAGGTTGGTGTTACTAAAACTGGTTCTTTTGACGATGCTACTGCATCATTTTATGGTGGTTGGAAGGTTACTAATAATTATAATAGAGAAATTTTACATGATTATCTAGTTGACTATTCGAAAGTTTTAATATATATACCGAACAAATCGTTATATACTGCACAGTCTGATGTTAAGGCTATGCAAACCTTAGCACCACTTGTGGAAATAGCATTTTCATATGCTATGAAAAAGAATATTGAGAAAGCTCTTACTCTGAATGGCTTCTTATTTTGTGTTGCATTGAATGTAGATTCTCAAGTTTCAATGGATGCACTTAAAGCAGGAGCAAAGGCTGCAGGATTATCTGGAACAGGTTCTGCATATTCTATATTAGTAGATGATTCAACGGATATTGATGAAATAAAAAGTGCACTTTCAAAGTATCCTGGAAGATTAGTAGAAACTGAGCCTGATAATGTGGGATCTGTAGTATTAGATAACTTGTGATAATATGAATAAAGAAGAAGCAGAAAATTTATTAAAAGAATCCCGGGATAAAATAGACGTGCTAGATGAACAAATAATAAATTTAATTGTTAAACGTACATCTCTGGCATATGATATTGCAATATCTAAGAAAGCTCTTAATAAAGAGTTATTAGATACTTCAAGGGAAAATATTATCCATGATAAGATAAATAATTTGTTAGATGGTATAGATATTGATAAAGATAGTGTGATAGAAATCTTTGGCATTCTAGCATCTATGAGTAAAGAAGAGCAGAAAAAATATTTAGATTAACGTTAATTTAAAAAAAGAATTTTTTATACAAAATATATGGAGGCATGATTATGGGAAACATAAGAACAACATTCGTAAAAAGAACAGCAAAAGAATTATTAGAATTACACGGTGATAAATTCACAAACGATTTCGAAAACAACAAACAAGTAGTTGCCGAATACTCAACAGTATCCACAAAACACTTAAGAAATCAAATTGCTGGATATGCAACTCACCTTTTAGAACAATAAATAATTAAATTATTTATTTTTAATCTATTTTTTTTAAATAAATTTTATATTCTATTTAATTGGACTATTTTTTAATACTATTACTCAGTCATAGTCACTATTTTTTAATCACATTACCTGAAATTCTACTTTAATGATTTATAAATATATATAAAAATTTTTAATAGTATAAAATCATATATTTATTTAATAATAACTTTATGGTTAACTTGTTATTAAGAAAAAATATTATTTATAAGAATAATTAGAATAAAAGGTGAATTTATGGGAATAATCGTGGCGAAATTTGGTGGTACATCTGTAGGTACAGGAGAAAGGATTCATAAAGCTGCCAATTCCGTTGTTAATGAATACATGCAGGGAAATCAAATAGTGGTTGTGGTCTCTGCTATTAATAAAACTACTGATGAATCTATAAAATTAGTTGATGAATCAATTGGAGAAAATATCACTGAAAAACAATTAGCAGGCATCCTCTCCATGGGAGAAATGCAAAGTGTACGTATAATGGCTGCTACAATAGAGTCACTAGGTGTTAAAGCAGAATATATTGACCCATTCAGTGAAAAATGGCCTGTAATAACAGATAATAATTATCTAAATGCTAAAATAGACAGGAAAGAAACAAAGAAACGAGTAGAAGAACATATTCAGAAACTATTAAATCAAGGGATTATACCAGTAGTATGTGGCTTCCTAGGAAGAGATGATGAGGGATGTGTAACAACTCTTGGTAGAGGTGGAAGTGATGTTTCAGCATTTTTAATAGGGCACTGTTTAAATGCTGATGAAGTAATAATAGTTACAGATGTAAAAGGAGTCATGTCCACAGATCCACGTAAACTAAACACTGCTCGTAAATTAGATAAAATTACAGTAGAAGAAATGATTGATTTAGCAAATTATGGAGCACAGGTATTACATCCTAATGCATTAAGATTCAAGGATCCAAATATAAAAGCAAAAATAATTAGTTTTGAATATGGAGATTTGAGAGTACAGGGGACTGATATTATAGGACCAACTTATTCTGAAGAAGATGTTATAACAATAACAAAATTAGATGAAAAATTATCCTTGGTCGCTGTAGTAGGCGAAAATTTAATGAATAAACAGGGAATAATTGCAAATATTACAGAGAAAGTATATGAAAATAACATTGGAATCTATGGTATTTCAACTGGCGAAAGTTCTATAACATTATTCTTCAAGGAAAAAGATGCAAGTAAGGCACATGAAGTATTACATGATCTTATAATACATGGTGATAGATTAAGTTCTATATCATTAGGTCAAAAGATTGCAATGATTTCTGTTGTAAGTCATGATTTTATTGATACACCAGGCATAATAACAAGTATAACAAAACCGTTACATGAAAACAATATAAATATAGTTGAATTATCCTCTAGCCAAACAGCAGTAATAGTATTTGTTGATTGGAGTGATGGTGATAAAGCATATAAGCTAATTAAGGAGAATTTACAATGAATTTAGATGGAACACACGTAGCAATGATAACACCTATGGATGCAGATAATAATATTGATGAAGAAAAATTCAGAAGTTTAATAGATTTTCTCATAGAAGGAGGAGTATCTGGAGTAGTTGCTGCAGGAACTACTGGTGAATCAGCAACAATGAGCCATTCTGAACATCAAAAAGTAATAGATATAATGGTTGATGAAGCTAATGGAAAAGTCACAACCATAGCTGGAGCAGGAAGTAATGCAACATCAGAAGCACAGGATTTAGTAAAATATGCTGAAGATGCAGGGGCAGACACAGCACTAGTAATAACACCATACTATAATAAACCACAGCAAAGTGGATTATATAACCACTTTAAACTACTCAATGATTCAAACAACATTCCTATAATAGCATACAACGTACCTTCAAGAACAGGAGTAGATTTAGCAGTAGATACAATAATAGACTTAGCAAAACTTGATAATATAGTAGCAATAAAAGAAGCAAACCCTGACCTTAATAAACTTGCAAATGTATTCAGCCAATTAACAAAAAACAACTTAACAGATAATTTCACAGTACTATCTGGAAATGACTCTCTTACACTACCTATGATATCACAGGGAGCAAGAGGAGTAATAAGTGTAGTAGCAAACATACTACCTGATGAAATGTCTGACATGGTAAACAGTGCATTAAATGGGGATTATGATAAAGCAAGAGAATTATCAAATGATTTATTTGATTTGATGGATGTTTTATTTATAGAAGCTAGTCCAGCACCAACTAAAAAAGCATTAAGACTAATGGGACATGATGTTGGTGGACTAAGAATGCCTATAAATGAAATTTGTAAAGAAAATGAAGAAATACTAACAGAAGTACTTAAAAACCACAATTTAATATAAAATAATAATGGAGAGATAATCACATGATAAAAGTAGCAGTAACAGGTTGCGCAGGAAATATGGGTTCTAGAATAATTAGGACAGTACAAGCACAAGATAATATGGAAGTAGTATTAGGTATAGAAATGCCTAACACACCTTTAGAAGGTAAAGATTTAGGAGAACAATTAGGATTAGGAACTATGGGCGTTGAAATAATAGGCTCACAAAACCTAAAAGAAGGATTAGAATCAGTTAAACCAGATGTATTAGTAGATTTCACAATAGCATCAGCAGCAGTAGAAACAGTAAAAACATGTGCAGAATGTGGAGTAAATGTTGTTGTAGGAACAACTGGATTAACAGATGAACAATTAGATGTTATGCATAAGGCAATAAAAGACAATGATGTAAAAGCAGTAATATCTCCTAACATGGCTACCGGTGTAAACGTATTCTTTGAAATCGTAGGACAAGTAGCAAAAATACTAGGTAATGACTATGATGTAGAAATAATAGAAGCTCACCATCATAACAAACAAGACGCACCATCAGGAACAGCTAAAAGAGCAGCAGAAATTATAGCTGAAAACCTTGACTTAAATCTTAAAGAAAATGCTTGTTATGGAAGAGAAGGTATGGTTGGTAAACGTCCTAAAGATGAAATAGGAATTCATGCTGTACGTGGTGGAGACATTGTTGGAGATCATACTGTAATGTTTGCAGGTGATGGTGAAAGAATAGAAGTAGTTCACAGAGCATCATCAAGACAAGCATTTGCAAATGGTGTGATAAGAGCAATTAACTATCAAAATACTAAACAAGATAAAAATATTGCAGACATGTTTGATGTACTTGGATTATAAATAAAGTACTAATGGAATTATGGAATGATTAAAATGGTAAAAAATGTATGTGTACTTGGTGCTACTGGAATGGTAGGACAGAGATTTATACAATTACTCTCCAATATACCTGACTTTAATATTGTAAATGTAGCAGCTTCAGAAAGGTCTGCAGGTAAAAGATATGAAGATGCAGTAACATGGCATCAGACAACACCTATACCTGAAGAAGTAAGGGATATGAGAATAGTAAACACTGATCCTAATGAAGTTAGTGATGATGTAGACTTTGTATTTGCTTCATTACCAGCACAGCTTGCTGGACCAGTAGAAGCTGCATTTGCAGAAAAATTCATTGTAGCATCAAATGCTAGTGTTAATCGTATGAAAGAAAATATTCCTCTTGTAATTCCAGAGGTTAACCCTGAACATCTTGAAATGATGGAATTACAGAAAGATATTAATGGATGGGATGGATGTATAGTAACAAATCCTAACTGTTCAACAATAGCATTAACATTAACTCTTAAACCATTATTTGATAAATATACATTCAGAAGAGTAACTGTTACTACAATGCAGGCAATTAGTGGTGCAGGATATAATGGTGTTCCATCAATGGGTATACTTGATAATATTATACCATACATTGGCAGTGAAGAGGAAAAGATGCAGTCTGAAACATTACATTTACTAGGTAAAGTAAATGGTGGATTAGTTGAAAAAGCAGATTTCCCACTCAGTGCATCATGTAATAGAGTAGCTGTTGTAGACGGTCATACAGAATCTGTTGCAATAGAATTTGAGGAAGATGATGTTACTGTTGAGGATATAGAAAAAACAATGTCTGAATTCAGAGGATTACCGCAGAAAGAAAAATTATCCTTTGCTCCAGAACAACCGGTTATTGTAAGAAAAGAGGAGGATAGACCACAGCCTCGTATGGACAGGGATGCTGGTCATGGTATGAGTGTTTCTGTTGGTCGTGTACGTGAAGATGTATTCGATAACAGTTTCAAGTATACACTAGTAGGACATAACACTATACGTGGTGCAGCAGGAGCTTCAATATTAAATGCTCAGTTAATTTCTAAATTATATTTATAAGTCAGATTTAACCCCACCAATTCTTTTCCTTTTTTTTCAATTTCTTTTATTTAGATGATTATCATGATTTCATTATATTCTATAGATGTGGCGATACTTGAGTTTGTGAATTTATCGTATCATACACCTTTTACTAATATGTTAGCTCAGCTTGTTTCATGTATGGGTATACTTTATTTTGGATTAGCTGTAGCAGTGATATTATATCTACTTGGTGGCAAAAAAGAAAAGCATGTTGCTAAAAGGTTATTTGTTATACTATTAGTGACTTATGTTTTAGTTCAGATAGTGAAAATTTGTGTCATGCGTCCAAGACCTTATACTGTGTTATCTACATTGATTGTTGTGAGTCTGGAACCAGATTTTTCATTTCCATCAGGACATACTGCATTAAGTACTGCATGGGCATATGTATTAGGAAAGAATTATGGACATCGTAGATATTTTATGATAATACCTATACTTGTAGGACTTTCTAGATTATATTTAGGGGTACACTATCCATCAGATGTAATTGGTGGTTTTTTATTTGGTATTTTCACCGTTTATCTATGTGAATATTTGTTCATGAATAAAACAATAAGAAAATACTTATAATAAAGAAAAACTTTTAAACTTTAAAATTAATATATATAAATTAGTGATGAATATGGCGTTTTTAAAGGATGTAGAATCAGAGGAATTGAGAGAACTAGTAAAATCTTGTTTTAAAGAAATAAATAGCCTTAAAGAGCAATTAAATGAAGAAAACAAGGATATCAAGACAAACGAAGTAGTAAAAAACGTTTTAATACAAAATGAGAGTAATAAATCAGATTTACATAAAAGAATAAATGAATTATCAGACGAATTAGAAAAGCAAGAAAATGCTCTCAAAGAAAATGAACTTAAAATACAGGAAAAAGACACACAATTAAAGGAAAAAGATTTACAAATAAGTGAAATACAATCCAAACTAGAGACTTCCCTATCTTCTTTAAATTCAACAGAAGATGTAGATGAATATAAAAAACAAATAAACGACCTTCAAGATAAAATAAGAACACAGAATGTAGAAATATCAGAACTAAAGGAATCTGAAAAAATATCAGATGATGATGCAGAAAAAGATTTAAAAGATGAAATTTCAAGACTAAAATCTGAAAATGAACAACTTAAGGGAGCATCATCACAGACAGAAATTCATCAACTAAAAACTGTAATAGATAGACAAAATGAAGAATTAAAAGAGATTCCTGAACTAAAAAATCAACTAACAAGAGAAGTTGGACTGAGAGATCAGAAGATAAAAAAATACGAAGAAGAAATAGAATCCTTAAAAAATAATAATACTAATGCAGATAATGCTGAGAGTGAACAAAGGATAGCTGAATTAGAACAAGAATTAGCAGAAATACAGGATGCAGCAACGACAGAAAATCAAGAAACAGTAACAGAACTAAATAATAAAATAGAACAATTAGAACAAGAAAATAACTTGTTAAAAGAACAATCAACATCTGATGAATCATTAACATCAAGCAGTATACTGGAAGATTACACCAAGAAATCAGAAGAACTAATTTCACTAAGAGCAGATTATCAAAGACTAGAAGATTCAAATAAGATAACAGGATTTAAGATGGAAGAGTTACAAAAAGAAAACGCCAAATTAAAAAACTCTGTAAATCTTAATGATTCATCTGAAATAGAAGCTCTCAAAGAATCAGTTATAGACAAAGAACAACAACTCAAAATAGCAAATGACAAGATAGAACAACTAAACAATAAAATAAAAGAAACAGAATCACAAGTAGAAGAAATTAAAAACGTACCAGACACAGAATACAACACAATAAAACAAGAACTAGTTGATAAAAATAATGATTATGATGTTCTAAAGAAAGAATATGATACCTTACAACAACAATACATAAACATCGAAACAGACAACAAAGAATTAAGTGATAAATTAACAGAAATATCACAAGAATCAGAAAACAACAATTTCAAAGAAGAATTAGATGATAAAATTTCACAACTAGAAGAATTACAACAACAATACTCTGACCTAGAAGAGAAGAACGAGAAATTATCAAATGAATTAACAGAAACAAGAGAAAAGACTGGTGAACAACAAGATCTTAAAAAAGATTTCAACGAGAAAACAATAGAATTAAACACATTACAGCAAAGATACGATGATCTTAAAGACAGTAATCAAAAATTAGCAGAAGAACTATCAGAACTCAAAGGAAAAAATAATGAACAAGATGCAGCAATAAGATCATTAACTCAAGATAATGATGCAAACGAATCAAAAGTAAAAGATTTAGAGAATCTATTATCTAAAAAAGATGATGAACTAGCAGAACTAAAAGTAAAATTAGACTCAGTTGACATAGAATCACAATCACGGGAAGAATCATCTGATTTAAATAATCAACTTAAAGAAACTAAAAAACAATTATATGATAAAGATGCAGAATATGACAAATTAAAACTAGATTACAATCAACTACGCAGAAATACTTCAGCACAAATAAGAGAACTCAATGAAGGACTAGAACAAGTAAGTAATGATAATGAAAAAATAAAATCAGAGAAAGAATATCTTGAAAAAGCATTAAATGAGAAAAATACATCAATTAACAAGTTAGAACAAGAGAAAAACTCATTAGATATACTAATAAAAGAAAAAGATTCCGATTACCAGAACTTAAGAAATAATTACCTGGAAACTAGAAAAAACTCTGAAGATCAAATAAGCAAATTAAAACAAGATGTTCAAGATAAAAATGATAAAATAGCAGCATTACCTCAAAAATTAGAATTAAAGGACATTGAAATATCACAGCTAAATAAATTACTCAAATCAAGTGAAGTAGAAACCACTAGTAAAAACAAGGAAATCAAAGATTTAAGAAATAATTTACAGCTTGCACAGGAAAAAATCAAGAACTTAACAGATAAATTATCAGAAAGTTCCAACGCTGTAGAAGAAAAATTATCCTCAAAAGAAGATGAAATATTCAAATTAAAAGAGAACTTTAACGCTGATAAGAAAGAAAAAGACCAGGAAATAACCAAACTTACTTCCTTACTTAACCAGAGAAAATATAAGATTGATGAATTAACTGAAAGTATTGAATCATTAAATAATGATATTGATTCCTTGAAATCTAATCTTAAAGATGAATCTGATAGAAATTCACAATCTGCAGAAATTATTCAATTAAAAGATAAACAAATAAGAGATAGAGAAGAATCAGTAGAGGATTTAAACAGACAACTTGAAAGATTAGAAAACAAATTAAAACTTAAAGATGATGATTTAACTGACTTAAATAATGTCATTTCAGATAAAGATGGTGTAATTAATAATCTTAAAACAGAGATTGACGATGCTAATAGGAAACTTGTAGAGATGGATAATTTATCTGAAGAGATAACTAGAAAAGATGGAGTTATTGAGGATAAAGAAAAACTTATACAAGAAAACTCACGAGCTCTTGAAGTTGAGAATACCCGTATAGCTGAGCTTAAAGACATTGTTGAACGTAAAAATCAAGATATAGAAAATCATAAAAAACTTATCTCTGACAAGAATGAGGAATTAGATAAACTTAAAGATTTAAAACCTCGTGTACGTGAATTAGAATCTGAAAAAGCAACTTTAAAAACAGATTATGAGAAAGAAATAGCTTCATTAAAATCTGATCTTTCAAAGATTGATCTCTTACATGAAGAGAATGAGAAAAATTCACAGGAAATCAATAGGTTAAATGAGGAACTTGATGACAAAGATGCTCAACTTACAGATTATGAAAGGTATAAGGATTTCTTCACAGTGATGATTGCTAAACCATTACCTGGTCTAACAAGTTTCCAATCACAAATTTATCAATTATTACCTGATGCTAAGAGTGCTACAGAATTATATGATTACTTATTAGAGTTAGGTTTCACAGATCTTGAGAAAGAGAACTTTGCTAAAACACTTAAAGCATTAGAAAAACGTGAATATTATCAGAGAGCACGTGATGGAGATAGAGTTATTTGGGTAAAATCAGGTAAATAAACTCCACACTTCTCTTTAATTACTTTTTTTTATATTATTTTTCTGTTTTTATTTGATTATATTTGATTTAATCTTTTTCTGTGTTTTGTACAGAAAAATAACCGCAAAGTATTTATATAAGGTCAAACCCATTTATGAATATAGACTGATTATGAAATTTAGATTTTTTAATGAAATAATATTAAACTAAAAATATATGATTTAAATTAATAGAGGTAATAACATGGCACAACAACAACAACAACCATTAATCATCTTACCTGAAGGAACATCAAGAAGCATAGGTAGAGATGCACAAAGAAACAATATCTTAGCTGCAAAAGTATTAGCAGAAACAGTAAGAACAACATTAGGTCCAAAAGGAATGGACAAAATGCTTGTAGACGGACTAGGAGATATTGTAGTAACAAACGACGGTGTAACAATCCTAAAAGAAATGGATATTGAACACCCTGCAGCAAAAATGTTAGTAGAAGTTGCAAAAACACAAGAAGACGAAGTTGGAGACGGAACAACAACAGCAGTAATTATCGCAGGAGAATTACTCAAAAAATCAGAAGATTTATTAGACCAGGAAATCCACCCAACAATCATAGCATTAGGATACAGACAAGCAGCAGCAAAAGCAATCGAATTATTAGACGACATTGCAATTGATGCAAAAGATGAAGATACCTTAACCAAAGTTGCAATGACAGCAATGACTGGTAAAGGAACAGAAAAAGCAAGAGAACCATTAGCAGAGCTCATCGTAGGTGCAGTAAACCAAGTAGTAGAAGATGGAAAAGTAGACACCGAACAAATCAAAATTGAATCAAAAGACGGTGCAGCAATTGATGATTCCGAATTAGTATCAGGAGTAATCATCGACAAGGAAAAAGTACACCCAGGTATGCCATCAGAAGTTTCAGATGCAAAAATCGCATTAGTAAACAGTGCAATTGAAGTAAAAGAAACAGAAGTAGATGCAGAAATAAGAATCACTGATCCAAATCAAATGCAAGCATTCATAGAACAAGAAGAAGCTATGATAAAAGAAATGGTTGATGGATTAGCAGCAGCTGGAGCAAACGTATTATTCTGTCAAAAAGGTATTGATGATTTAGCACAACACTACTTAGCTAAAGCAGGAATCTTAGCAGTAAGAAGAGTTAAAAAATCAGATATGGAAAAATTAGCAAAAGCAACTGGTGCAAAAATCATCACAAACCTCGAAGATTTAACAGCAGATGACTTAGGAGTAGCTGGAAACGTAACAGAAGACAAAGTAGCTGGCGACGACATGATATTCGTAAAAGAATGTAAAGATCCTAAAGCAGTAACCTTATTATTAAGAGGTTCAACATCACACGTTGTTGACGAAATCGAGAGAGCAGTTGAAGACGCAATAGGTGTAGTAGCATCCACAGTTGAAGATGGAAAAGTTGTTATCGGTGGAGGAGCTCCAGAAATAGCAATTGCAAAAGGATTAAAAGACTATGCAGAAACCATCAGTGGAAGAGAACAATTAGCAGTAACTGCATTTGCAGAAGCATTAGAAGTTGTTCCTAGAACACTCGCAGAAAACGCTGGACTCGACAGTATTGACTCCTTAGTAGATTTAAGAGCAGCTCACGAAGATTCAATATACATGGGATTAAATGTATTTGAAGGTGGAGTAACTGACATGAAAGAAGCTGGAGTTATCGAACCTCACAGAGTTAAAAAACAAGCTATACAATCTGCAGCAGAAGCAGCTGAAATGATTTTAAGAATTGATGACGTAATCGCTTCCTCAAGTGAAGGCGACGCTGCAGCAGCAGCAGCTGCTCAAGGCGGTATGGGCGGAATGCCTCCAATGTAAATTGGATAGATCTATTTAGTTAAGAACTACTAGACTACTGATAATTTGTAATCATAATATTTAAATGGAAAGTTCATGAATTAATTTTTTTCATGAACTCTTTTTTTTTATTAACTATATTATTATATCTTATTTTTTACAAACATTTACTTAGACAATAATTATTCTTTTAACATGTTAGGGGTAGCAATTATGAGTAAGATATTAGATTTTAATGAACTTTTTTTCGGAGATTTAACTGAATATAAAAAATTAATTATAGAATTATTAGAATCTTTAAGAATAGTATCACCCACTACGTTCTGGAGTATGGATGCTTCTACAAAAAAGGGATTATCTACTGTTGTTACAATGGAAATTATTAATATTATCTTGGATTCTTTCGATGCAGTTTCTGATAACTTATATTCTAATACATTAATGGCTCATGAATTTCCTTATTTTGTGGAAACTAAGGAAATGGTTGAATGTTTATTAATGGATCCCATATATGAATCTGACGAGTTTCTTAATTTAGCTATTACATTAACCTCAGATTTTTTCACATTATTAGAGGTTAAATTGTTGTTGTTTGATGGATGTCAAACTGAGATTGAAGCGCCTCAAAATGTAATTGAGGAATATGATAGAGAGCTTGATAATTATTTCAAACGTTTTAATAATTATCGTGATGAATTTATGGAGTTACATAAGTAATCTTTTTTTTTACTATTTTTTTTTAAATAGATTCCTTTTTTTTAGATTTTCTTTGTTTGAGTTCTCTTTTTTTTCACTTTATTTTATTTATCTGTGCTTTTAGAGAATAATTTCAACTGTAATTTGTTTTTCAGGTATTCCTGCTATTTTCTAAAATATCTAAAAAAATGAAAAAAAGTAGTTAATTGTATTTTTTTTTAGTTAGTAGTTATTATTTCATAACACTTATTTATTAAATCATATGTCCTGTTTGTACTGTCTTGTTCTGTTATGTTTTCAGGTATTTCATATACTAGTGTTTTATAACCTGCATCAGCAATAGGTTTTGATGTTAATTCTATAGATGTACTTTTATAATTTTCTGTTTTCTGTGTACTGTAATAGTTAAAATCAATATTACTGTTATTAATTGAATGAGCAAGATTTACTGATGCTGAATCCATAGCGGGTGTTGCAATATAATAACCTTCACCATAGGTAGGTATATGGGAGTGGCTAATTATCACTACATCTGCATCAGTATTATTAATGTCGGGTACAACATACTGATTTACTAGATGTTCTCCATTATAACGACTTTTTGAATAATCATCAGCATCTTTAGTTACTTTAACATTATAGTTAATTACTTTAACATTTCTATTATTTGATGCAAATTGATTAGCACTATCTATTTCAGGGTCTATTGCTAGTTTTTCTCTTGGATGAATTCCAGTAACAAGAACTATTGTAGCATCTGCTCCTGTAGGATTATATACTGTTTTTTCCACATAGCCCATATCATTGGATCCAATAGTATGGGTATTGTTATCTAATACTAGAAAGTATACTGAGACTATGATTAGTAATAGTATGATGAGTGTAATTCCTATTTTTAATGATTTTCGCAAATCATCATCTCCTATTATTTATATAGGAATATTATCTTTAATTAAATTAAGTATAGAAAAAGTATAAATGTGGAGGGGATGAATTATAATTATTCTTATTTTCTGTTAATGGATAAGATGTGTACTGCTGCTGTACCACCAGTTCCACCAATATTTAATGTTAAACCGTTTTCAACGTCACTTACTTGACGTTTGTCTGCTTCTTGTCTTAATTGCCAGGTAACTTCTGCTGCTTGTGCTATACCTGTTGCACCTAATGGGTGTCCTCTTGCTTTTAATCCACCAGAAGTGTTTACTGCTATATCTGAATCTCTTTCAATTAAGCCGTCTTCTATTGCTTGTCCACCTTTTCCTTTTTCAAAGAATCCTAAATCTTCAATTGCAAGTAATCCGTTGATACTGAAACAGTCGTGTACTTCTGCTACATCCATATCTTCTGGTTTTAGTCCTGCTATTTCATATGCTTTTCTGGATGCTAGTACTGTTGACTGGATTGTTGTTAAACTTTTTCTGCTGTGTAATGCTATTGTGTCTGATGCTTGTGTTGATGCTCTTACATATACTGGTGTGTCAGTATATTTATGTGCTTCGTCTGCTGGTACTACTATTACTGCTGCTGCTCCGTCTGATACAGGTGAACAATCTAGTAGGTTTAATGGTTCTGCTACCTTTGTTGAGTTAAGTACTGCATCTATACTTATTTCTCTTTGGAATTGTGCTTTAGGGTTTAATGCACCGTTTTTATGTCCGAGTACTGCAAATCCTGCAATCTGTTCACGTGTTGTACCGTATTCGTACATGTGTCTTCTTGCCATCATTGCATATAGTGATGGGAATGTTACTCCTTGTTGTGCTTCCCATTCTTGGTCTGCTGCTGCAGCAATTGCTGGTGTTGCGTCTACTACATCAGTCATTTTTTCTACTCCTGCAGCCATTACATGGTCGTAATATCCTGATGCTACTGCCATGATTGCTTGTCTTAGTGCTAATCCACCTGATGCACATGCAGCTTCTACTCTTGTTGCTGGTATTGGTGCTAATCCTGAGTGTTCTGCTATTAAAGCACCTATGTGTTCTTGTCCTACGAATAATCCTCCGGACATGTTTCCTATGTACATAGCATCTAGGTCGTCTCCAACCATATTTGCATCTCGTATAGCTGCTACTCCTGCTTCTACTACTAAATCTCTAAAGGATTTTTCCCATAATTCTCCGAATTTTGTCTGGGAAACTCCTATTATTGCGACATCTCTCATGGTTTATCCTCCTATTTCTTGTTTATTTCTTGGTTTCACGTTTTTATAGTCTTTCTAATCCATTCGTATTTTACCTTTGAATTTAGCATATGTTGCATAGTTTACATAGGTTACATTTTTCTGTATTTCATCGGATGTTTTAGCATTATTACGTACTTCATCTATTCTATCATTTACAGTTATTTTGAATGCGTCACTTCCTGCACCTGAACCGTATGATACTACGAATATATTATCTCCTGGTTTTGCTATATCAAGTACTGATGCTAATCCAAGTGGTGTTGCTCCAGAATAAGTGTTTCCTATGGTTGGAGTTAGTAATCCTCGTTTGTATTGTTCTTCTGTGAATCCTAATTTCTTTGCTGCTCTTATGTAGAATTTACCATTTGGCTGGTGGAATACACAATAGTCATAATCTTTTGCAGTGGTACCTGTTTCTTCTAGCATCCTATTAGCTGCTCCTAGAACATGTCTGAAGTATGCTGGTTGTCCTGTGAATCTTCCTCCGTGTGAAGGGTATGTTTGTCCTTCTCTTCTGTAGAAGTCAGGTGTATCAGTAGTGTAACTGCATGTTTTTTCAATGTCTGCAATTGTGTTATCTTCACCGATGATGTATGCTGCTCCTCCTGCTGCTGCAGTGTATTCTAATGCATCTCCTGGTGCTCCTTGGGATGTGTCAGCTCCTATTGCTAATCCGTATTTAATCATTCCTGATTTTACTAATCCCATTGCTGCTTGAATACCTGCTGTTCCTGCTTTACATGCAAATTCTAAATCTGCAGCTGTGAGGTTTGGTGTTGCTCTTATTGCATCTGCTACTATTGTTGCTGTTGGTTTTACTGCGTATGGATGTGATTCTGATCCTACATATATTGCGCCTATATCTTGTGGATCTATTTCTGCTCGTTTAAGTGCGCGTCTTGCTGCTTCTACTGCAATTGTTACAGTGTCTTCATCTGGTCCTGGGACTGATTTTTGTTTTACTATTAATCCTTTTGAAATAGATTCTGGGTCATCTCCCCATACTTTAGCAATTTCTTCTACTTTTATTCTGTATGAGGGAATATGAGCTCCATATCCGACGATTCCTGTCATTTTATCACCCGCGATGTATAATTAATAATATTTTTTTCTTTTCTAAATATTTTGTATAAATGTATTATACCTAATATATTTTAGAATCAATTATCTAGTCTATAATTATATGATTTAGTTAATAATATTAATATATTTATCATATTTTGTCAAATTTTTGTTATCTTTTATATAGAATAACCTAATATAATAACTTTCTTATTATGTGAGTAACAAATAATATTAATATAAAAAATATTTATCTTAGGAATTAGTCACGTGTTTTATAATAATATATCTTATTAATAGATAAGATTTTCATGGACTAATATTCTATTATATGCATATAGTCAGAATGAGACAATTAGGTAATTGGAGGTTAATTTATGTATGGTGATTCAGGACGTTCTCCAATCAGTTCTTCTAAGATACTTGTCGTATTGATTATTGCAGTAATTGTTATTATGGGGGCTACTGTCATGTTAAATGGTACACAGCCAACAGCTCCTGTTGAAAATGATACTGAGAATCAGACTAATAATACGGTTAGTGTTGAACAAACGGTAATTGGTAATAATAGTATGGGTAGTGTTACTAAGTATTCTTCTTATGGTGATGCTAGTTCCGATATTCATATTGCATTAATTGTTGGTGTGGATCAGAGAAAACAGAGTTCAAATGCTATTATTCCAACAATGGAAAATGCTAAAAATTTAAAATATGCCTATGATATATACGTGATTAACACAACAAACAATACTCAAACTAATAACAGTAGCAATAGTTCAAGTAACCTTACAGTAAATAATATGTCTGAGTCATTAGCTAATGAATATGCAGTACCAGATATAATTAACAATCAATATAATTTCAGTGTAGATATACATGATGCAAATGATTCAAATTCATACATGTTTGTACCATCTGAGGATACATTTACTTCAAAAGTAGCTGTTTCAAATATTTCAAATACTACAGGTATAGGAGTATATACTCCAAATAAATATTCATATGCAAGTTCAGTGTCAATTCCATTAATTTCAGATAATATTCCATCAATAGTTTATGTAACTAATGAGTATTATGGTAACAGTACTTCACAGGAAATTAGTAATGTAATCAGTGCTTTAGATAATTTTGATTTTAATCATTTATTAGACAATAGCACTAGTGGTAATAGTACTGGTAATGGTACTACTAATAGTTCAAGTAGTAATAATTCAAGTAGTAGTGATACTATGGCCTCTGTAGAAAGTGGTAACACAGAGATTAAATAATTATTTATTCTCTTATCTTAATTTTTCTTTTTTTCTAATTAATTTTTTGTAGTGTTTATTTTTGTTTTTAGGTTGTTTTTATCTTTTAATATTAATATTTTTTTTAGTAATTTTCAAAAAACTTTATATTAACATATGAATAAATATTCATATGTAAAGTGATTCAAATGAAAGAAGATAAATTATACAATGTCGGAGATGACATGTGCAGCATACCAGTGTTACATCAAGAACCAATAAAAAGAGCAAAAGAGAATTTATTAAACGAAGAGGCATACATGGAATTATCCGATACGTTTAAAATCTTCGGAAATCCAACAAGACTAAAAATATTATCCTTGTTAGCTGTTGAAGACTTATGTGTATGTGATATTTCAGAAGCATTAGATATGAGTCAATCAGCAGTATCACATCAATTAAGAACACTAAGAAGTAAAAACTTAGTAAAATTTGTTAAAGAAGGAAAACAAGCAAGATACTCTTTAGCAGATAGACACGTAACCGAAATACTTAAAATAGGAATCGAACACGTATTAGAATAAAACTTATATAAGGTGGAAATATATGGCAGAAGTTCATAAAAATGTTGAACAAAATAGGTGTTATGATCCATCCTGTGATAAAAAAGAGTGTTTTAACCCTGAACACTTTAACTATATATGTATGGATCCTAACTGTGAAAACACTCACTGTATGAATCATCAGCATTATAATAAAAAATTACTAAAAGACTTCCAAGAACACACAGATTTCAGTGTATATCAACACAATACTGAAAAAATCGAAGATATGGAAGATGTTGATGTGAAAATGTGTACATGTGATGATTGTAACGACGATGAACATCATCACCATCACGAACATGAACACGAACATCATCACCATCACGAACATGACCATCATGAAGATAACTGCGATTGCTGTGATGACGATGATATAAAAATATGCAACTGTGATGATTGTTGTGATGATGATGACGATGAAGAAGAAGTAATAAAAGAAGGTGTACCATTAATTCAGAACAGATCTATACAAATTATTGTATCAAGTGGTATACTATTTGTTATAGGTCATATACTAAATTACTTCTCAGTATATAATGGAATACCAGCAACATTAGTATTTGGATTAGGTGCAGTAATATCTGGTTATGACATTGCAATCATGGCTAAAAATGCATTAAAACGTCACAATATATCACCAGCAGTATTAATGTGTATAGCAGCAGTAGCTTCTTTCCTAATAGGACATCCAGAAGAAGGTGCCGCAGTAACATTATTATACTTCCTATCAGAATTCCTTGAGGATTACTCAGAACAAAGGGCACAGCATTCAATCAAATCATTAGTAGAAATAGCACCAGAAACTGCAAGAGTAAAAATAAATGGTGCTGAAGAAATAAAACCTATTGAAGAAGTACATATAAATGATACTGTAGTAGTAAGACCTGGAGATAAAGTACCATTAGACGGTACAGTTATTGCAGGAACATCATCAATAGACCAGGCATCAATCACTGGTGAAAGTGTACCAGTAAATAAAGCTGTAGATGACATAGTATATGCAGGTACAGTAAACCAGGATGGTTATATAGAAGTACAGGTTACAAAAGAATCCAAAGATAGTGTTATATCAAAAATTGTAACATTAGTAAAAAGATCTCAATTAAACAGATCACATACAGAGACACTCGTAGAAAAAATAGCAAAATACTACACACCAGTAATTGTAGTAATCACAGCATGTGTAGCATTCATACCACCACTATTCTTTGGAGGAGACCTAGTAAACTGGGTATACAGGGCATTATCATTAATGGTAATATCATGTCCATGTGCATTCCTAATATCAACACCAATAGGAATGGTATCAGCAATAACCTCAGCAACTAGAAAAGGAGTACTTATCAAAGGAAGTAGCTACGTAGAAGAAATGCGTAAAATAAAAGCAGTTATCTTTGATAAAACAGGAACACTCACTGAGGGTAAATTAAAACTTAACAACATAGAAATGATAAATGATAACTACTCTGAAGAAGACATGATAAAAATTGCTGCTTCACTTGAAACAAAAGCAAGTCACCCTATAGGTAAAGCAATAACTAATTACGCTGAAGAAAAAAATATATCCTTAGAAGAAATTGATAACTTTAAAAATGTACCAGGTAAAGGTATTGTGGGATATATCGGAGACAAACAATACTACGCAGCAAATGAATGTCTAATAGAAGAAAGTGACTTTGATATACCATACGATACTGTTGTAAAATATGCAAATAAAGGAGAAACAGTAGTATTTGTAGGAGACAAAGTAGGAGTAATAGGTATATTAACAGTAACCGATAAAATTAGAGATGAAACGAAAGAAGTAATAGAAAATCTCAAACAATCTGGTATAAAAACAGTTATGCTAACAGGTGATAACAGCATAGCAGCAAAAGCAGTAGGTGAAGAAATCAACATAGATTACATTTACTCAGACTTATTACCAGAAGATAAATTAAATATACTTGACACAATCAGAAATAAATTTGGTGATGTTGCAATGGTTGGTGACGGTATTAATGATGCACCAGCACTAGCAAGATCTAATATAGGAGTAGCTATGGGTGCAGCAGGATCTGACGTTGCAATAGAAACTGCGGATGTTGCTTTAATGCAGGATGATTTAACAAAATTACCATATTTATTTAAATTAAGTATCAAAACGGATAATATTATTAAACAGAATATAGTTACAGCTTTATCTGTAAAATTCTTATTTGTAATACTTGCAATATTAGGATTAATTACATTAATGATGGCTGTAGGTATAGGAGATCTCGGACTAACCTTGTTGGTTATCCTTAACTCATTTAGAATAGGAATTGTAAAAGATCCAATATTTTAAACATTGTATCTTTTATCTCTTATTTTTTTATGAATCTTTTAAAACTCTTTTTATTATTATATCATAAACACGGTTAAATTATTTTATTATAATATAGACTTCTTTTTAGTAATGTATTTTATCAATATCTTATAATTAATTCTAAGTTAACAAATTTATCAATAATTAATTCTTATTTTTAACATAAAAGAGTTTATATATTACAATATCTTTAAATAGTATTATAACCTAATTATAAATATAGATGGAGGTGAAAATGTGGCTGAGTTACCAATTGCTCCTGTAGGTAGATTATTAAAAAACGCAGGTGCAGCTAGAATTAGTGATGATGCAAAAGCAGAATTAGCTGATGTACTAGAATCAATCGGTACAGATATTGCAGAAGATGCAGTAAAACTTGCAAAACACGCAGGAAGAAAAACAGTTAAAGCATCAGATATAGAATTAGCTTGCAAAGATTTATAATCACATATGAGGTTTATATAAGACTTTTATATTTTTATTTTTTTTTTAAAACTATTTAACTTAATTATTAGAGACTATTTTTTTAAATGAATTAATTTAATTGAATATTATATATGATGGTAATGTTAAATTTAAAAAACTTATCTTAGCTTATTAAAGTATCTTTTTTACTATCGATTTTGATTAATTTTGCTTATTTTATTAATTTATATCTAATTTTATTTTAGAAATTTTAATCATTTTTAATTTGTTATTTTTTATAGAAATATTATTTTATTTTTAAAATATTTATAAATTTATTAAAAAATCATGTTATTTTAATAATTTTCATGTTTTTAATTTTTCATTTATTTTTAATATTTTTTTCCATATTATAATACCGTAAAGTATAAATATTATTTACTGGATATATAATAATGCTTACTAAATTTTAACTATTTTTATATGCCAAGGTGACCGAGCGGCTAGGTGTGTGGCTGCAGACCATAATACTAGGGTTCAAATCCCTACCTTGGCTTCAACATAATTAAACTTAATATTTAATAATTTTATCTACAAGAACTGACTATTTTTTTTAATAGAATATTTTATTTAAATAAAAATTTTATAGTTTTAACAATATACATAATTCTTATATGATTTACAATTATTTTAGGAGTATTTAGAAATCATGATTAATATCTACAACACAATGACCCGAGAAAAAGAAGAGTTAAAGGTAAAAAACAATAAAATTAAACTTTTCGTCTGTGGACCAACAGTATATGACTATTCACACATAGGACATGCAAGAACATATATTTCCTTTGATGTAATAGTAAGATATCTTAAACATGAAGGATATTCAGTATTTTATCTACAAAATATTACAGATATAGATGATAAAATAATAAAAAGAGCAAAAGAAAGAGGAGAAGACCCACTGGAATTATCACATAGATTTGAAAAAGAATATCTTAATGATATGAAAAGATTAAATGTGAATAATGTTAACTTCTATGCACGTGCTACTGAGCATATGGATGAAATAATAAATCAAGTTCAAACACTCATAGATAAGGGATATGCATATGATACAGAATCAGGAGTATACTTTGATGTATCAGCATATGAAGACTTTGGTAAATTATCAAACAGAAATCTTGATGATTTACAGGATAATGCAAGAGTTCAGACAGATAGTAACAAAAGAGATCCTAAAGATTTTGCATTATGGAAAAAACAAGGTGAAGAACCATACTGGGAATCACCATGGGGTAATGGAAGACCGGGATGGCATATAGAAGATACAGCAATAACTGAAGCATACTTTGGACCACAATATGATGTACACGGTGGAGGATTAGACTTAATATTCCCTCACCATGATGCTGAAATAGCACAGATGGAAGCAGCTTCTGGTAAAAAGCCATTAGTACAATATTGGATGCACACAGGTTTTCTTAATGTACGTGGAGAAAAGATGAGTAAATCATTAGGTAACTTCATTACAATTAAGGAATTACTTGAAATGTTCAGTCCAGAAGTATACAGATTCTTTGTATTATCTACTCATTACAGAAGTCCTATTGATTTTAGTGAGGAAATACTTAAACAGGCAGAAAATAGTTTAAACCGTATACAAAACACTGGTAAAAATGTACTGGAAAAATATGGTGAAGATGATTTACCTGCAGAGGATAAAGTAGATGTGTTAAGCATGGTAAATGAATTTAAAAATGAATTTTTTGATGCTATGAATAATGATTTTAACACTCCTATTGCATTATCTAGTTTATTTGATTTTACTCATAAATTAAATAAATCATTAAATGATAATGCTATTTCAAAAGATTCTTTAAAGATTATCTTAGATACTTTTGAAGAAGTTGAGGATATTCTTGGATTTTCTGTTGTACCTGTAAATGATTTAAGTTCTGACTTATCTGATGAATTATTAACATTAATTACTGATGTTAGACAGGAATTAAGGGCTAAAAAAGAGTGGGATTTAGCTGATAAAATAAGGGATGAATTAGCTAGTTTGGATATTAATCTTGAGGATAAATAATCCTTTTTCTTATTTTTTTAATAAAATATATAACGTTGTTAAATTAATCTATTAATTGATAAAAGATATATACTAAATTTATTATTGTTAATGAAATAAATAATAAATTATCAAGGAAATAATGATACATTAAGTAAAAATGAATGAAAATAATTACATAAAATTTTATTTATAATAGGTGTTAACTTTGACAAAAGTTAGAAGACGAGAAATGAAAAAACAAGGAGACGAAAATGACCTAGCACACAGAGTACTAAAAGACATAAAAGCCTCAAAAGACTTAGGATTACTAAGATGTGTACAATGTGGAATGTGTGCATCAACATGCCCGGCAGCAAGACACTCAGACTATGACCCAAGAGAAGTAACAAAAAGAGTGCTAGATAATGATAAAACAATCCTTGAAGATAAAGAAATATGGAAATGCTTCTACTGCTATAATTGTCACAGTATCTGTCCAGTAGGAAACAGTGTATGCGAAATAAATCAAATACTAAGACAAATGGCAATAGAACAAGATAACGGAAAAAGAGAAGTAAACTCCTTCATAAGCTTTGCAGATAGCTACATTGAAAAAGGACTGGGAATAATACCTAAAGAATATCATGGACAACTATCAAAAGACTATGGAAATCACTGGAATAGATTACAAGATCATTTAGAAGAAGTACGAGATGATTTAGGATTAGAAAGCATGTATTTATTACCAGAAGCAGAGGAAGAAATAGGACAAACACTAAAAGCCATAGGATTCACAAAACGTACCCAGGAAATTAAAGACGTGGAAAAGAAATAACAGGTAGGAGGTTAAAGGAGTGGAAGAATTGAACAAATTTATACCTGACAAAGACATCACCCTATTTAGAAGTTGTCTAGTATCTGCAGAATATCCAGGTATAGAAGCCTCAACAAAATATATATTTGATAAATTAGGAATAGAATACTTAATAGACCGTAATCAGTCATGTTGTACAGGACTAGGACATTATTATGATATATTTGATGAATTATCAACAACAGCATTAGCAGCAAGAAACTTCAGTCACGCAATCAAAAACAATCACAAACACTACGTACCAATGTGTGCAACATGCTATGCAATATTAAAGAATGCAGCAGTAATACTAAACGAAAAAGATGATGTAAGAGAGGAAATCAACAAATCATTCCGAGAAAATGGATTAGAAGACTTACAATATCATAAAGGAGATATAGACCCCGTAAATGATATAACACACGCAGCAGAAATACTATATGCTCACAGAGACGAACTATCAAAATATAAAAAAGTAGATCTATCCGGAATAAAAATAGCAACACACCACGGATGCCACTACTGCAAGGTACACTACCATGACACATTAGAAGGAGTAAGAGACCCAGAACTCTTAGATAAAATATGTGAAGCAATAGGTGCACCAACAATAGGATGGTATGACCATAAAAAACTCACATGCGGATGTGGATTCAGACAGAGATATGCTAATAGGGATTTATCACTAGAAGTATCAACAGATAAATTTGAAAGTCTATACAATGAAGATGTGGACTTATTAATAGTAATGTGTCCAAACTGCCACCTACAATTCGACAGATATGAAAAAGTAATACAAAACCAGACAAATCATAAAAAACACATGGCAGTATTAAACATAGCACAACTAGTAGCATTATACATGGGAGCAGACCCATATAAAGTACTGGGAATACAAACTCATACAATAAGAGTAGAACCATTACTAGATAAACTAGGCATAGAGTATGATGACAGGGAGGATAAAATACATGACTGAAAAACATAAAATAGGAGTATTTCTCTGTCACTGTGGTGGAAACATATCTGATGTATTAGATATGGATAAAATAGAGGAAGAATTATCTAAAAATGATGAAGTAGTATCCATAAAACACCATCAAAATCTATGCTCATTAGAAGGAAGAAAAATAATAAAAGACCAAATCCTAAGAGAAGGATTAGATAGAGTAGTAATTTCAGCATGTTCAAAGGTAACACATGGAGAAACATTCCAGAACTACATAAAACCATTAAATCCATACTTATATGAGATGCCAAATATAAGAGAACAATGCTCATGGGTAACAGAAAACCCTGAAAAAGCAACAGTAAAGGCAATATCTCTAATTAACTCAGGAATAGAATCAGTAAAATATGATGAACCACTACAGAAAATACCAACACAGGTAAAAAATAAGGTACTGGTAATAGGAGCAGGTATATCTGGTATAACAACAGCAATATCCCTAGCAAAACAGGGAATGAAAGTAACATTAATAGAACAAAAACCTGCAGTAGGCGGAGCAATGGTACAGGTAGGTAAAGTATTCTCGCCAGAAAAATTAACAGAGGACTGTGCCGCTTGTCTGTTAAATCCAGTTATAAACGAGATGGTACATAATAAGAACATTCAATTACTAACTAACACTAAACTAGAACGTTCTGAAAGAAGAGCAGGTAACTTTGATGTAATCCTAAGAAAAAAACCTAAATATGTTGATCCAAACAAGTGTACTGGATGCGGCCGATGTACCGAGGCATGTCCTGTAATCACACCAGATGAGTGGAATGAAGGATTAATTAATCGTAAAGCAATATATAAGCCATTTCCGCAGGCAGTTCCAAGTACATACACACTCGATGATGAACACTGTATAAAATGTGGAGCATGTACAAAGGTATGTCCAACAGATGCAATAAACTTAGATGCTATTGATGATATCATATCACTAACAGTAGGATCTGTTGTAATAGCAACTGGACATCAACGTTTTGATACAAGTAAAAGACCAGAGTATGGTCATGAATTATATGATGATGTAATTAGTCAAATGGAATTAGCACGTATTATGGGTGTTAATGGTCCTACTCATGGAAAATTACTTGTACCCTCAACAGGTAAGGTGCCAAGACGTGTTGTAATGATACAATGTGTTGGTTCAAGAGACCAGCTTCCAGGTGGTAATAAATACTGCTCCAAGGTATGCTGTATGGTTGCTCTTAAAAATGCTAATCTTATCCGTACACATTACCCTGATACAGAGGTTATCATATGCTACACTGATATCCGTACCGTAGGTGTTTATGAGAAATATTACAAGTATGTTCAAGATAATGGTGTAGAGCTTATTCGTGGACGTCCTGGAGAAATTGCACAGGAAGATGACCATATGATAGTAAGGATAGAAGATACACTAACCGGTATTAGGGAAGAGATTCCAACAGACCTGGTAGTGTTATCAGCTGCACTTGAAGCTAGTGCTGGAACTATTGAAGTTTCAAATACATTGAATGTTCCAAGAACAGAGGATAATTTCATCAAAGAAAAACATCCTAAGATGAAACCTGTTACAACAGATATTGAAGGTATTTTCGTATGTGGTACAGCTCAGGGACCAAAAGATATTACTGATAGTATTATTCAAGCTAATGCAGCTGCAACTAAGATTTCCGAGTTAGTTAATGGTGGTTTAGAGGTTGAACCATTTATTGCTACAGTTAATGTTAAAAACTGTATCCTATGTGGTACCTGTGTGGATAATTGTATTTATCAGGCGATTACACTTAGCAGGCAGTCTATCCATGTAGATCCTATCTCCTGTACTGGATGTGGTGATTGTATACTCACATGTCCACAGGAAGCTATTAGTATACAGGGACAGAGTGATGATAAATTAGAGGCAAGTATTCGTGGAATGTTGAAAGATAAACGTGATGATGAACAAATAATCATAGCATTCCTGGATGATATTGGTAATGTTTCAGCAAACAATATGGGTATTAACAGAGTTACTTGTCCTGACTCTGTACGTATTATCAATGTTCCATTCATCAACCGTGTAAAGTATAGACATGTTAAATATGCTTTAACTCATGGTGCTGATGGAGTATTCCTAGGAGAGTATCCTGATACTTCTAAACATAATGAGATTAGAAAAAACGTGAATATCATGAAGAAACAATTAGAAGAGGATGGTATTAATCCTAACAGATTGTTAATTCACAGTGTATTTATTCCATACTTTAGAGGATTGGCTAATCAGTTTAAAGAGTTTGATAATAATCTCAAAAATGAATCATATTAACATTCAGAAGAGTAGTTGAATGTAAATCACTTCCATGCTACTCTCCCATATTATTTCTTTTTTTAGTAATAGAGGTTTAGATTACACATGATATCTGAGGATAAATTTATAGAATTAGTAGATACTGTATTAGATAGAAATATCAGTGAAAATATTAATCAGAAAGAAGCTATCATGGCAGATATATCTAATAGTCAGTATATTGTAGCGGGCCCTGGTAGTGGAAAGACTACTGTTCTTGTTTTAAAGATTTTAAAGTATTTTTTTGTTGATGATGTAAATTTAGATGAAGTTATAGTCACTACTTTCACAAAGAAAGCTGCACGTGAATTGAATAATCGAACTATTGAATGGGCTAAGTTATTATGTGGTGCATTAGACATACCTTTACCTAAATCATTTAATTCTCTGATGATAGGCACGCTTGATAGTATTGCAGAGGATTACGTGTCAAAAGTTCGTGATATTGATGTTATTGATAATTTCACATCTTCTGCTGTGATGATGCAAACATTACTTGATGGAGAACGTAATACTGATAAACGTTTAAAACAGTTCTTTAAGCAATTAAAGAATAATAGTGGTGGTGTTAATACTGCTGAAATGAATAATCTGGTACAGGATATCAGGGAAAGATTGGTTTATGACATGGTGGATTATGATGCTATTAAGGCTAGTGCTGGTCGTGAACAGGTAATGTATGAGATTATTGATGATTATAATCAACGCTTGTATTCACGGGATATTCTTGATTATCCATTACTTGAGAGGATATTCTATGATTTATTAGCTGATAATCTTATTCCTGAGGTTAAAGGTGTACGTGTATTATTAATTGATGAATATCAGGATACGAATTATCTTCAGGAACAGATTTATTTTAAATTAGCACGTCATGTGAATGATAATAATGGTAATATTACCGTAGTTGGTGATGATGACCAGTCATTATATAGATTCCGTGGTGCTAGTGTTGAATTATTTACAGATTACGTGGAAAGAATTGATGAAGCTTTATCTATTAGGCCTAATACTATATTCTTACAAAAGAATTACAGGTCTACAAGTAATATTATTGATTTTACAAATGAATTTATTCATATGGATAATAGATATCTTTCTAACCGTACTATTAACAAGCCTTTGATTGTTCCATGTGAGAATACTGTGGATGGTTTACCTGTTATTGGTTTATTTAGAAATAATATTGAGGAGTTATCCACTGATTTATCTAATTTGATATATAATCTTAAAATGGGTAACAGTTTTAAGGTTACTCGTCACGGTGTTTCTTATGATATTTCTGCAGGAAATAATCCGTCTATTGCATTACTTATTAATTCTCCTAAGGAGATTAACGCGTTTAATAAGAAGAGATTACCTTTCTATGTGAGGGAAAGCATATCTTATAAGGATGAGAAGATGGTTGTATTTAATCCCCGTGGTCAAAATATTGAATCTACTGATATAGTGTCATTGATTTGTGGTTTGATTTTGTTGTCTATTGACCCTGAAGGTAAAACTCAGGATAATCTTGATAATATTCCACCACATACAAAGAATGTATTAAAATCATGGAGAAAATATGCTACAGAGTACATATCTAGCACGGATAAATCAATTATTTTAGAGGGGGATGTTATTAACCTAGATAACTTACTGGAAGATATAGATAATGAATGTAATTCTTTAGTGGATGAGTCACAGGAGAACGCAATTTATCATGATATTATAATGGATACTATTACTCAGACAAAGAATGCTATTACAGTTGATGGTTTATTATCTACAAAGCAGGTCTTTTGGCATATTCTAGTTCCTATTGCCTCTGGTGCTATTGATATTGATGATGACATGTTTGAAATTAATTATGAGGATAATATTAATATAATGTCTATTCATCAGTCTAAGGGATTGGAGTTTGATGTTGTCATTGTTGATGTGGGCTCGGATATCTATAATAATTCAAGTTCTACAGCATTTAAGCGTTTCCCTAATCGTGGTGGTAAGACATTTAATATTGAAAGATATCTTAGGAAATATTCTAGTTTAGATGATAGTTATGATTCACATACGGGTCTTGATGATGAGTTTAATGATCTTATAAGACGTTATTTTGTTGCTTATACTCGTGCAAAGTCTGTACTTATTCTTGTTGGATTGAATAGTATGCGTTATGGTTATAAGGGTGATTTCCAGGATAATATTTTAATTCCTAATGTTGCTACTGGTTGGAGCAGGGATAAGGTTTGGCATTGGGATAATTTGAATAATTTGTTAAATATTTAAATGTATACTTATCTTTGTTTAATTTATTTTAAAATGAGTAATTAAATAATTGTTTTAAAAATTAGTAGTTTAGAATAAAAAAAAGAGTTTTGATGTGTTATTTATTATAACACTTATCCGTGGTATCTTTTTTCTCTTACTCCTCTTCCTTTCTTGTTTCCTTGTTTTTTGTATCCAGATTTTGGTCTGGTTCTTCTGTTTGTTCCTTTGACTTTTGCCATGATGTTCCCTCCTGTTAATTTTCTATGAATCGTTATATTATTCATTATCCATCTTTATTATGATTTTTCAGATAATGTCCGTTTCTTATACTTAATATATTATATTAAGTTTTCATCATGAAATAGTATATATAATTATATTTAAAAACAATAATATATATTTTTTCATTTGTAATCAGGGTTCCTATTCTTGTTTTCTATTGTGGTAATGTATTTTATTTTTACTGTTCTTATTCACATCCAGACGTATATTTCAAGTGTAACTTTTCACTATTTATGAATTCTAACTTGACAATTGATAAATTATTTTACAAGTAAATGTAATATATCATATATAGAGATAAAAAGTTGGAGACAGTTAACATGGAAAAAGAAAACTCTAAAAAAGTAATATGTCTTGTAGATGGAGAACATTACTTTCCTGTAACAAAATCAGCAATAAATAAAATAGAATCAAAAGGATATGAAGTAGAATTACTATTATTCATAGGTGGAACAGAAAAACTAAGAGATAGCAATGTAGATGTGATATCTGAATTCTTCAATAAGCCAGTAATATTTGGAGAAGATCATAAACTAATCCCCTATGATTTAATAAAAAAATCAATAGAAAAATACAATCCAGATATTGTAATAGACTTATCAGATGAACCAGTTGTAAATTATGGTAAAAGATTTAAGATAGCAACAGTAGTTCTACAGGAAGGAGTAATATATAAGGGTCCAGATTTTGAATTCAAGCCACTTAAGGAAGAGGAAGTTCTAAAAAATCCATCATATAAAATAATAGGAACAGGTAAAAGAATAGGAAAAACAGCAGTATCAGCATACACTGCAAGATTAATCAACAAGGAAGATAAATTCACGCCATGTGTAGTTGCAATGGGTAGAGGTGGACCCGAAATTCCGGAAATAGTACATGGTGATAAGATAAAACTAACACCAGAATATCTTATGGAACAATCAGATAAAGGTTTACATGCAGCATCAGATCACTGGGAAGATGCTCTAATGAGCAGAGTATTAACAGTAGGCTGCCGTAGATGTGCTGGAGGTATGGCAGGAAAGGTATATATCACAAACATGGTTGAAGGTGCAAGGATGACAAATGCATTAGACACTAACTTAATAGCCATAGAAGGTAGCGGATCTGCAATTCCACCAATAAAAACCGATAAAGAAATAGTATTAGTTGGTGCTAATCAGCCTATTGACACTATCACTGAGTTCTTTGGACCATATAGAATTAAATTAGCTGACCTTGTTATCATAACAATGTGTGATGAAGAAATCTGCTCTCCAGATAAATTAGATTTATTACTAAAAGAGATTCACGCTATTAATCCTAGTGCTGATATTGTTCCTACAATATTTAGGCCTCATCCTGTTGATTCAATTGAGGGTAAGAATATATTATTTGCTACCACAGCTCCAGAATCTGTTCAACATTTATTAAAAGAATATTTAGAGGAAAACTTTAATTGTAACGTGGTTGCTATTTCATCTAACTTATCTAATAGACCACTACTTCAGAAAGATATTGAAGACAATATTGACAAAGTAGATATCATGTTAACAGAACTTAAAGCTGCAGCTGTAGATGTTGCCACTAAAGATGCTCTTCAAAAAGGTTTAAAAGTAGTTTACTGTGATAATATTCCTATTCCAATTGATTCAAGTTATAATCTTGATAAATCTATTATGAATTTAGTTCATGATGCTGTTGAATACTTTAATGATAAGAATAATTAATTATTTGATTATTTTTATTTTTTTTTTAATAGAAAACCATAAAGTATTTATATAAGTTCAAACACCGTTATAATCATTAACTATATATATAGATAAATATATATTATAATAACAGTTGGAAAGAATAATATTTAAGAAAAATTATTTTCATGAATATTTTATTAATTATCAAAAATTTTATATCAGTCTATGAAACACGGTTTTTTTAGGATATTATTCATCTAAAAATTCATAAAAAATAAATAATCAGTCTATAAAATAAATTTAATGAATTTATCAGTAATATCTAAAATTGGAGGATAATTAATATGGCAAGACAAAACCAACAACCATTAATCATTCTAGCTGATGGATCCACAAGAAAAAGCGGAAGCCAGGCAACTAGAAACAATATAATGGCAGCTAAAATATTATCCAACGCACTAAAAACAACATTAGGTCCAAGAGGAATGGACAAAATGTTAGTAAACACTATTGGTGATGTTAAAATAACCAATGATGGTTATACAATACTAAAAGAAACAGAACCAGATCATCCAGCAGCAAAAATGATTGTAGATTTAGCAAAATCACAAGAAGAAGATTTTGGGGATGGAACAACAACAGCAGTAGTATTAGTTGGAGAAATATTAAAACAAGCTGAAGAATTAATAGAACAAGGAATACCAATATCAACAATAGAAAAAGGATTCCACGAAGCAAGAAACAAAACACTAGAAGTATTCAATGACATCGCAATCACAACAGACAAAGAAGAACTAATAAACATAGCAAGAACATCAATGACTGGAAAAGGCTCATTTAGAAATATCGACAAAATGGCAACAGAACTAGTAGAAGCACTATTAGATGTAGAAAAAGACGGTGAAATAGATCAAGACATGATTAAAATAAGAAAAATCCACGGTGAAGCAACAGAAGATACCGAGATTTCTGAATCAATCACAGTAGATAAAAACGTCGTAGAATCAGAAATGCCAAAAGATGTTAAAAACGCTAAAATAGCATTACTACAATACCCAATAGATGCAAGAGAACTACAAAACGATGCAAAAATAAAACTAACAACACCGGGAGAATACCAATCCTACCTTGATAAAGAAGCAGAAATGCTAAAAGAAGAAGTACAAAAAATAGTAGACTCTGGTGCAAACGTTTTATTCAACAACAAAAAAATCAGTGACCTCGGACAACACTACCTAACAAAAGCTGGAATATTAACAGCTAAAAGAGTAAAAGCAGGAGACCTCAGAAGATTATCCAAAGCAACAGGAGCAAACATTGTAAATAATGTACGTGAACTAACTCCTGATGATATCGGAGAAGCGGAACACGTATATGAAAGAGAAGTATTTGAAGACAGAGAATACATTTTCATAGAAGGTTGTAAATACCCTGGTGTTTTAAACATAATCGTAAGAGGAAGTACAAAACACGTCACTGACCAACTAGAACAAGCAATTAACGATGCAATTGGTGCAGTAATAAAAGCAAGAAAAGAAAACAAAGCACTTCCAGGTGGAGGAGCAGCAGCTATTGCAGCATCCAAAGCATTAAAGAAATATGCAAACCAATTTGAAGATAAAAAACAACTAGTAGTAGCAGCATACGCAAAAGCACTAGAACAACTACCAGTAGCACTAGCTAAAAATGCTGGAATGGATACAATCGATGTAACAACAGAATTACTAGCAGCACAAGAAAAATCAACAAACATGGGTATAAACGTCATAAAAAGAGAAGTATCCAACATGAAAGATGATGGAGTACTTGACTCTAAAAACTCTGAAGACGAAATAGTATCAGGTGCAACAGAAATAGCATGTGAAATACTACGTATTGATGATGTAGTAGCTACAAAACCAGAAACTCCAGTAGGAGGAGACATGCCTGGAACACCAAACCCATACATGTAGAGATGGAAACACTTAAGAATGAAGGATAATTCATCCCTTCTTCTTAAATAAACCTTATTCTATTTATCCAATACACATAATCGCCCTATTATAAATAATATTTAATTTTTATATTAACAATTTAAATATAGAGTTATCTAGGCTTTTTTTAAGATAAATTACATAATTAGTCATATTATAGCATATTTTTAATAGTATTAAAAAAGATATATTTAATTATAATATTTTATTAATGTATTCTGGAGGATTAAATTGCTAGAAATAATAGATTTAAAAAGAGAGGACTTCTCAAAATATACACAAAGAATTCAAATGAATTCAAACGAAGTAATACAACCAGTACAAGAAATAATAGCCAATGTACAAGAAAATAAAGACAAAGCACTACATGACTACACTCTTAAATTTGATAAAGCAGATATAACCGACTTAATGGTACCTGTTGAAACAATAAAAGATAGTGTTAATCATATTAGTCCAAAACTAAGACAAGCATTAGAAGACGCTGCAGAAAATATTAGTAAATTCCATAAAGCACAAATACCATCAGACTGGACAATGACAGTAAAAGATGGTGTTAAAGCAGGACAAATAATAAGACCATTAGAACGTGTCGGATGTTATATTCCAGGCGGACGGGCAGCATACCCATCATCAATATTAATGACAGTAATACCAGCAAAGATAGCTGGAGTAAAGGAAATAATATGTTGCACACCTCCTGATAAAGATGGAAACATAAGTAATGAAATACTAGCAGCAGCATACATTGCAGGAGCAGATAAAATCTACAAAGTAGGAGGAGCACAGGCAATTGCAGCAATGGCATACTCCACTGAAACAATACCATCAGTAGATAAAATAGTAGGTCCAGGAAATATATTCGTAGCAACAGCAAAAAAACTAGTCTATGGTGATGTAGACATAGAATTCCCAGCAGGACCATCAGAAATGTTAGCACTAGTTGACCATACAGCTAATCCATCATACATGGCAACAGAATTACTATCACAGGCAGAACACGATCCTAATGCAGCAACAATAATGGTGTCAACATCACGTGAAGTAGCAGAAGAAACTGTTAAATATGTGAAACAGTACCTGGAAGAACAAGAAAGAAAGGAAATAATAGAAGAATCACTAACAAAATACAGTCACATACTAGTAGCAGATAACATGCAAGATGCAATTGACTTTACTAATGCATATGCTCCAGAACACTTAGTAATAGTAACTGAAGACTACTATAAAACATTAGAATCCATTAATAATGCTGGATCAATATTTCTAGGTAATCTTACACCAGTAGCTGGTGGAGATTATGGTTCAGGTACAAACCACGTATTACCAACAAGTGGTGGTGCAAGAATGTACTCCGGACTATCAGCTGATTCATTCATCAAAAAACCAACCATACAGGAACTATCACCAGAGGGCGTTATGAACATAAAAGATATGGTAGTAAACCTAGCTGAAGCAGAAGGATTATACGCACATGCATTATCCATAAAGAAACGTGCTGAGGATATAGAATAAAACTTTTCATATTCTCATTAATTACTATTTTTTTTAATAATAATAACAGGAATCAAATAATCCTATTATGAAATAACATAAATAAATTATATCAATCAAGAAAAACAAATATAAATATTAATACTTTATTATTTTTATTTAAATCATATAAAATATAAATTAGGTGAAAACTTGACAGACATATTCGATAAATGTAAAAGAACACACTACTCAAACCAGATAAGCCCAGAAAACGAGGGAGAAACAGTAAAAGTA
Source organism: Candidatus Methanosphaera massiliense (assembly GCF_028890305.1). NCBI lineage: Archaea > Methanobacteriati > Methanobacteriota > Methanobacteria > Methanobacteriales > Methanobacteriaceae > Methanosphaera > Candidatus Methanosphaera massiliense. The sequence continues at coordinate 726,540 of NZ_JARBXM010000001.1, forward strand.
ACTGGATGGGTACACGAGATAAGAGACCTTGGTGGAATAGTATTCCTATTACTAAGAGATAAAAATGGAATAACACAGATAACAGCTCCAAGTAAAAAAGTATCAGCTGAAATGATGGAAGATATCAGAGCTGCAAGAAAAGAAACAATCATCACAGTAACAGGAACAGTACAAAAATCACCAAAAGCACCAAATGGAATTGAAATAATTCCTTCAAACATAGATATAATCAACGTAGCACAGCTACCCCTACCATTAGATACAACAGAAAAAGTAGATGCAGAACTAGACACAAGATTAGATTCAAGATTCATAGATATAAGAAAACATGATGTAAGTGCAATCTTCAAAATAAAAAGTCAAATGTTACACACAGCACGTAACTACTTCTATGACCATGATTTCACAGAAATAACAACACCAAAACTAGTAGCATCAGCAACAGAGGGTGGAACAGAATTATTCCCAATCACCTACTTTGAAAAAGAAGCATTCCTAGGACAAAGCCCACAATTATACAAACAAATGATGATGGCAACAGGACTGGACAATGTATTTGAAATAGGTCAAATCTTCAGAGCAGAGGAACATGATACACTAAGACACTTAAACGAAGCATTATCCATAGATGCAGAAATGTCCTTCAGAAGCCAGGAAGATGCAATGAACACACTAGAAAGTTTAATAAAAACAATTCTAGCTAACATACAAGAAAACTGTGCTAAAGAACTAGAAGATTTAGGTCATGAATTAGACATACCAACAGAACCATTCCCAGTAGTATCCTATGATAAAGTACTTGATATTGTAAACAGTCATGATGTTGAAATGAACTATGGTGATGACTTAAGCAGAGCAGCAGAAAAAGTATTAGGAGAAGAAATGGGTAGTTACTATTTCATCACAGAATGGCCAATGTCTATTAAACCATTTTATGTAATGCCAAGTACAAAAGACCCTGAAATAAGTACATCATTCGATTTAATGTACAGAGACCTAGAGTTATCAAGTGGATCACAACGTATACATGATTATGATTTATTATACTCTAGATTAGAAGCTAAAGATTTAAATCCTGATTCATTCGAGAAATACCTTGAAGCATTCAAGTATGGTATGCCACCACACTCTGGATGGGGGATGGGTGCAGATAGACTTACAATGGTTCTTACAGGTTCTAAAAACATAAGAGAAACAGTATTATTCCCAAGAGACAGAAGACGACTCACACCTTAAGCAGGTGTAGGGTTTACACTTCTAAAACTAACCACCATTTTCTAATTTAATTATTTTTTTTCCAGAATTAAACCTTAAATAAAAAAAATCAGCACTTGTTTTAAAAAAAGAGGATATTATAACTATTATTCCTATAAAAAATTAGTATTTATTCCTTGTTAGGTAAAAGAAGATGAATGGGTGATTATTCATCGAGTATCTTTTTAGATTCTATATATAAGTATATTCTTTCTTCCTTGAAGAAATAACTCTGATCTACTTCTAAGTCATATGCAATCTCGTAGAGTAATCCTGTATCTCTTAATTTATAGATTCTTTCCAGGAATTCATCATAATCATACTGACTGTTTCTATTAGTATATACTCTGTTAAAACCTTTAACACTCCATTCAAAGCCATCCCACGCATATAATTCAGGTGTTTTAGGGGGCTGTGTAACTATTTTTGCATTGATTTCAAAATCATCATCTTCATATTTATCATCTAATATGATACATTCAATCTCCTTAACAGACAAGACTACAACCTCTATAATTTATTTGCGATAATATGTAACTTATATTGTTCTTTATCAGTTGTTTGTTTGTCGTTCATTGCTTTTAAATCCTTCCATATGTTTCCATGAACCATATAATCATGTACTCTTGTTACAAAATCCTCAAATTCATCTCGACTAGCCTTGTCGTTTGGTGATAACTTATTGAGGTCTATGAAATCTTTAAGCCATTTATCACCATCAAAAAAGTAATAGTTGGTGTTATAATCATTGTTAGTGTCATATTCTACCTTACATTTTAAAAAAAAGGAATCATTATCCATGTCTGTAAGATTATATTCATATGTTTCTATCATTAAATTTCACCTTTATTTTATTAATCTAATTATACATTATAGATTTTGTTTAATGATATTAATAAAGATAATACGCTTTAAATATAATTTTTAAAATACAGTATGTACTAAAAAGAATATTTATGTTGTTATTCATGATATTTAGCTGTAATATCCTTCAGAATAATTTTATAAACAATAGCTGGACACTCTGCTATTTTGTTGATTTCGTTATATTCTAATTTACAATGCTTTAACATTAATTTATACGCATGAGTTTTATCTTCAATATCTTCAACTAATTCGGCATGACCATGAGCCATGACAGAGTTATATTTACAGGTAATGTCATAAAATCTGATGATATTATCAAATTCAACGAAAACATTTGAATTTCTGTTAATCAAATCTATTTTATGACCTTCACTAGCTGAATGAATATATATAATAATTTCATTATTCACTACTTCATATCCAAAAGCTAATGGAACAACATATGCATAATCATCATCTTTAAGGCCTAATCTAACAACCTCTGATGAATCAATAAAATTTACTATCTCGTTAAAATCTGTAACTTCTAGATCTTTTCTTCTTATAATAATTCCTCCCTTAATACTAATTTTTATTATACATTATAGATTTTGTTTAATGATATTAATAAAGATAATACGCTTTAAATATAATTTTTAAAATACAGTATGTACTAAAAAGAATATTTATGTTGTTATTCATGATATTTAGCTGTAATATCCTTCAGAATAATTTTATAAACAATAGCTGGACACTCTGCTATTTTGTTGATTTCGTTATATTCTAATTTACAATGCTTTAACATTAATTTATACGCATGAGTTTTATCTTCAATATCTTCAACTAATTCGGCATGACCATGAGCCATGACAGAGTTATATTTACAGGTAATGTCATAAAATCTGATGATATTATCAAATTCAACGAAAACATTTGAATTTCTGTTAATCAAATCTATTTTATGACCTTCACTAGCTGAATGAATATATATAATAATTTCATTATTCACTACTTCATATCCAAAAGCTAATGGAACAACATATGCATAATCATCATCTTTAAGGCCTAATCTAACAACCTCTGATGAATCAATAAAATTTACTATCTCGTTAAAATCTGTAACTTCTAGATCTTTTCTTCTTATAATAATTCCTCCCTTAATACTAATTTTTAGAATTCTATTCTCTTTCTTTTAAGTATACTTCTAATGTGTATATAGTTTCATGGCTTAATTTATCTGTACTTACTTGTAATTTATAGGATACTTGTTCTTCATGGAAGGGCATTCTACTTCTTTTATATTCTTCTTCATGCTTTTTCTTATATTTTTCTATGAGGTCTTTATTAATACCTATGTAATATTGATCCTCATTTTCATCAATTATGTTGATTTTATTATTCTCTTTAGTGTTGTTGGTTATATACCATGTAGTACTATCTTTTTTTATAGCATATAGGTCATTTATCACGTCATAATACTTTGCAAAATCAAATATGTATCTTGGAATAATAATGTATCCAAAAGGCGTAATTTTAGAACATGAACGGAACACATATCTTAGTTTACCTTCATCTAATAGATTAAATGATAACTTTTTACAATTAGAATTAACATCTAAATCTAAATCACCATTTAGTGAATCTAAATTAATTTCCATATTTATCACTTTAATCTATTTTATGTAAATTTAAGTAAAAAATATTTTTTATTATTTTTTCTCTCATAATAAGGGAGACTATTAATTCAATAAATGAAATTAAAGACTATTTAATAATTGAATAAAGTACTTGGTTGTTTATACTAAGTTAATTATTCAGTAATTCCCAAAAAAAGAGTAAAAATAGGATGGAAAGTATTTGAGATTCCTTCCACCTATTTAGTATTCTGCATTTACTATTCCTGCATCAATAAGTTTTTCATTAGAATTCAATGAATCATCAGATAATCCTTCAGGATTATTTAAATCCACATTATCACTAGTTGGATGAATAACTACTGATGAATTAGTACCTTCCACAGTTATACTACCTGGTATATCTGTAATATCATTATATTCAAGCATTATTGTACCATTTGAATCAAATAAATGTTGTGCTGTGGATGTTCCTAAAATTGCTACAAGTTGGTCATATGTTAAGTTACCATTTAAATATAATAGATAAATGTATAAAACATAACTTGATGTTGTATATGGATGATTTTCTTTTCTTATTTCTTCCCTATATTTTGTTACAACATGTGTATGTGCTACTTGCATTGTTTTATTTGCATAATAGGTTATAGTTCTATTATTTGCTACCTGCACTGTTTTATTTTGGTAAGATAATATTGTTCTGTTATGTGCTACTTGTCGTGTTTCATTTTTGTATGTAGTTATGGTTCTATTGTGCGGTACTTCTACGGTTATTGTTTTAAATTTAGTTACTGTTCTGTTATTAGCAACTTGTACAATTTTTGTCCTATAAAGAGTTATTGTCTGATTATGTGCTACCTGTATTGTTTTGGTTATATATTTAGTATTATTTTTATTTATTATAGTTATATTATGTTGTCTTGGTTTTAGATTTGATTTTATAAATTGTGTTGAATTAGTTGGTTTTGTGATTATTTTTGTATTAATACCCTTATTTCTGTTTATATTGTTAGGCATGTTATTGATAGTTCTTATATTTTTGTGTTCTATCGGCTGTTTTGTTGTATTTGTGGTATTATAATGTTTAATTGTGTTATTATATGGTATCTGTATAGTCTTATTTGTATAATACGTCTTTGTTATATTGTATGGTTCTTGTATTGTCTTATTTGTATAATATATTTCTGTTGTATTGTATGGTTCTTGTATTGTCTTATTTGTATAATATGTCTCTGTTGTATTATATGGTACTTGTACTGTCTTATTTGTATAATATGTCTCTGTTGTATTATAGGGTTCTTGTATTGTCTTATTTGTATAATATGTCTCTGTTGTATTATATGGTACTTGTACTGTTTCATTTGTATAGTATGTCTCTGTTGTATTATATGGTATGGATACAGTTATTTCTGTAATGTTATCATGGGTTATTGTTTTGTTGAGTACTTTCCATGCCCATGATAATGAGTTTTTTTCTACTACTTTGTAGTTGATAGTTATGTAGTTTTGAAATACATTAGAATCTGGTTTATAGATTAGGAATTGATATGCTATTGTTGTACCATTAGGTTGAACGTAGATACCATAGTTTGCTATATCCTTATTTAGTGTTTTATACATGTTTATAGTTTCATTTATATAATAACCTACAACCTTGTCACTTATTTCTCTGTCAAACCATTCTTGATCTACTTCATCATTTAATGTACCGTTATTGTATTGTAAAATATCGTATGCTGTAAATCCTTCAATAACTTCTCTGTTTGATTGATGGACATTTACTGAATTTATGAAATCAGGGTCATTACAATGATTTACCATGAATAATTTAATATACGGTAGAACATTGACATTTGGAGTATATAATTCATTTATACTAGTTTCATTTGTTAACTTATATCTAGTATATGATTCATTTACTCGTGCAGCATCTTTTGATTCATCAATACAATAAGCCCAATAACCATCACTAAATTGCGTGTATGCGCCCTTAATATTGGCTGTTACAGGTACTGGTGTCTCTATGTCCCATGGTTCACTTGTTGATTGGTTGTGATTAGTATAATTTTTTTCTGAAGTGTTAGAAGGCACTACACTTTTATTATGGTATATATTGTAATTATTATTCTCTGTTTTTACTTGTTTATATGTATTGCTGAGGTTATTGGGATGATGATTTGTATGAGTAATTTCTGTATTATTTGAGTTTGTTGTGTTACTGTCTGTAGCATATATTGCTCCACAGCATAAGAGGATTATTAAACTGAACAGAACTATTTGCTGTATTAATTTTATTTTTTTTATATTTTTATCTCCTTTTTTTTATTGTGAGTGTGCATGATTCCTATTTAAAGAATATATTCTAGAATATATCCTCTTTAAATATTTAATTCATTTATACAGGTCTAAATATCTATAATTTAAATATTTGAATAATTTAAAGCGTAATTAGATTATTGCACATGAATTCCTTTATTATTAAATATATATAATCTTTATGTCTAATGTAGGAGTTATTAATTTTATTATACTCTACTTAAAACGGTTTATTTCCTATTTATTGACCTAATTTTATCTTTCTGTAGTCTTTTCTTAATGAAAAGTATTATTTTAGTTTACTGTTATATATAATAATAGACTATTTGTTTTTTATGTTGATAATTATGAAAGTTCATAGACATCATGTATATACTGATAATGATTTTAGACATCTTGTTCAGACATATCTTGATAATAATTACCGTATTATTGCTCATGAGAATAATATGTTTTGTTTGGAAAGGCCAATCTATGGTAATTTATTAATCCATGTAGTCTTGTTTATTCTAACATTTTGGTTTTCATTTGGACTTCTGAATATAGTATATTATTTTATAAACCGTTATTTTAATCAGGAACGTATTGTTATCACATTAAATCTTGATGAAAGTGGTTTTAATTATCTTTCGTATAGTGCTGATTATGATGTGATGTTTAATGATTTATCGGAAATTATTAATTATTTGAATGCACCCGTTAGTGCTTCAGATGATGATGAATCAATTGTATGGGATTCTTCTACGTCTATTCTTGATTATCTTGAACATAAATAATAATACTTTTAAATATATTTGTATTAATAATGGGATATTTTATATACAATTTTTAACATAGTAGTATATAACAGAAATATAGTATAACATAATTTTTCTATACTCAAAGCTATATTATAATAAAGGCGATTTAAATGAATTCAAGACTATCTAATATTTTAAAAGGTCTTAGTAATCCAGGTACTTCTTCGGTACATAATACAGCATCAGATAATAACTCAGGAGAAACTAGTAAAGTTTACAGTTTGGAAGAAGCTGGGGATTATATTGAAACAACCTATAATGGTATTACGGTTTATGTAAGAGAAAATTATCCTTACTATAATCCACAGAACGATAAAATTTATTATTCAAAAGAAGAAGAAGCAGAAGAGTTGTATCAATTATCTAAGGATATGACTAAGTCATCATTGAAGAGTTTAGATATCTAAATTTTAACTTTTTTTATATACAGGATTTAACTATTTTTTTATTATTTCTATGTTATGGTGTATATACTTAATTTTTATTTAATAAAGGGATGATTTTTTAGGGAATTAATTTATAATCTTTAATATTCCAGATTACAAAGAGTTTTAAACTATTAAATAATGAGATTAAAATCATCGCAAAAAAATATACATACTTTATTCAATCTATTAATGATTATATAATGATATATCTTAATATTAAAGTATACTAAGTAATTATAAGTATTTTTGGATATTATTATTAGTTTTTAAAATTCATTTTATTTATTTTAGAGAATATTATTTCTCATAATATGAACTAAGTAAAAATATTAAAAAAATACCAAATCATATATATGTAAACATATAAAAATAGTACATTATAAGAAAATCATATTTATGACATAAACATTATTAAGGAACAGCAAATATGAAAAATAAATCTAAAATCATGTTTTTATTTACATTACTTGTAACAAGTCTATTAGCAATAAGTACAGTTTCTGCTGCAGGTAACAGTTACTCAGGATTTCAAAATGTTTCAAATAGTGGATTGCAAATTCCGGATGAAAATGAAACAATCAGCCAGCAGATTAACATTTTAGAAGAACTAAGAAATGATTCAGACAATGAAACATATAAAGAATATGTATATAATGAAATAAAACGTCTAAAGTTAGAACAAATTATTTACAATAATCTGTCTGATGGTCAGGACTTCTTTAAAAATCCAAATAATCCATTTAACAGGGCTTTTAACTTAAATAATAGTTTTTCTCATATAGTTAGAGATAATAATTTTAATTATACTGGCTCTGATAATTTAAGAATCGATTCATCATATTGATTATTTCATAATCTTTTTTCCATATATTTTTTTATTATTTTTCTCCATTGAATATATTAAACATTTGTTAATCTTTTTTATTTTTAGTTGTAAATAATAATTCAACGTCTGTTATTATTAAACATAATTTTATATATTCTAATTTACAATATAATCATTAAGGAGGAATTAATCATGAAATGTTATGTATGTGCTCAAGAAGGAAAGGACACAGAAGCAGTAGCAATATGTATAGTGTGTGGTATGGGATTATGTGAAGATCACATAGTACGCGAAGAAATTGAAATGTGGACTGGAGGATACCCATTCCCAGCAGAGAAATTAGATGTAACTTTACCTAGGATCTTATGTAAAAGATGCTACGAAGCTTTACAAGCAAGTGAAAAGTAATCTTTTTTATCCATATATTAAAAAATTTCTATTTTTCTTTTTTAATTTTATTTTTTTCCATTTAACCAGTATTTTATCATCAATATTGAAAATAATGTTATTTTTTTGATATAATACTAGTTAAATTAATTTTAATAATTATAAAAAATGAACAGGGCTTGTTTTGTAATTTTTTATGTTAATCCATTGAAGTAGGTATCTGCTTCAAAGAATAAATATAATGTTATACTAATTATCCATTTATAATGAACATTGAAACCTATTATTATATATTTCTATAACTATTTCTAATTTTTTTAAAGACTTTAGAATATTTTTATTATTTTATATTTTTACATATATTACATATATATCAAGTGATTAATATTTTATGTTTTAGGAAGCTAGACTAGGTGGTATTATTTTTTATTAAAATTAGTTGTGTGTTTGAAATTTGTATAAAAAAAGAAATAAAATGGAAGAATTAGTTTTTTAGATTATTATATATTTATCCATCCACAATATGCATCAAGTGCAAATATAATTCCGATGAGTCCTGCTATGTATGTTCCTGCTCCTCCTAGAAGCGCTGCGAGTATAATATCGATGATTAGTATAACTACAAATAGGATTATCCAGTTATTTCCTTTACCTAATAGATATTGACCTATTCCTGGAAGGAATAATGAAATTATTGCTGCTAATATTTTGTTTTCCATATCTTTCACCTTTTTCAACATTGTTTATTTAATAGGGAGTTTATCTAATACAAGTTAATAATAATACAATATTACTAACTATTGTATATTATCATTCTTATTTTGTATGAGGTAATATATATATATGTATCTTTGTTATTTTTTTACTTTTTATAGTAAAAAGGAGTTTTTTGCTTTTCTGATGTTCTTGTTTTTTTGTTGTATTTTCTTGAAAAAAAAGCATTTTTGATTCGTTATACATAGATATTACGAAGCAAAAATACAAATAAAACCAAAAACAAAAAATCTCACCGCAAAAATACACTACTTCAACCTAAAAATCAAACACGCCATATACCCCAAACAACAACAAAAGATAATACTAGAAAACAATTTCAAGTGTAAATATGAAAAACCATACCCACACCTCAATACATGAAAAACAAAACTAATAAAAAAAATTACCTGTCCTAATCTTAACAAAATAAATCAAAAATTAATTTAATAAAAGTAGTTATTTAAATATATAAAAAATTAGATTTAAACCTAATTAAATAAAAAAAAGATTATGTAGTCAAAAGAACTACATATTCTTTATTTATCATCCAGAATAATTATCACTATAATTGTTAGAGTAGTTATTATTGTTTATCTCTTGATAGTTGTTGTTTGTTTTATTTTCAATAGTACTCTGGTCTGGTACTACTTCATCCATAGAGTAACCTCCCATTAGCTCACCATTTGGACTAACTTCAATATAAGTGTTATTACGGGAGTCGGTTACTACAATTTCTGGGATTTTTGAATAGTATGTTACACTAACATATGTCCAATCAGTATTAGGATACATTTTCCGTACTAGTTGTAATGCCTGACCTGCAGTAATATTGTATTTAAAGTCTCCAGTACTATTATGTGTGATTATTGTTTTATTATAATCTGTTGATGGTATGGTTGGATCGCCACCTTTTTGGTAATCATATTTGTATTCTTTATTTGTTTTCTGGTCTGGTACTACTTCATCCACAGAGTAACCTCCCATTAGCTCACCATTTGGACTAACTTCAATATAGGTGTTATTACGGGAGTCGGTTACTACAATTTCTGGGATTTTTGAATAGTATGTTACACTAACATATGTCCAATCAGTATTAGGATACTTTTTCTGTACTAGTTGTAATGCTTGACCTGCAGTAATATTGTATTTAAAGTCTCCAGTACTATTATGTGTGATTATTGTTTTATTATAATCTGTTGATGGTATGGTTGGGTCACCGCCTTTTTGGTAATCATATTTGTATTCTTTATTTGTTTTCTGGTCTGGTACTACTTCATCCACAGAGTAACCTCCCATTAGCTCACCATTTGGACTAACTTCAATATAGGTGTTATTACGGGAGTCGGTTACTACAATTTCTGGGATTTTTGAATAGTATGTTACACTAACATATGTCCAATCAGTATTAGGATACTTTTTCTGTACTAGTTGTAATGCTTGACCTGCAGTAATATTGTATTTAAAGTCTCCAGTACTGTTATGTGTGATTATTGTTTTATTATAATCTGTTGATGGTATGGTTGGGTCACCGCCTTTTTGGTAATCATATTTATATATATTGTTTGGTTCCTGTACATTATGTATTGATCCATTTAATACTGTTTTAACTATATTCTTATTGCCAGTTAAATTATTTGGATTTTGGTTATTTGTATTTGCAGGTAAATTGTTTGGGTTTGTGGTTATATTTTGATAGATTGTTCCTGTTTGGTTAGATTCTGCTGTGTTAATAATATTGTCGATTATATTCTGACTTTCCGATGTTATGTCTTTGTTTGAATTTTCATATTCCTTTTTTATTGGATTGTTTTGTGTTGTAGTTGTAATGATATTGTTCATAGTATTATGAGGTTTTGAAGTTATATTATTTTGATCATGTGTTATCATGCTACTTGCAGTATTTAATATGTCGCTAGGGCTATTACTACCGGGATTAGTAGTTGTTTTATTATTTTCAAAATAATATGCTGATGTAGCGCCTATAATAGCTATAATTATTAAAATTGGTATTATTTTTTTCCACATATTAAATCACACTCCTTAAAATGGTAATTCTGATAATAATTTTTGATTCCATGTTCTTATTTCATTACTAGATGTATGTCCAATAGTGTTACTATTACTTGTTGGATCTGCATCTACCCATGTATTGTTTAGGTATATTTTACACCAAACATGTCCTGTTACTTTTTTAGAATTATAGAAGTAACATTGTGCATGAGCATATCCCGCTTTTATGCCACTAGCTCTTAGTAGTGCTATTAATAAATGTGCTTGGTCACAACAATTGCCTAATTTAGTAGATAATGTTTCCAATGCACCTTTTCTTGTATTACCATAATTCTCGTAACTTATATTATTTCGTACAAAGAGGAATAATGCGTTGGCTTTAGAATATAATGAAGTGCAATTATTTGTTAGTTTTCTTGCTAAATTAATTATTATTGAACTATTGGACTGACAATTTTTTGAAGGTAATAAGTAGGGGTCTGTGGTGTTTACTTGAGGTTTTGAATATGTACTTTCATTGTATGCAGTGTAATTTGGTAATCTGTTGTTATTATATTCAAAAGCTAATGCTCTTGAATACCCATCTATTGTTGAATTTAAACTTAGCTGTCCTAATGATGTGTTAATATAACCAGGTACAACACCATTATTTGCAATAGATTGAGTGATTGTTTTTGCTAATTTTAGGTATTCCTCTTTATATATTTTTCCAGCAGTTATATTTTCTTTTATGATACTTTCTGGTTGAAAGTTTCCCTCAGATAAAGAACTGTTGGATATTAATGATTGACACATTAAGTATAAAAAGTCATACATTGTAACGTCATTATTATTTATCACTACATATTTTGGCAGTGTTTTAAATTTATCATGATATTTTTTCACACGATTAGCTGCTTCTATTATCTGTGCTGTTGTATAATTATGAACTGTTGTATTAATTATTCTTATTTTAACATTGCTTTCATTATAATTGAAGAACGTGTTTTCTCCATAGATTATAGTTACGTTATGTGTACCTATACTTTGAGTAGGCGTAAAATTATAATTAATGATTCCTGTTGTAGTATTAAGATTGGCTATGGTTTTTCCATCAATTTTTAATGCTAATTTACCCGTATATACTTTTTGATTATTTTGGTCACATATAGTGGCATTAATATAACTCATTGTATTTCTTTGAGCAAAGGTTAAATAACTTGTTTTTATTGTTGTGTTCAATCGATATAATGTTAATGTACTATTTTTGGATAATGAGTTAGTATTACTTGTTTCCCCCACTACTAGTGTTAAATTATATTTTTTCGCACTCCATTGAGGTACTTTAAAATTATATAGCACTGTTCCATTAGTCACGTTTAAATGTGCCTGTGTTTTTCCATTAACTTTAAATGCTACTTTTGCTGATGTTACTGGGGTATTATTTGTTGTTTTAACAGTTGCATTAATAATTATTGTTTTACCCGCGTATGCAGTATAATCCTTTAAATTTATAGTAATATTTGATTTGTTATTATTATTTTGATTACTTACTTTTCTTGGATAATCTGTTATACTTTTGTTTTCATCAATATCCGTAATATTATCTATAACATCTATAGAATCATCATAAAAGTAATTATTGTCTATTTCTGTATTATTCTGTATTTCTTTAGAGTTACTTGTATATTCTTCATTAAATCCGTTTTCAAGTGAATTATGCGGTTCTATGTAATTATTATTAGCAGTAATTGTTGAATTATTATTTATGTCAGTTGCATTAACTGATACTATTGTTAATATAATTACTATGAAGAATAGAAGTATTTTATTATATTTCATCTTAATTCCTCATATAATATATTTTAAGTAATAATAAATTAAAATAATATCAAGTTGTGTTAATTAAAGTCTCTGATATTGATTTTATGGATATTTTAGTGTTTTTAACTAAAATATCTATGTAATAATATGTTTTTCTTTTATATATACTCTTTTATATAAGTTATACTTTAAATCAATATTTTTTTCTGGATTAAAGACATATTAAAATATAAGAGTGTTATATTTTTGAATTTTAATCTATTATATGTATTTTTATAAAAATAGTTATTTAATAAAATAAGGGTATTTTGGGTTGGAGGAAAATTTACTGAATTATTTTAGGTAACTGTCTTCTTTTTTGATTTTTAGTTTCTTTGAATATTTCTGTTATGTATATTATTTTTGTGAATGTCATGAATACTGTTGTTCTAATTTCTAGGATTTTTGAGAAGACAAGTAAATTCTCATCTTTTAATAAATTTTATAGGCTTTAGACTTGGATAATTGGTATTACATGGATATTTTTTAATGTATTTCTCTTTGTATATCATTAACTTTCTTATAATGGTGTTACCTCTAGTTTTTGTTCATGTTTTCAAAGGAGCTATTAGTCAGAAATTAATAAATAGGACGATGATAAAATTTTTAATACCAATAATATGTGGACATGATGATTTATAATTACAGGATTTTATCTGATAAGTTCCACAAAAACATCAACAAAAAAAACATTCACTAATCTAAAACGACCAATAATTTTTCATGGCTTTTAGACCAATTAAACTTATATAAAAAAATAGACTTCATATAAAGTCAATTTTTATCAATCCTCAATAAAGTATATCAATAAAGTATAAAAAAAGGGATGGTTAACTGGTTTTTAAGGTTTATTTTATTTATTTAATAGAAATCTCGTGTTTATTGTTTTATTTGTTTATTAAATATTTATTTTTTAGATATTTATATATATATAACTTTAAATAAAATATTAAGTAAGTTTTAGTTTAATTTAATTTTTTTTAATTAATTTAATTTAAAACGTTATATTTAAAGGAATATGAGGCGATTTTTTCATGAAATATCAGTGGAAATTATTTTGTTTTCTTTTGATTTTAATATTAACTATCACTGCTGTATCTGCTGTAAATACAGATGATTTATCAGAACATAATTGAACTGATTCCAATATAAATCACATAAAAAGCACAGATACAAATGTTAATATATCTATTAAACAACAAAACAATCAAAAAACAGATTACAAACAATCTGTAAAAAAAGTATCAAACAAAAAACATACTGAAACTAGAACAAGAGGAAATAAATCAGTTAAAACAACATCTCAGAATAATACTATTCAAATAAAGGATTATTTCTGTAAACAGAAGGATAAAAGGAGTTAAATATTATGATATCTGAAAGAAAAAGTGAATTTATTGTATTTACTTTAACACTTTTTCCTCTTATTTTCTATACTTTTTTAGTATATTATGTAGAGGACATGTTAAATATTGGTATTAATCTGTTAATGTTTTCTGTCGTATGGATGTCTTCATGTTATATTTTAAGGGATAAAATTCCTATAGTTAAAAAAACAGTGGAAATTAACAAGTTATATTCTGATAAGCTAAAACCATTGAAATCATATAAAATATTTATAATTGTAATGGCAGTAGTATTTGCAGTTTATTATAATCTCTTAAATAAAGATATTTTTTGGATTCCTCTGTGTGGTTTGGGATTGATTTATTTGGAAGATTATAAAAAAGGGTTGAAAATTTTCTTTATTGATGTTTTTTTCAAAATAGTTGAATATATAGTATATGTTATAATTATCTTTTATAATTATAATACCCTATTAGAAATATTACTTTTTATTTTATTTGGTATTGAATGCATATATTTAGCTTTATGGTTTAATGAAACAGCATTATTATATTATACAAGATTTAATTCAGAATCATCAGGGGATAAAACTAATATCAAGGAGAGAGAAGATAAATTAGGAAACATGTAACTGGTATAGAATAGAAGGTATAATCTAGGTTGAAAATATGTAATTACAAAAGATGATGGTATAAAAGGAGTTATAACTGTCAAAGTCAGGAATAATTTTTCTTTTGATAAATCGAATGTAACATTTGAGGAATATAATGGTGAGGGTTATTTAATGCCAGAAGATGAAGTTAATAAATATCTTCCTGATAATGATTTAACAGGATATTGGTTGAATTTATTTAAATTGGAGTTATATTATGACATTTGAAAGGAAAAGTAGTTTTATAATGTTTAATTTATTATATGTGAATTCTACTTCCTATTGGGATTATTATTTAGGTGGTATATTATGAAATTTAATTATAATTATAGAATTCATATGGGTATTTTTTTTAGTTTATTATCTTTATTTCAATTTGTGTATTTTATAAAATATTTAGATAACTCTTTATTTTATTTGAATAATAGTATTGAATCTTTAATAATTGTGGGTGTAATTTGTTTAATATGGTTATATCTCTCATATGATGTGTTATTATTGATTTAGAAATCGTTTATAATATTAGATGATGAGGAAATAAATTCTAATAAATATAATGATACTATAGGAGTAATTTTATTTATTATAACTCCTTTTGTATTATTTTTAGTTGCATTATCTTTATTGTATTATATTTTAACTATATATCATGCATTTTATATTTTATTATTACCTTTCTCAGGTCTTTATTTATTATGTTATAAAAAGTATAAATTAGGTTTAAAAGTAGTATTTATCGGATGGATTATTAGATTATTTGAATATTTCTTAATTCTTTATATTGGTACGGTATCTCAAAATGTAATTGTTTGTTTAAATTATCTTTTTATATTGTTAATATTGATTTTAGGCGTATTGTTTAATTTCATCAATAACATTAGGATATATAAGAGAAATTATAATTTTAATAAATAATAAATAACCCGAGAAAAGAAAATAACGGATATACTATTGAAATATTAACCTTTACCTTATTTTTGATTTTTTAACTACCAGTACCATTTTTTCATAAACATTACGAATATTGTTAAGTAAATCAATGAGTAATAGATAACTATTTTTTCATAATCTTTTAGTTTTCTAAGATCAAGGCCTGTAATTTTGTATATCATGTTACCTGTTGACTTGGGAAATAAAACTATTGTCACTATCACTAATAAGATAAGATTTATTAAAGTTAATGATGAGTTAAATATCATAGTATAGTTTAAAGTATATTGATATGGATAGGAGTAATGTAAATAGTAGAATATTACTAATGGAATTATAAGTATTAGATTATTATCAGTGATTGCAACGTAATAATCATAATTATTTAATTGTGGTGTGTTGTTTTCTACTATTTTCTTATTTAATGATGATGATCTTAGAATTAGCATTATGCTGGTATATCCAAGTACTATAAATGTTTTACTAAATACTTCTGGATTAATAATTAATAGGTATATCATGACTAATATTGTTATTAAGCTCATTACTTCTGCACGTGGACGTCCATTTAATAAAATTTTTTTACCAGTAATTCTATAGAAGATATCTATTCCTTCGTGTTTAGCTTTATTATCTACATATTTTAGAGGACGAAATGGTATTCTTAAGAATGCTATATAACAGCAATACGTAATAAAGTAAGCAATTATAATAAATTCTAAAGCATAATTTTGCAGGTTTAATATTTCAGGATCCATTATTTTTCTCTCCCCTTTTTAAGTTAATTTTATTCTCGTGTTCTAGTTTAAAAAATGTTATTATAGTTAAATTTATCTTTATTATTATTTATATATTTAAACTAAAACTAGTTAATAAAAAAACAAACAAAAGGAGGAGGTAGAATTGAAGCTATTCAATAATATAATGTTACAAGGGGCTTGACATGAAACAAGTATAATACAATGTAGTGTAAATGTATCATAAATTAGAATAAATTTACTAACACCAACGGTGTGAATGATTATTTCTGATGATAGTATTCTTTGAATGTTTCAGTTCTGTATATTATTTTTGTGAATGTCATGAATATTGTTGTTCCTATAACTATTTCTAGTGGAAATAGTGTTAGAATATCTTCTGGTACAATTAATGCTAATAGACATATAGCTCCTATTGGTGGAAGATATGTTTCTGTCCTATATATTAGAAGTATTGTAATAGTTATTGCTACTATACTTGTAACTGTTATAGGTATATTGTAAGTTATTGTGAATATATATCTACACAGGCATCCTATGATTGCACTTATTGTTAGTAGTATGATTGGTTTCAATGGTTTTTCTCGTAATTTACCACTTTTTTTACTAAATTCGATGAATGCTACAATAAGTGGTGGTGCAATTATGAATTTTAAGTCAACTGCACATGCCATGTATGTTACTACTACAACTATCATCACACGTAGTGTTATAAGAAGGTATTCCTTTTTATTTGGCTTGTTTAATGCTTTGAATACTTCTTTTGTTCTTAATTGTTTTTTAACTTCTATTTCATTAAATAGTATAACTAGTATTGTTAGGATGATTGTTGACAGGGGATAAATATATCCTCTTGATTGTAGAAGTACTGGTAATACGATAGCTGATACCATGGGTGCAAGATCTGTTCCGGAGTATGCTAATAGTAATTGACCAATAACAAATGCTAGGCAGAGTTGTTGCCATAAGAGTAGTGGAACATATTCTACTATGATAACTCCTAGAATAGCACATGTGGATATGCATGTTAGCATTCTTTTATGATTAACAGTCCATGCATGTTTATGATATAATAGGTAACCAATACATAATGCAGAGATTTCTGGAAATATGACTTCTGTGTTATGTATTATTTCAGAGGAAGCAAACATTACACATACTACTACTAGTGTCATGCAAAATGATATCATGAACTGTTTATTATTGAGCATATTCATTATATTAAACCCTTTTTTCCCAGAATCCTTGAGAACAAGTAAATTCTCTTTTTTAATATATACTTTGTACGTTATAATTATTATAAACTATGGATGAGGATATTGAAAAGAATAATGTAGAACTATCAATTAATAATTTATATTTAGCCAGTATAATTATAGAAAACATTAAAAATAGAAAATAATAAGGGTATATTAGGTGAAATTAGGGTTTGTTGTTTAAGTTTAAGTGGAAAAAACATTAAATATATTAAAAAATTTAATCAATCGTTGTATAAGTCTTCATTACTATAAAAATGTAAATTGGTAGGAGTGTTTAAGTTTACTAGATATTAAAGGGACTACTTATTTATTTTTAGTAGTTTTTCTAGTTTTTCCTGTGGTATGTTTAGAACTTCACTAACCTCATCTATTTTTTCAGAGTTACTTAGATTTTCATGGTTCTCTGATAGTTGTCCCAATGTGTTTTCTTTTAAGTTTTCAGAGATTTTCATACTATTTATGATTTTATTTTTATAGTTGTCAGTGATTTTCTGTTGTTCTTCTTCATATGATGTGTCTTGGCTGACTTTCATCTTCTTCATATTATCAAGTGATTGCTGGTAGTTATTTATTAAGTCAATAATATCGTACATCTCTGTAAATTCAACTACTTTTTCTAATGGGTAATGGTTATGTATTTCTGATAATACCTCTAATAGAAATATGATATGATCCTTATTGAATGGTTTTACTCTATCCTTGTATGAGGTTAGGCCAATACCTGCATCAAGTTTATAGTTTAATTTTTTTAAATCTATATCATCCTCAGGATATTCTTCTTCAAGTATTGCTGGTGCTCTTTTTGATATTTTTTCTTCAATACTTGTCTTGTGATGCTGTATTGCTAATTCTTCAAAACTATTATAATGTAGTAATGTAATCTGTGTTATATTATCTTTTACTGTGATATCTATAACTTTAAAGCAGTTAAGGATACCTGAAACTGCTACTTGTTTATTTCTGTAATGTAACTGTAGTTGTTTGCCGGGTAATTCCTGAAATTCCTTGGAATAGATCAGATATCTTACATTTTTTCCGGGTTTTGTTATTCTTGATGTAGTGTACAGGTTAGTCGGCTGGTATAGTAATTGTCCGACATGGTAATGGTTAATAACTTCCTCTTCCAGGTCTACATCATATACATATGGATGATATAGTGTAGGGTTTAACTGTTCTTTAAGTTCCTTCTGCTGACCCTTTGATAACGTGGTATAATCAATCTCATAGGTTAGTTTAAAGAGGTTTTCCTCCTCTAGAAATATATTTTCTCTGTCTATAGAATCCATACTAATAAAACACTTCCCATCTACTTTATTATACTATGATATGTTTGACATTATACATTAATATAAATACAGCCGTTCATGTTTCATACTATTCTTTTTTAATATAATCTTTCTTTGAACTATTATATTTTTTTAGTATTTATTTAGTGTTATATTCTATCTTAACCTGATTTATAATATTAATTACAATTCTCTGAAAAAATAATGTCTTTTATTGTTTTTTATTATTAACCAGGGATTATTTACTTAATTTGGTTGATCTTTTTTATAGTAACTTATTTATATTATTGTTTTGTTATATATAATTGATTAAGTTTAAATTGAATTTTAATAAGAATATTAGAATTAATTCAATTAATTATCAACTTAATATTTCATTAATTACTTAGAATTACACCCATTTTTAATTCTAGAACGTTTAATGAATAGCAAATTTATAACTAATAATTCAAAGGGAGGAAAATGTTTCGATGAAACATAATACTAAACTAGTATTATTCACAGTAACACTTATCATTCTACTAACAGGACTAACAGCACTATCCGCAGCAGACACTAATGATACACAAACAGTAACAACAACTAATCACGTACAGACAACAACACAGGACACAATAGAACACACAGCAAGCCAAATACAAACAACCGATAATAAAGCAACTATTAAAGAAGATAAGAAAGTACGTAGTAATACTAAAAATCTTAAAAAAACAAAAGATATCACTGTAAATAACAGTAACTATAACACTTACTTTAAAAACAGTGGATTAAATAATGTTAATGATGGAGATACTATCTATGTTAATGGTACTATACAAGCTAATCAACCAGTTGTTATTGATAAAGCAGTAACAATAACCTCAGCTAGTGGTAGTACTGGTAAAATATATTTAAACACTACATCAGGAAGTTATTTCGGTAACGAAACTGGTAATTCATTCACAGTTACTAACACAGGATCTTACACTAACATATCCAATATTAACTTCTACAATACACAGATATTTGTTAAAAATGCTACCAAAGTAACATTTGACAATGTGAACGTTACAGTAGAAAACCAGAGAATTGGATCAGGAGTTGGAGTAGTTTCCATAAGAGACAATTCCAGCTTTGTAACAGTAAAAAACAGTAACATCACAGTTAATAATAATAGTGGTAGTAGTTGTATAGTTCTTGCATGGGCAAATAACTGTACATTACAAAACAATGTGATAACAGGAAAAAATACTGTTGGAAACTTAATATACCTCACAACATATAATGTAGCAGGCAAAGATTATACTAATGTTACATTAAACAGAGGAAATAGAATAGTTAACAACACTATTAATGGACCATCAACAAGCTCAATAATATGCTACGGTATCACATTAAGTGGTGGAGATAACTTTGTTGAAAATAATATTATTAATTATGCAGGTCAAGGTATAACCACACAATGGATGAGTACCAGCTCAATTAACTGGAGCATTGGTGATAACTATCAAAGATATGTTGGAAACACATACAAAAACAACATATTAAACAATGGTTCATCATTCACAGCATCACTAAACAGTACCATAACAAACAACACATGCAGTGGAACAGTAAATAGTGGTGAAAACAGTACATTAGAAAATAATACATTCAGTGGAACAGTAAAACTACAATCAGGATCTAATGCAACTAAAGATAATGTAAGTATTATTTATCTTTATGGTAAGAATGTAGTTGATAATGTATATGTAAGCGATACAATGAATATCGTTGGGTCTAATTGCGTGTTAAAAAATAATTATATAAGTTATTTATATGTTAAACCTGGAGTAACTAATATTACTTCAACTAATAATACTATAAATGAAAAAAATAACAAAACTATCTCTAGTAATGTTAATAATTTAAGAAAGGTTAAATTTTCATCTCTTAAAAGTACGCCTATTGATTTTAATGAGAGTGAATACCAAAATGTCTATGTAATTAATGATGATAATTATAATACATATATTAGATCAACAGGTACAATAAGAACTCCTAAGGTACGTGGTAATACATTATTTATTGTTGAGTCACTTCCTGATAGTATACCAGGTATTCAATGTGGAACAGCAGCTAGTGATTTCGCAAATTATAAAATGACATTTGTTGGTAAAGATAATTTAGTATTAAAAAATAAGTTCTTAAGTGCAATTGCAATATGTAATGTAACTTTTATTAATTTTACAATTGATATAACTGATACTTCAATTTATGATTATTATCCTTATGCTCTATATAGTGATGCAGATGATTCAAAAACAAATCTATTCCATAACATAACAATTCATCAAGTATATGATAGTGAAAATCTGATGGATGAGTTAAATTGTGTATCATTAGAAAAAAATACAATTATAGAAGATTGTACATTTAATGCTACTTTACCATCAAATTATATCAACTGGGATACCACAAATCATCCAATGTCCATTGCTGTTAAAATAAATGGTAATAACAATATCCTTAGAAATAATAACATATTCGTTAATGGAACTGATACTCTAAATGCTTCATACAATACAATATATTCATGTTTAGTAACTGGATCAAATAATACAATTATTAACAATAATATTTCAGGCATAGCAGAAAATTATTTATATCACATTAATGTAAGAAGTTCTAATAATACAATTTGTAACAATAACATCACAGCAGTCTCTGATGATTATTGTTCTGGAATAATGATGGAAGGCATTGGTTTCCAAAATAACACAATTTCCAATAACTATATTAACTTAACCTGTGGAATGGATTCTAGTAATCCTATAACAAATGCAGAAGATGTAATTTATGGAATCACAATCACTGATTTCCTGTATAGCGGAGGAGCATATACTCCTGGAAAAGGTAATATTACTAACAACACAATATCTAATAACACAATAATAGCTACAGGATACAATACCTATGCTATTGAACAGTTTGGTGGAGATAACACAACCATATCTAATAATACCATAAACATAAGTGGTTACACACCTATGGCTGTTGGTGTTATAGGAGCATACTGTAATATAACTAATAATAACATATCAGTTGCTGGTGAATATCCTGGTGTTATAGGTACTGCTGATTATCTTAAAGGAAGAACCGTAGGAATCTACAATTACTTTGGAACTAATAACACTATAACTAATAATAATATTAAAACAATAACAGGTCCAGGAATAATCCTAGAAGGACAAGCAAATACCACAGTAACAAATAACACAGTTAAAACAACCAATAACACAAGAAGTATAACCACAATATCAGGTAGTAATGGTAATGATATTGAATATAACCTATTAAAAGCAGATGGCACTGGTGGAGATGCTAGTGTAAATGCTACCTCAGAGGACACTGTTAAAAATAATGGTGTACTAAAAACAAATACAACAATAACCACAACACCTGTAAATGGTAAAGTAGGAGATACTGTAACAATCACAGCTACTACTGCAAACATAACTGATGGTAGTACTGTAACATTCACAGTTGATGGAACAGTAATAGGAAATGCAACAGTAGCTAATAACACTGCAAGTATTGATTACGCATTAAATAATGCTGGAGCACACATACTAGTAGTAAACTATGCAGGTGATGCTGAAAGTCTTAATTCACAAGCAGCAACATTAATCAATATTAAACCAGTAGAAACAACAGTAACAATAAATCCTGTAAATGGTAAAGTAGGAGATATTGTAACAATCACAGCTACTACTGCAAACATAACTGATGGTAGTACTGTAACATTCACAGTTGATGGAACAGTAATAGGAAATGCAACAGTAGCTAATAACACTGCAAGTATTGATTACGCATTAAATAATGCTGGAGCACACATACTAGTAGTAAACTATGCAGGTGATGCTGAAAGTCTTAATTCACAAGCAGCAACATTAATCAATATTAAACCAGTAGAAACAACAGTAACAATAAATCCTGTAAATGGTAAAGTAGGAGATATTGTAACAATCACAGCTACTACTGCAAACATAACTGATGGTAGTACTGTAACATTCACAGTTGATGGAACAGTAATAGGAGACACAACAGTAGCTAATAACACTGCAAGTATTGATTACGCATTAAATAATGCTGGAGCACACATACTAGTAGTAAACTATGCAGGTGATGCTGAAAGTCTTAATTCACAAGCAGCAACATTAATCAATATTAAACCAGTAGAAACAACAGTAACAATAAATCCTGTAAATGGTAAAGTAGGAGATATTGTAACAATCACAGCTACTACTGCAAACATAACTGATGGTAGTACTGTAACATTCACAGTTGATGGAACAGTAATAGGAGACACAACAGTAGCTAATAACACTGCAAGTATTGATTACGCATTAAATAATGCTGGAGCACACATACTAGTAGTAAACTATGCAGGTGATGCTGAAAGTCTTAATTCACAAGCAGCAACATTAATCAATATTAAACCAGTAGAAACAACAGTAACAGTAAACCCTGATAATGGAGCAGTAACTGATGCTGTAGTGTTAAACACTGTAGTAACCGATGCTAATGGTAACAGTGTAACAAGCGGTGTAGTAAATATCATAGTAAATGGTAACACTTACTCATCTGATATTGTAAATGGCACAGCTAGTGCTACTATACCAGTAAACGTATTAAAAGCTGGAAATAATATTATATCTGTAAATTATAATGGTGATGTAAACTATGAACCATCAGGTATAACCTACTACACTAATGGTACATATTACGGACCAGTATACTATGTAGCAGTTAATGGTTCAAGCAGTAATAATGGTAGAACACCACAAACACCATGGACTTACACATACGCATTTAACACAATACAGAACAGTTCATACAATAATTCATTAATATACATATTAAATGGAAATTACGTGATAAATAACACAGTTAAATTTAATAAAAATTTAACCATAAAAGTAATGAGTGACAGCGCAGTATTAGATGGAAATAATAATGCTACAAATTGTTTCAACATAGAAAATGGAGCAGTATCAATAGAAAACATTACCTTCACCAGATTTACAAATACAACCATCCTAAACAGAGCAAATAATACAATAATAAGTGGAAACACTTTCATAAACAACAAAGGAACAAATGGTGGAGCAATCAACAACTATAATACAAATAACGCAACAATAATAAACAACGTATTCACAAACAACACAGCAAAATATGGTGGAGCAATATACAACAGAGGAAACAACACAGAAATAACAAACAATACATTCACCAAAAACAATGTAACACTTTCATCAGGTGCAATATACAACCTCGGAGCAAACACTAAAATAACAAACAACATTTTCACAGATAACACTGCAAAAACCCTAGGAGGAGCAATCAGTAACTGGGATGCTACTGGTACAGTAATAACAGACAACCAGTTCAATGGCAACCAGGCAAACTATGGTGGAGCAATATACTACCGTGGAACAACACTAACACTAGATAATAACACTATGACAGGTAACACTGCACTAGTAAGCGGTGGAGCAGTATTTGTAATAGGACAAAACAATAACATAACAAACAATGACTTCACAGCTAACAAAGCAAGAAGTGGAGCAGCAATAAACAACCTTGGTACAGATATAATCATCAGATCAAACACAATTGCATACAACACTGCAAAAACAATTGGAGGAGCAATTAACAACTGGAATGCAGGAAATACAACAATAGAAAGTAACAGTATACATGACAACCAAGCTCAATACGGAACAATATACTTAAGAGGTTCAAATATAACTGTAGACTCTAACAGTATATACAATAACCGTGTAGCAGCTAGTGGAGCAGCAATATTCAACATAGGAACCAACAACACAATAAGCAGAAACATAATTGATAGTAACATTGCAAAAAGCTATGGTGGAGCAATCAACAATTATAATGCAGTTAATACAAGAATAACTGATAATAACTTAACAGGTAATATTGCAAGCTATGGTGGAGCAATTTATACTCGTGCAACAAACACCACAATCACTGGAAACAATATAACCGGTAACACAGCAACAACTGGATCAGCAATCTTTGACATTAAACATAAAACAACAATATTTGAAAACAATACTGTTAAAGATAATACTGCACATAGTGGTAATGAAACAGTAAATAAATAAGAACTGTTATAATAAGTAAAAAAGGGATTTGTGAAGTTTATTATTACTTCATTCACCCTTTTTATAATATTTTTTCTATAAACCCTATTTTTCTAATAAATTAATTTATAATTGTAAAACATAACTATTTTTTCAATTGGAGATTAATGAATTGATTTTCTTTTCTCTATCTCTTTTTCTATATAATTCAGTTGTCCTCTGTTTTTTAAGTTGTTAATTCTTTTTTTAAGTTTTTCTAAAATAGGAAAAATATATATTTAGTCTACAATATAAATAACCATGTTAGTTTAACTTGAATAGGATGACTAATGTATAATATAATAAGGTGATAAATATGGCAGGAAATCCATATAAAATTAATGATACTTGTGTAGGATGCGGATTATGTGTAAACGCATGCCCAGTGGATGCTATCTCTGAAGGTACTCCATACGTAATTGACGCAGAAAAATGTGTAGGTTGCGGTGTATGTGCTGAAGCATGTCCAACACAAGCAATTGAAGAAACAGCATAGATCTGTTTCCTCAATTCTTTTTTAACCCCCCTCATTTATATAGTTAAATATTTATTATCTAATTCTAATTATAAAATAATTCTAATTTGTATAAAAATTACTGATTTTAAAAAATAGTTTTCGTTAATTAATTGTTATATTAGTGTTATTCTTTACAGGGATAAATAATATAAAAAAAATAGGTGGGTTAATGAAATTATCATTTTTTTCTGGAGAGGGAAAATTTTATCTAATTAATTTAATGTTCTATCTCTGATAATTGTTTTCCACCTACTCCAACGTTATCTTGTTCACATTCATGTATTGTTATAACAATTGATTGAACTGGAAGTCCGTAAGCTTCTGCTACGTCTTTTGATACTTTTTCAATAATTTCTTTTTTTGCTTCTTTTGTTGCTTTTGGTCCTTCTATTGTTATTGCTGGCATGTATATCTTCTCCTAAATTATTTTAATTAATTATTTTGTCATTTTATATTATTATTTACTTCATTTCTCCATTTGAAAAACATTATAAATGAGTTAATTAGATATATAAGAGACATTAACATAATAGCAGTATTACCTGCTCCTTGCATTAATGGTATTATCCACAGTATTAATTTTACAGAATTTGCAACAATCCATAAAATCCATTGTTCCATGAAACGTTTAACAGCAATATACATGGTAACTACGGATAACAAACTACTAAGTGCATCAATAAATGGATTATTTCCATGTAAACTAGTTAATATCAATCCAAAGAAAACAGTAGTAACAACCAGTATTAATAAGAGTATACATCTTTCTTTATTGGTCATACGTCTCTTATAAACTTCATTAGTCTCAGGATTCATATTCTTATTCCATGAATACAAACCATATACCTGTATTGGAATGTAATATAAGATATTTAATGACATTTCTCCATAATATCGGGTATTATATGCAATTACTGCATATAAAATTGCATTCACAATACCAAATATAAATCCGGATAATTTTCCTTTTCCAGAGCATATTACTGATATTACACCTGTAACAGCAGCAATTATGCCTATAATTTCATTATTTGTTTGAATAGACAATATGATGATAAAAAGGGTTGCACATAATAGCCATGATATCTCCCATGTATTCCAGCCTGTAACCTCATTTTTAAGTATTGAATGTAATCTATTCATGCTTCTATTTATATCCCTTTATTCTTATTAAATTATTTATAAGGAAAATATGTGTAAAAAAAAGATAATAATTTAGAAAAAATAATTAGGGAGGTGGTGATGTTATATTAGATTCATATCTTGTTTTGTCTAAGAGAATAATTCTTTAATTTTATCAAAGAATCCTTTATGTTTATTCTCCTGTTCTTCTTTTTTATTAATTGCTTCTTTTTCAAGTTCTTCTTTTCTCTCGAGTTCTTCACTTTCTTTAATTGCTCTTTCCTGGAAGAATTCTTGTGCATTAGTATGTCTGGATTGTTGAATATGCTCGTAGTCACCGTTACTATTGATTCTACGACCTTTAATATCATCATGTAACATTACTTCAAGATCTTCTAGAATTCTTTCTTTAATTCTTTTATCTTCAATAGGGCATGCAATTTCAACACGTTTTGAAGTATTTCTTGTCATCATATCAGCACTGGATATGTATAGTAATCTATCATCTCCAGTACCAAATGCATATATTCTTGAATGTTCAAGATATCTTCCAACAATACCTCTAATTTCAATATTATCTGTTTTATTTTTTAATCCCGGAATAATACAGCAAATACCTCTAATAATCATTTTTATTTTAACACCGCTCTGGGAAGCCTCAGCAATCTTATCAATAATTTTTCTATCAGTAAATGAGTTCATTTTCATTATGATCTCTGCTGGCTGATTATTTTTTGCTTTAGCAATTTCCCTGTCTATTAGTGATATTATGCCTGTTCTTAAGCTTGATGGAGCTACTAAAAATTTGTTATAGTGACCTCTTGGGTTAGATAATGAGAGATTTTTGAAGAATTCTGTTGCATCATCACCAAGTGCCTCATTAGAAGTTAAGTAACAGTAGTCAACATATAATTTTGCTGTTTTTTCATTATAGTTTCCGGTTCCTATTTGTGTGTACTGTTTTATTACTCCATCATGTTTTCTTGTTACTGTACATATTTTTGAATGTACTTTGTAGTCTTCAAATCCATATAATATTTGACATCCTGCTTCTTCTAGAAGTTCTGCATAATGAATATTGTTTTTCTCATCAAATCTTGCTCTTAATTCGATTAACACGGTTACATCTTTATCATTGTCAAGTGCTTCTAGCAGGTATTTTATTACGGATGATGTTTTTGCAACCCTGTATAATGTTATTTTTATGGATAATACTTCTGGATCATTAGCAGCTTCTTTTAAGAAGTCTAGGAAGTGTTGCATTGTTTGATAAGGGTAGAATAGTAATATATCTTTTTCATCTAATTGTTTGAATATGGATGTATTAGGATCTATACTACCACTTCTTTGTGATTCAAATTTAGGGAATGTTAATTCTTCACGTAATGCATCAGGTAGTTCTTTTATGAAGTCACCTATATAATCCAGGTTTATAGGTGTTTGTGTAACGAATACTTGTTCCTTCTTTAGACCTAATTCATGTCTAAGTTTTTTAGTGTATTTTGGTGTGTTATCATGGTAGAATTCAAGTCGTATCGGTGATAATCTTTTCCTTTTTTTAAGAATGTTCTTCATGAAGTGTCTGTAATCTTCATCTTCATCTATAGGTGTGCTTTGAAGGTTTATATCTGCGTTTCTTGTTACTGCTGTCACGGTTTTATATTTGACTAGATAGTTAGTGAATATGTTTTCTGTAAATGCATATATTAAATCTTCCATTAATATGAATTCCATGCTTCCAGGGAATTTAACATATTTTGGTAATGTTTGTGGTATTGGTATTAATCCCATTAATTCTTTTTTCTTATTCTTTTTATCTGCATATTCAAGGATACAGTAGACGTATAACTTCTTGTTTGCCATGTGAGGGAATGGGTGATGTGTGTCAATGATTTGAGGGGATAATAGTGGTGCAACATTTTCATAGAAGTATTGTGTTATGTATTTTCTTGTTACACTATTTAGTTCGTCAAAGTTATGTCTGATTATTCTATGCTTTCGTAGTTCATGCTGTATTTTTTGGTATATTTTATCTCTTTTCTCATATAATGGATGTGTTGATTCGAAAATTTTATCTAATTGTTCTTGAGCAGTCATTCCAGTTTTATTGTCTATGTCTTTCTTATTAATAAGAGTTACATCGTATAAACTACCACATCTAATCATATAAAATTCATCAAGGTTACTGTTGAATATAGATATGAAGTTTATTCTTTCTAGTACTGGTACTGTGTTATCTTCTGCTTCTAATAATACCCGATCATCAAATTTTAACCATGATAATTCCCTATTTTGTGTATATGAGTAGTCTCTTTTTTTCATTATATCTCCTCATTTTTTATTAATGAATATAGTACGCCCTCTCGTAGTGAGTCTTGTGTTACATGTATTTGTTCTACATTGAAGTAGTTTGATATTGTTTTTACAATAAGTATACCTGGTACTATTGTGTGGATACGGTCAGGTTTTACTTTAAGTATTTTATTATAGCATTCCTTGGTGTTTTCATTTAATTCATCAAGAAGTTGGTCTAGTAAGTCTATAGGCATTACTTTGTTTTTGTTAGTTTTTATTTCCATATGTTCCAGTAATTTTTTCATGGTACGAACAGTACCTCCAACTCCATATAGGCATTTTTTGTTGTATTGTTTTATTCCTGATTTTTTTAATTCATCCAATACACGTTCTTCAATTTTTGCACGTTCTTCTTTTGTTGGAAGCATTTGTGAAACATATTCTTCATAGCAGTAGAGTGATCCAATAGGTAAACTGGTTTCATCTACTGGTTTCCATTTTTCAAATATTGTTATTTCAGAACTTCCACCACCTACATCAATCAATACTCCTTCTTTATTTTCCAATTCATCATTTTTCACTGATATAAAGCTTAACTCTGCTTCTTGTTGGCTGGATAGTATTTTTATCTTGATTCCTGTTTCTTTTTTTACTTTATCTAGTGTTTCTTTAGTATTAGTAATATTTCTTAGACTTGCGGTTGCAAAGAAACAACTTTTATCCACATTCAGATTTTTGATGTATTTATTGAATTTTTTTAAGGTAGAAATTAATATATCTATGCCTTCATCGTTTAATTTACCATTTTCACGGTATGCTATTAATCCAGCGGTCTTTTTCTTTGAAAATAATTCCTGTACTTTATTGTTTTCGTATCGATATATTTTTAGTCGTATAGTATTTGATCCAATATCTGTAATTCCATATAACATAATTTTACCTTATTATTCTATCATTATATGTTTATTTAGTTAAATTTATTTATACATATCTGTTTTAAGTTAGTTTATTCCCATAATTGGAATTATAACAGCGTAAATATCACTATATGTGAATAAACATTCTTATTTTAATAAAATATGTGTAATTCAACCAATTATAATAAAAATATGCTAAAAAAGACATATCTAAAAAAAGTTAATAGGGAGAGGATACATGTTATTTAGTTATCATTATTCCAGTTTACCGCACCATATATTATACATATAATTGTTATCAGGATACAACTTAAATATGCACAAATAATTATAGGATCAGTAAGACCTAATATTTCAATCATTTAGCATCACCTTCAGCAAACATTTGATCAATAGCTTTATTATCCTCAGTACTATTTTTAGTTAATAAAGATACAGCTATTGTAATAATAAATGATAATGGTAATGCAATAACCATTGGATCAACATAAGGCCAAGGCATACTAGTAAATAATACTGTTTGACCAGTTAATAGTTTGCAAATACCAAGCCCTGCAGCTTCTTTTTTATGAGTGAAAATCAGACAGAATAAACTGATTGCTGTTCCACTAATAAGACCTGCAATAGCGCCTTCTCTTGTTGTACGTTTCCAGAATAAAGCACATATGTAAACTGGTAAAAATGCGGCTGCACATATTCCGAAGAATATAGTAGTTCCCTGAGCAACAATGTTTGATGGTAGGATATATGCTAATACAACAGCAATAATGATTGCTATTAATATACCTAAACGTGTAACAGTTAATGTATATTTTTGTTTATGCTCTTTAAGTGAACCATAAACATCATATGCAATGGATGTTCCCTGAACATGGAATTGTGTACTAATAGTACTCATAGCTGCAGAAAGCAGTGTTAATAGGAATATATATGTAAACCATGTAGGCATAGCACTGTTAATAAATGTAGGAATAATTTTATCTACATTTCCACCAGCAGCCTGTATAGCTAGTTGTCCTGACGTCTGATAGAAATATACATTAGATAATGCTCCAACAACATATGCTGAAAATGTTGCTACAAATATAAATATACCACCAACAAGAATAGCACGGTTTAACTCTTTATTACTTTCAACAGTCATGAATCTGACAGCTAATTGTGGTTGTGCTATTGCACCGATACCTACACCTAGAATGATAGATGTTACTAAATTCCACCAGAACACACTGCCCGTCACAGGGAACGTGGTCCAACCAGTTGCTCCTGTAATCTTTGAGGATTCAGGGAATAAAGGTGCCATATTAGTTAATAGTTGATGAGCATGTGTAACTCCTCCAAGCATCCAATATATACTGATAAGTAATATTAACATTCCAATAAACATAATAGAACCTTGTAATGCGTCAGTATACATTACACCTTTTATACCACCATAAATAACATAGAATCCTATTAGAACTGCTAATACAATGATGGCTATGTTAAAGTCAATGTTAATTGTTGTTTCTGCAAAACGTGCTGCACCAATAAGTACACTAGCGGCATATATTGGCATGGCACAGAAAATTAGAAGTCCACTAAAATATTGTATAAATTTACTGTTAAATCTCTTAGATAAAAATTCGGGAAAAGTCAATGCATTTAAATATTGACCCATTTTACGAGTTTTTTTACCAAATACTGCAAATGCTAAGAATATTCCAACTGCAATGTTTAAAAATACTAACCAGAGTATTCCAAGACCGTTTGTTCCGGCTAATCCTCCAAAACCAACAATTGCAGAGGTACTGATAAATGTAGCACCATAACTTAGAGCCATAATATATGAATTTGTTTGTCTTCCAGCAACAAGATAATCTTCTTTGCTGTTTGTACGTTTCCACGCAACATATCCAACTATAAGCATTAATGCTACATATATAAATATAAGTAGTATTAATAAATAATTCATCATATCTCCTTTTTTGTTTAATTCAATATTAAAATAATTATATACATATTATATGTTTTTAATAGTTTATTAGTTTAATGAATAAAATATCAGCGTTTTATTCTCTTTTTATACTTGTTCTTTATTAATTTAAATATAATTTGAATTGTTATTGAAAAAAAGTTTCTGTTAGTTTATAAAAGAAGTGTTTAAGGAAGAGGATGTTATTCTATTTTTTGTTCTTCTTTTTACGATAACTTGAAGGTAATACACCCATTTCTGTCTTGAATGCTTTAGAAAATTTACTGCTACTTTTATATCCCACCATATTAGCAATTTTTGATATTGGATAAGTGGTATTTTTAATTAGATCTGTTGCTCTTTGGAATTTATATTCCCTGTACCATTTATATAATGGTTTACCATACATGTCTTTAAAACAATTTTTCATAGTTGTTAAATTAATACCATATGTTGCCGATAGAACGTCTAATGAAATGTAGCTTGCAATATCACGAGATAATGTATTTTTTATTTTTCTAACTACTCTAATTTGAACATCTGAGTAGACATTTCTAGAATATTTTTCATCATGTATGTTAAATTCATATAGTAGAATTATTAATTCTAATATTTTTAATCTTTCATAATTATTATTATTAATTCTCCTTTTCTTATTTTGGTACTTCTGCATCTGGTGGATGACTGTTTTTATATCTTCATCAGGTTCAAATATTACGTTACGATATACGTCAGATATATCATATAATCTATTAATCATTTTAACATATTCTTTTGTATATCCTTGAACTTGTTTAGTAATTAGTTCTTTGTTAATAATTATATGAATAAATTGTGATTCTCCTATAAAATCAATAGCATTAGGATTTTCTGATTTAATATACATGTTCATGTCCCCTTCTTTCGCAAACACGTATTTATCATCACCAATAGGAATCTGACATCTACCTGTTGTAACATAGGTTATTACTAGTATATTCTCAGGGTGTTTATATTCAAAAATATGGTCTTGATTTGTATATCTTTCCATAAGGTCAGTATGATCTTTTACTGTTATTACTCCAGGAATTATCTCATAACATTTAAGTTTAATAACGTTTCTATATGGTTTTTTTATTAGAAGTTCTTTTCCATGGGATATTTCTTCTATTTCAGTGTAGGGAGCGTATTTATCTTTAACATACATCTCTTCAAATATTTCATTATTGTCTAGATTCATATTCTCCCTCCTATTTTAAAATATAGATTATTACTAATATAATATTGGGTAATATATTTATTTTAAAGTTTTGTAGAAGTTTATAAAATTAGCTTTTGTTTTTATCAATTATTCTTTGAAATAATATAATTTTAAAAAAATGTAGGGATATATTTTTTTATAAAAAAATATAAAAAAATGAGAATGATAACATGATCTATCATTATCTAAAAAAATTTCTCTTTCCGAAATAGAAACTAAAAATCATTTTTTGTGAAGAATATTTCTTATATTTTATTATGAAGAATGTTTCCTTAAGTAGGTATTATTTGATTAGTTTCTATGTTATTCTAGGATAATTAATACAATAATTAACGTATTCTATGCTGATATTACGTTTAAATTAATAATTTCTCATATTGATGTAATAAGATATTTTTTTTAATGAAATAACTATTTAAATTGTTCAATAGATGAAAACATGTCTATAACATATTCTGAACTATTTCTTTATTAATTATTATATGGTGGATAATAATTAATTGGGTTAACAAAAATTTCTTTTTGTTATATAATAATTATGTTAAAGTACTATTTAAACTATTCTCTTTTTATCATTATTAAACATGATGATTATTTGGCTTATTTAATAATGTATTTTTTATATTTTAATTATATTTGCAGTTTAATTATAACATAAGCTATTCTATAACTTATTATTATTTAAACATCTTCATATCCTAAATTATTTATCATTCTATTTGAATTAATATGTCTTACTTTTTATTTATTTTTCATGTAATTTATCTAATTTATAATGATTAATTATTATATTCATATTTATTAAAGAAAAAATTAAACTTAATTGGACTTATTTAATCTCTTCTTATCTTTTATTTTATTAATAATAGCTTCATGCATACGTTTAATAAATTCCGATCTATCCTCATATTTAAGTACATCTAAATAGCCTCTAGAAACAAGATTAAAAGCAAAAGGCGTAGGAATTACGGTATTAACAGTTTTTATTACAATTTTACCAGATTCAATATCCCGTAAAACATCTTCAGCATGAGAAACATCCATATAATCCTCCATAACCTCACGACGAGCCTCGTCAAGAATAGCAAAATGGTCATCAATCTCTTTTACAAAATTAAGTAAAATCTTACTAGTCACCTGCTGACGTCCAACACTTTTCTCACGCCCCTTATATCTACGTAAAATCATTAAAGACCTATTAGCACAATCACGAAAACGACTAGCTAACGTTTCAGTTTTATCAATAGCTTTAACTAGCGTTTCTCTTAAATTATCACTACTTAATTCTTCAAAAGCTTCAACACCCCCAATCTTAGAATCACTACTAAGATAAAAACCATTATCATCAATACTAATCATAACATCATGATGATAACGTTGGGATATAATATATGCTACTGCACGACTAAGAGCATCATTCACACGTCTACCATACAATGAATGAAATACCACAAACTTTCTACCACCAAAACCAGTATAATATTCTATTAATAATCGATTTCTAGTTGGAATTTCACTATAGAGGAATTGTTCTACAAAGTAGTAATATATAGAATTTGCGGAATTCTTATCAACATATAAATAATCTGTTATAAACTTGATAATATCCTCCTCTGGAACATCCGTAGAAAGCTTCCAATCCATCATAGAACGGAAATTCTGGATAGAAACTGCTAAATCATAAGATAATGGTAATTGTTCAGAAACCCATGAAGGAATACTAGGAGTACTACCACTAGGAACAACAGTTACAGTCATACCACGAGCATATCTAAATTGATAAACACGTCCCCCTAGAACAAAGGTATCGCCTTTATGTAATTTTTCCATGAAATCTCCATCAATACTACCAATTACTTTACCATTACACTTGACACGTGCATGACTCCTATCAGCAATAGTACCAATATTAGTAGAATATAATACCCTAGCTAACTTTCCACGTTTACCAAAAGTATTAGTATCCCAATCAACCCAAATCTTAGCATACACATATCTATGTTCAAGTGTAGTATATTCACCAGCAAGGTAACGTAAAACCTGCTCATAACTATCCCATGAAAGTTCATGATAGGGCATTGCCTGACGAATCATATGATAAACATGCTTAATATTCTGTTTATGCTCAATAGCAATACCATAAATATGTTGTGCTAACACATCAAGACAATTACGTGGAATATCAATTTCATCAATATTTCCCTCCATAGCATTCTTAAGAATTAAACTACATTCTACAAGATCATCTCTATTAACAACAACCATACGACCCTTAGATTTCTCATGAAGTCTATGTCCACTTCTACCAATTCTTTGAAGAGCACGTGAAACAGATTTAGGTGAACTAATAAGGATTACAAGATCAATATAACCAATATCAATACCCAGCTCTAAGGAAGTACTACTAACAACAACCTTTAGATTACCCTCTTTTAATTCATTTTCTGTTTCAAGACGAACCTCCTTGGAAAGAGAGGAGTGATGTGCCATTACATTACGTTCATTATAATACTTTGGAAATCTCTGTGTTAACTTATATGAAACACTTTCAGCACCACTACGAGTATTAGTAAATATTAATGTAGTCTTATGTTGTTGTATCAGTTTATGTAACATTTTATACAATTCATTATTCAATGTTTCCTGGTCTGTTTCTATAATATTATCAACAGGACATAGAACTTTCATGTCTAATTGTTTAACATAATTTACATTAACAATCTCACAATCTCGTGGCTGTCCCCATGAATATCCTGAAAGAAAATGTGCAATCTTCTCAGGAGGGCTTACGGTAGCACTAAGACCAATTCTAGTAAAACCACCAGTTAATTCATTAAGACGTTCTAAGCTAAGACTTAGGTGAGTTCCACGCTTATTTTCAGCAAGTGAATGTATTTCATCGATAATCACATATCTAACATTTTTTAATTTCTCTCTGAATTTAGGTGCAACAAGGATAATGGATAGTGTCTCAGGGGTAGTTATTAATATGTGAGGTGGATGTTTTAACATTTTAGAACGCTCATACTGTGTGGTATCTCCTGTACGGACAGCTTGCCTGATACCTAAATCATAACCTGCAATATCATTAATTCCCTGTAATGGTTCTTCAAGATTCTTAGAAATATCATTATCTAATGCTTTAAGTGGAGAAATATATAGACAATAAACTTGTTCTTTAAGCATACCTCTCTCACTAAGACTTGTAAGTCCTGATAAAATAGCAAGAAATGCTGTTAATGTTTTACCAGAGCCCGTAGGTGATAATATTAATATATTCTTGCCTGCATTGATATGGGGTATTGCTTGTCTTTGAGCATCAGTAAATGTGTCAAATGTTTTTTTAAACCATTTGCTAACATAGGGGTGTAACAAGCTATGAATTTCATCGTCACTATATTCTTTCATAATAGTCTCTCCAAAAAAAATAGAATAGAATCCGTTTTTTTTTTAATAGTAGTTTTCTTCTTGGCTAACACTTAAAATATCTTTTATACTTCCAAAGGGGTATACTTCCCAGTTTTCAATAGCGTATACCTTAAATTGTGATACATCTTTAATAAATGGTGAAATAGTTTTTTCATGTAGGATGTCAGAACCATAACTAACAGGCGTAAATGAGGGCATAACAATAAGATTATAATTTGTCCAGGTACCCTGTAGATATGATTTAACTTTTTCAACGCGTTCTCCATTACGAATACCTATACATGGATGTTCATGACCTATTATGATTGTTTCTATATTATCTGGTATTTCTGGGGGTAATTTATGGCCATGTGTTATGTAGAAGTTATCAATTATAATATGATTCTTCATTTTTATATCTCTTTTATCTAGGATGTATTGTGTGAAGTTATCATGATTGCCTTTAATAACCTGTATTTCTACAAATAGGTCTGAAAGATAGTCTATGAAATTTAATACTTCTTTCCATTCTTGACGGTCTATTTTTCCGAAGTTATGTTTTATATCTCCATTTAATATGATGTTTCTAGCACATGCTTTATCCTGAATGCTTGTTATTTGATCTATTATTTTTTCAAATTGGAATTGAGGAATCATGAATCCTTGACTATTTAGGGAGGATTCGTATCCAAAATGTAAATCTGAGATTATAAGGCTGTCTTCGACCATTAATGCATTATTTAATACTTTTGCACCACATATATCAAAGGAATTCATATCTTATTATATGTTTTTTTAAATATAATATAATTGCACTGTTTATAAAATATAAATAATTTTTTAGTATATTGAATACAGATATATTATTTAGATGAGGCAATCTTACATTATTTCTAATAAATAGGATGGAATACTTATGACAGATATAGAAGAATTAAAAGAAAAATTAGCCAGTGAAGATTATGAGGAAAGAATAGCTGCATGTAAAGAATTGGAGGAGTTTTCTGATGATGCAATTGATTTATTAATTAATACTTTTAATGATGAGAATCCTCATGTTAGATTTCAGGCAGCAAAGTCTTTATCACAGATTGGAACACCTGCTATTAAACCTTTGATTGAAGCTTTGAAGGAGGATGATGTACGTGTTCAGAAATATGTGATTTTATCATTAAAAGATATTGGTGATGATACTGTTGCTACTGAACTTATTGATTCATTAAGTTCTGATGATTTCGCTATTAGGAAGTTTGCTGCTAAAGCATTAGGTGAAATGGAAGTTAAAAGTGCTGTAGATCCTTTAATCGAATTATTAACAGATGATGACTGGGGTGTTAGAGCTTCTGCTACTAAAGCTCTTGGTGATATTAAGGATAAAAAAGCAATTGATCCTATTAAAAAGGCTAGGCGTGCAGCTACCGGTGATAAAGATTATAAGAAAGTTGCTAATAAA
Organism: Candidatus Methanosphaera massiliense; assembly: GCF_028890305.1. NCBI lineage: Archaea > Methanobacteriati > Methanobacteriota > Methanobacteria > Methanobacteriales > Methanobacteriaceae > Methanosphaera > Candidatus Methanosphaera massiliense. The sequence goes on from NZ_JARBXM010000001.1 coordinate 764,947, forward strand.
GCTCTTAAGAAGATTGATCCTAAACCTAAGAAGAAAAAAGCTAAGAAATAATTTTTTTAACCATCTCTTTTTTTATCTATTTTTTTTGTAGTTACGTTTATATAATATTACTTTCATAATTATAATTAAGTTTATAAAGTAAACAGTTTACTAATTCAATATAATTTATAATTAATTTCACACAAAAAATAAAGGATAATAAAAACATGAATCGAGAAGATTTAATAATATATATCATGGTTCTAGGAACCTTTGGTATATTAAGTACCGAAATGGGAGTAGTAGGAATACTTCCACAAATAGCACAATACTTTAATGTGAGTATTACACAGGCAGGACTTTTTGTCAGCATGTTTTCATTAACAATAGCAATATTTGCAATATTCATGCCAGTAATATTTAGTAAATACGAAAGAAAGAAAACATTTTTACTAGTTCTAACAATATTTACAGTATTCACGACAATAGGAGCATTTGTACATGATTTCAACATAGCATTAATATGTAGAATAATACCAGCAATGTTTCATCCAATTTACTGTAGTATAAGTATGACAGTAGCAGCTGAGATAGTAGAGCCAGAAAAGACACAAAGTGCGGTAAGTAAAGTTATCATGGGTGTAAGCGCAGGTATGATTATAGGAGTACCAATCACAACATTCATAGCAACTAATTTCGGATATCAATATGCAATGCTATGGTTTGCTATAATAAATTTAATAGTACTAATATTAACACTAATATTCTTCCCAAAAATACCTGGAAAAGAACAATCCTACTTAGACCAAGTATCAGTAGCAAAAACAGGGGTATTTATTATATCAGTATTAGGAGTAATATTCTTAAATGCAGGATTATACACTGGATACTCATATATCTCAGAATTCCTAGGAACTTTAACGCATATAGCAGGAACAAACTTAAGTATAGTTCTATTTATATATGGAGTAGCATCAATCATAGGAAACTGGTTAGGATCAAGACTATTAGTTAAAGATGCAAGAAAACTAGTATTACTCTCACCAATAATCATATCTCTAATATTATTAGGTGTATTCATAGCATGTAATAATGCAATTCCAACAATAATATTCATGGCACTATGGGGACTACTAGCAGGAATATTTAATGATATATCACAATATTGGATGGTATCATCAGCACCACAAGCTCCAGAATTTGCAAATGGGATCTTCTTGAGCATGGGAAATGTAGGTGTAACCCTTGGAACAACATTAGCAGGAATTGTTGTGGCTGGAATAGGTATTAGATATGTAATGCTATTTGCAATACTTGTATTAATGTTAGATTTAATATTATTATTCACAAGAACAAAAAGATACGATATAGATTAGAAAATATTCAGTCAATAAATAACATACGTGAAACAAGAATAATAAAAGAAAATAAATAATGAACGATAAAGAATATATATGTAAAACTAACAATAATGAAGGGATATCATGTCACTTCCAACACAATTCGATGGAAACTATGAAAATATTAGAATATATCACTACGTGGAAGAATTAGTAGCTGATTATAAAGAACACCTTGTAAAATCACTTGATGAAACAGAAATATCATACTCCGAAGTTCCAATTCTAATTAGAATAAGATTTTTGGAAAACACAACACAAAAGGATTTAACAAAACTATTCAAGGTGAGTAAGGGATACATAGCAAGATTATTACGGAAATTTGAAGATGAAGGATTAATAACAAGAGAAGAACATCCTGATAATCATAGGATAAAAGTAGTAAAATTAACAGCTAAAGGTTATGAGGTTACAGATAAACTAGTGAATCTAGTAGATCAATGGGAGTTCAAGGTTACAAAATCCTTATCTGAAGAAGAAACAAAGACTTTAAAAAAATTATTATATAAATTAGTTGTAAATAAATAATATTCTGGATAACTAATAATACATAATAATATTTTACTTATTTTTTTGTATAGTATCATATACGTCATGTCTCTTGTTTTTAAGGACGGGTATTTGTTCTCTTACACTTGTTATAGTGGATTGTTTTATTTTAGTTGTTAACATTTCCTCTTTTTTATGAGCTTGCTCTACTATTTTACCCCACGGGTCTACTATCATGGAGTGACCCCATGCAATATAATAGGGATTTTCTACTTGACTAGGAGATGTTGCTATTACATATGCTTGATTATCTATTGCCCTTGCTCTTATTAATGTCTCCCAGTGTAAGGGGCCGGTTGTTAAATTAAATGCTCCAGGTAATAGAAATATATCTGTATGGTTCTTACTCATCAGAGTCCATAATTCAGGAAATCGGATATCATAGCATATTGCTAGTGATATTATTCCAAGTTCTGTTTTTATTGTGGTAACTTTATCTCCTGGACTTAAGGTATCTGATTCTTTAAATTTCATAGTATCTGTATCAATGTCAAACATGTGTACTTTCCTGTGTTTTCCTATAATTTTTCCTTTAGGATTTATAAGATATGCTGTATTATATAATGCATTTTCTTCTTTTTCAGGCATTGTACCACATTGTAGGTAAATTTTTTCCTCTTTGGCTATATCTTTCATTGAATTTAGTGTAATACTTTCATCTTCATACTCAGCATTTTCAATAAATTTGTCATTTGTGTAATGAGTGTTAAACATTTCAGGTAAAGTAACTAAATTGGCATTGTATTTTTGTGATGCTGTTCTTATCATGTTCTGGGCATGTAATATATTTTTCTTTTTATTGTCAACTACGTTCATTTGACAACTTGTTAATATAAAATCTTTCATAATATCATCTAACTTTGAAAAGCTGTATCTTATATTTATATATGTAAAGTTTGATAATAATAATTATAATCAGGTGATTAAATTGTTAGATGTAGAAATTGATAGAGCTAATTGTAAAGGTTGCGGGGCATGTACTAAACCTTCACAAATATTATATTTAGATGATGATAACTTAGTTAATATGAAGGGTGCTGTTGTAGTTGATGATACTGTTGAAGGTATGGTAAACTCTTTATATGAAATTGAAACATCTGCCAGTATTTGTCCTAATGATTGTTTCACAGTTTTTAATGAAGATGGTGATGAAATAGAAATAGAACGCCATGCATTGATATAGAAGAGGGTGTAGTAAATGTTAGATTTATTTCCAGAAGAAGACATGACAACTTGGAAACTTTTTATTTCTTATCCAGTTGATTGTCAAGATTACAACACATTCATATCTCGTTTAGACACAGCTACTGAGGCTTTCAGGTGGGCTGATGTAACAGATACTAGTGATAACTTTGCTGAAGCTATTGATAAATGTGATGCATTAATTGTATTATCAGGTCTATGGTCAGAGAACAAGAAGTTAATATCTGAACATATAAAGTATGCTCAAAGTTTCAATAAGCCAATTATTATCATAAGACCTTATGGAGCTGAAGAAATTCCAGAGGAGCTGAATGAGGTTGCTACAAAGATTGTAGGTTGGAATACTGCTTGTATCGTTGATGCTATATTATTAAGTATTAATGGTGAAGAGTATGAGTTTATGATGTAGAATATTTTCTACAATCAAATTATTTAATATTCTTTTTCATTAATTCAAGAATGAATCTAGTGTTGATGTTTTATGTTTTAATAGGTCTAATGGTGGATTCATTTGTATAAATTCCATTTGTAGTGACTCTAGTAGTTCTCTTGCATTATCTGTGATATCTGGTGCTACTATTATGCCTCTTACAAATTCTTTATTATCCATGAAACATTCAACATATCCTTTTAATTGTTTAACAGCATTTGTTCCTGCTTTTCTACTTTTGAATTCAAGTATCATTAGTTTTTCGTCTTTGTCAGTTCCCATAAGATCTATAAATCCATTTTCTGTCTGGTATTCTCTTCTTGTTGGTCTGAATCCTTTTTCTATTAGCTCTGGTTTTTCCCATGCTAGGTCTACCATATGTTTTTCATATCCTCTTATTTCTAGTTCTTTAGTGTCTATACAATTGTAGTATGTGACGCTGTATGTTTCATCAAGGTATACTTTTATTTCTTCAGTAGGTTTTGTTTTCTTGCTTGTTAATATAACTTGATTGTTTTTGACTGATACTTTGTTTTTGCATCCTGGTGCTTGCCAGTTAACAGGGTCTAGATTTAATTCTTGGTGTATTGCAAAAGTTCCATCTTTTTTTATTAGGATTAATCTGTCACCTGGTGCTAATCTGCTTCGTGCTCTTCCTTCATATTCTACGTGACATTTGGCTAATATTATTATCATGGCTTTTTTATTGAAGCCTTCTTGTATTGTTGTGTATGCTTGTTCTATGTCAGGGTTTTCTATGGTTTTGTATTTTATGGGGTATTCCTCCTAAATCTTTTTTCATGTTATTTTTTTATTCTAATAAAAATATTTAAATTAATATTTTTATATATTTATATAATATTTGTTTATATAATGATAATTTTTAACATTGTTATATTAATGATGGGTTACAAAGAAATAAAATATAGGTGAAACAATATGTCTTCGTCAACACTCCTAAAGGGATTCGAAATAATCATAGCAGTTATAATAGCAATCCTAGCAGCAAGAGTAGGAATAAGTTATATGGTTATACTACTAGCACTAGGATTTATAATGACATTACTAACAAAAAGCAAAGGGGTAGGAACAACTTCTGGAGCAGCATATGCTCTAATAAGTTATATAATATCATATCCTGCAGGATTACTACTAACAGATTACATGCCAACAACTAACATAACAGTAGAAACAAGTGCAGGGTCTATGATGTTTAACTTAGTAATGGGTGCATTAATACCAATAATAGCTGCTGTGATAATATCAGGGGTAGCAGCAATAGTAGCAGGATACATACTAGGATTATTCCACAGAAATAACAAAGATAAAGAAGAAAAACGTGAAGAACATCACTATAAAGTAGTAAACGACTTTAATGAAATAAGACAGAGAAACAAACAACAAAGACGTAAAAAAGAAGAAGCAATATATATGACACCTATTCAAAAAGCTAAAATAAGAAGAGAAAAAGAAAGAGAAAAAAGGTGAAATAATGAAAGATGTTATAATAATAGGAGCTGGAACTGGAGGATTAAGCGTAGCAAGAGAATTATCAAAAAATGATAATGTAAATATTACAATAATAGAAAAAGGACCACTAGCTGATGCTGAAGATGGATATAAATTCTATGATCCATGGGATAAAAATGAAATGGAGCTAATAAAAACAACAGTGGTAGGAGGTTCATCCCTTGTAATAGCAGGAAACTTTATACCATCATTAGTAGGTGAACTAAAAGAATATGACATTGACATAGAACCACAAATAGCACAACTAAAAGAAGAACTAAACATACAACCAATGCCAGAGTCTCATACAGGAAAAATAAATAACCTGCTAGAAAAAGCAGCAAAAGAACTAGGATTAGAGATGAACCCGACTCCAAAAGCAATCAATCCTCAAAAATGTAAACAATGCGGAAGATGTGCATGGGGATGTCCACATGGAGCAAAATGGAGTAGTCTAGAAGACTTAAAAGTAGCATTAGACAATGGAGCAACACTTCTAACAAACGAAGCTGCAATAAAACTAATCATAGAAGAAGATAAAGTAAAAGGTGTAGTAACAGACAAAGGAAACACATACACAGCAGATGTTGTAGTAGTAGCTGCAGGTGGAATGATAACTCCAAAATTATTACGTACTGCTGGAATAAAAGCAGGGGAAACTTTTGCAGTTGATCCATTTGTAACAATAGGTGGTTACTATAAAGGTGCATGTCAAGACCATGAGATTCAAATGAACAAATACCTTAAACTACCACATATCCTCATAGCATCACATACAAGCCAATATCTACTACCAAAAATACAAGAAACGCATCCTGACGCAACAGCAGATGATATAATAAGTTTCATGGTAAAAGTACCAGACAATCTTAAAGGAAAAGTATATGCAAATGAAGTAGTAAAAGGCATAGATTTTGATGATGCATCACTAATAGCAAGAGGATGTGGAATTGCAAGTGCAATACTAGTGCAGGTAGGTGCTGATATTGAAAGTATTTCCTCAACACATGTAAGAGGAGCACATTTATTATCATCAGCAAGAATAGGTGATATAGTAGATAATAATCTAGAAACTGAAATTAAAAACTTATATGTCGGTGATGGATGTGTATTACCAGAAGCACCAGGATTACCACCAATTTATACTATACTAGCATTATCTAGAAGATTAGGTCAACACTTAGCGGAGATATTATAGTGTTATTATTTATCTTACCCTCCACTATTTTTTTTATTGAGTAATAATTTAAGTTTATCTTGTAGAAAATAAGAATAAATATTTCCTGTACAATTTTTTATAAAAAAAAGTTATTAAAAAGAAGATACTGAATACATATCCCCTAATTTTAAGATTAACAATATTAATACTCAACTTTGGTTATAGTTTCATACACATCATTGAGTAAACTTTTCTGGTCAATATCTTCGATTATTTGATTGACAAGATTTAAATCAGCATGGGTTTCAGGATATCTTGGTACTGCACCACAACCACTATCTGGAATAATAGAAACTTCATATGATCCTATTTTCTTACCAATATTTTCTATTTCAATCTTATCTAAACTTATAAGTGGACTAAATATAGGCATTCTACATTGATATCTTGTTGCCTCTATATTATTAAGTGTCTGTGAAGCTACTTGTCCTATACTACTACCATCTGCTATTGCATTAGCATTTTCTATTTTTGCAAGATGTTCTGCTGTTTGATACATACCACTCTTACATAGGACACAGGTCATACGTGGTGGTGCATCATTTCTAGCATGTTCTAAGTATTGTCCTAATTTTACTTTATATAATCTTACCTCTGAACCAAGAGAATATCTTTGTAAATTCTCAGCTTGTTTTTTAACTTTGTCTATTGTACCTGTAGTGAAAGGATAATTATCACAGTGTAATAATGTTACAGAACATCCTCTTTTAAGCATGAGATAAGCAGCGACTGGTGAATCAATTCCTCCAGATATTAAACATACAACTCTACCTTGTGAGCCAACAGGTAATCCTCCTAATCCTGGTATTTTTTCTGTGTAAATATATGTGTCATCATTTCTTACTTCAACATATATTGTGAAATCAGGATTAGATAAATTTACTTTAGCACTAGTTAGTTCAACTACTACAGCTCCACAGTATCCTGCCATCTCTTGACTAGTGAAATCATGTTTTCCTACACGTCTACATTTAATAGCAAAAGAATCTTTTTCTGGATTGAATTTACCAGACTCTATTAATTTTGGAACTATATCCTTAAGCAATGCTTTAATATCTTCTTTATCTGTTTTTGTTTCTAATACTGGACTGTATGATACAATTCCAAATACTCTTCCTAGTACGTCATGTACTTTTTCTTCTTTTTCTTCAGTTATTAATGTTATCCGTCCTTGATCATTTTCAAAGGTACAGTTTAATTCAGTTTTTATATTGTTCATCAATTTATTTTCGAATTTACGTCTGATTTTTGGACTTTTTATTCCTATTTCACCATATCTTACAAAATATTTCATGTTATACCTCTTTTATAATTTTGTTATTAATTCTGCTAGATGTTCTAGGTTACCTATTTCATATACTTCTGCTCCAGCATTCTGGTAGTCTCTAACACAGCTTGTAGGTGTATCCCATCTTATTTTTTTTTCAGGATTTAATATGATTACTTTTGAGCTTTGTTTTACTATTTTTTTTAGTATTTTAGCACTTTCCAGTATTCCCTCTTCTCTTTTTCCTCTCCAATCTCTACAATCTGTTAATATGATTACTATGCTCCTATGATTAAGATTTGCATCTTTTAAGAATTCTTTGAATGATTGGGCCATGTCTGATTGTCCATGTATCATTCCTCTTCTCATTCTTTGTGTGGATATTGATGTGAATGATTCATAGTATGATTCACTTTTGAGTGCTTCAGTTGTGTTGATTATGTTGCTGTCAAATTCATAGCTTGATATTTTGTCAAATGATTTTTGACATCCATATATTATTGAAAAGAACCAGCTACTTATCCAGTCACATGATCCACTTATGTCACTTAGAAATATGTGTTTGCTTTTATGTATTTGTGGTTTGGATTTGTATAATTTGATTAGTTTTCCCCCGTTTTTTAAGTTCCCTCTTATTGTTCGGGGCATGTCTATGTTGTTTGTTGTCATTAGTCTTTTTCTTTTTGATCTTTTGTTAGCTATTTTTTCTGCTAGTTTACGGCAGAGGTCAAGTATTCTTTCGTCGTAGCTATTTATATTGCTTATGTCTGTTTTTAGTAGGTCTTTTTCGTGTATTTTGTTTTGTTTTAGTTGTTCTGGGTTAAAGTCAGGTGGTATTATTTTTTCTATGGGCAGGTCACTTTCAACTTCACTTGGCATGGGCATTATGTCTTCTTGTTGTATGCTTGGGTCGTCATGTGAGTTATTGTAGGGGTCTTGTTGTATATTATTTGGTTTGGTTTTGTCTTCTATGTTTGTGAATAATTCTTCGAATACTTTGTTGAATTTCTTGTTGTCATGATGGTCTTTGATGTATACACTTCGTAGTGCTGTTTGTATTTCGTTGAGATTACTGTCTGTTTTCATGAGATTCCATACGTTACAGGCTGTTTCTGTGCTTCTTATACTAACGGATACTCCTTCGTCACGTAGTTGGTTTGATAATGCAACTATTCTTTTGTTAACCACTTTTATTTCTCCCTGCATTTTTATAGTATATTTTAATATATGGTCGTCTTAGTATTTTATTATTCCAATCCAACTATTAACATTGTTATAATATGTTTTTGTTTATATAAAATAATTACTCACTTATAAAAATCTATATGATATTAATTTAAAATATAATAACATAAAATAAAGAAAAAAAATAATAACGCTAACATAAAAAGTAGGTTAATTAAATGAAAAGAATACTATTAACAGGAACAGGAAGTGGAGTAGGCAAAACAACAATAACCACAGGAATCATGAAAGCACTATCAAAAGAACATAAAATACAATCATTCAAAGTAGGCCCAGACTACATAGACCCCTCCTATCACAATTGTGCAACAGGAGTACCCTCACGTAACCTTGATTCATTCTTCATGACAGAAAAACAAATAAGACAATCTTTTAAAAATGGGATGACAGAATCTAAAGCAGATTATGGAATAATAGAAGGGGTAAGAGGATTATATGAGGGAATCAGTCCAGTAAATGACATAGGAAGCACAGCATCAATAGCAAAAGCACTTAATGCACCAGTAATATTAATCATAAATAGTCGAAGCCTAGTAAGAAGTGCTGCTGCAATGGTAATCGGATTTAAATCATTAGATCCACAAATCAACATTGAAGGAGTAATTCTAAACAATGTAAAAAGTAATAAACACTATTTAAAAACAAAAGAAGCAGTAGAAAAATTAGCAGACACTCCTGTAATAGGTGGAATAGTAAGAGATAAATCTATAACAATGGAACAAAGACATCTAGGATTAATACCGGCAGTAGAACAAGATAGAATAAAAGGATTAATAGAAAAATGGGGAGAACTAGTAGAAGATAACCTAGACTTAGACATGATAATGAACATAATGAACAATTCACAGCCAATAAAAGATGAATATGAACCAATATGGTCAGAAAACAAAACCAAACAAAAAACAAAAATAGCAATACCATTTGATGAAGCATTCAACTTCTACTACCAGGAAAACATAGAAGCACTAGAATATAACAATGCAAAAATAGAATACTTCAGCCCAATACATGATGAAACAATGCCTGATGTTGATGCATTATACATTGGTGGAGGATACCCTGAGATATTTAAAAAAGAATTATCCCAAAATAAAAAAATGCTCAACTCAATAAAACAATTTTCAGATGATAATCATCCAATATATGCTGAATGTGGTGGATTGATGTATTTATGTAAATCAATAGATAACCTACCAACAGTAGGAGTATACCCCTTCAAATCAATGCTAACTAAAAAAGTACAAGGATTAAGTTATACAATAGCACACGTAGAACAAGATACACCAATACTAAAAAAGGGAACAGAATATCATGGCCATGAGTTCCACTATTCTAAAGTAGAATACAAGGGATCTAATAAAAATGATTTTGCATTCAAAATGAAACGTGGAGTAGGAATCACAGGTGAATACGATGGATTATTAAAAAATAATACTGTTGCAAGCTACATTCATACACACACTGCATGTTTACCAGAATTTGCATATAACTTTACACAAACAGCATATGATAATGAATAATATAAGCACCTAAAAAGAATAATAAGAAAAAACATATTAATTATTAATAATTTTGACGTGAAAATATGGTAGTAAAAATAGGAATAATAAAAGTAGGTAATATAGGAACTTCACCAATAATAGATTTGGTATTAGATGAAAGAGCAGATCGTGATGATATAGATGTAAGAACAATAAGTTCCGGGGCAAAAATGGGTAAAAAACAAATGGAGGATGTATTACCAAAAATAACAGAATTCAATCCGGACATGATTATCTTCATTAGTCCTAATCCAAATGCTAAACAACCTAGTATTGCAAGAGAAGCATTATCTAAAACAGGAATCCCAACAATTATCATAGGGGACCGTCCAGGGGAAAAAGCTATTGATGAAATGAAAGAACAAAAATTAGGATACATATTAGTAAGAGCAGACCCTATGATTGGTGCAAGAAGAGAATTCCTTGACCCTACAGAAATGGCATTATTTAATTCAGACGTTCTAAAAGTACTATCAGTAACAGGTGCTTTCAGATTAGTTCACGAAACAATTGACGGTCTTATAGATAAGATAAGTAACAATGAACCTATAGAAGTACCACAAATTGTTGTAACAGCAGAAAGAGCAGTACTAGCAGCAGGATTTAAAAATCCATATGCAATGAGTAAGGCAATAGCCGCATACAATATAGCAACACAAGTATCTGTTATGGATGTAAAAGCATGTTTCAAAACAAATGAGCCTAATATATACATACCTCTAGTAGCAGCAGCTCATGAAATGATGTCATCTGCAGCAAAACTAGCAGATGAAGCAAGAGAAATAGAAAAAGGTAATGATACTGTTTTAAGAACACCACATAGGCGTGATGGTTCTACATTACATAAAACTTCTTTGATGGATAACTTTGAATAAAAAAGTTTATTCCACACCCATTTTTTTATATTTTCTGAAAAAAATAATTAGAATAAAGAGAAACCTATTATAATACTCCTTTTGTGCTTAATAATTGGTCATGAGTAATTGTTGTAGCGCTGTTTAATGCACGTGCTAGTGATTTAAATATAGCTTCACAGATATGATGATCATTTTCTCCTTCAGCTTTAACATTAATATTCATTAAACCAGTATTTGCAAAGGATTCTATGAAATGTTTGATATTTTGTGTTCCAACATCACCTATGTATTGATACTCAAAATCTGCATTAAACACAGTGTAACTACGTCCACTAAGGTCAACTGCTACTGTACTTAATGCTTCGTCCATTGGCACCATACTATAGCCCATACGTTCTATACCTACTTTATCACCAACAGCTTTGTTGAAGCATTCACCTAATAGTAATCCTATATCTTCTACTGTATGATGGTCATCTACTTCTATGTCTCCATCACATTTTACTGTTAAATCAAAAAAGCCATGTTTACTGAATGATTCTAGCATGTGGTCTAAGAATTTAAGTCCACTGTCAATATTGCTTTTTCCAGTACCGTCTATGTTTAGTTTTATTGTTATGTTAGTTTCACGTGTTTTTCTAGTTAGTTCAACTTCTCTTTTATTTTTCATATCAATATCATTCCTTTTTTTTATCTTATTATTATTGTTTATATATTAATTCATGCTTTTCTATAAATTTTATTATTTTTTCTGTGTAAGGTCTTAAGAATGTTTCCCTGTTTAAGTAGTCTGTGAAGAATTTAATATCTCTTTCTGATAATACTCTGAAGAGGAATAAACAAACTATGTATAGGATTGTTCCTACAATAAATCCAATTATAGCACCAATAATTGTTTTTGGTATAATAATACAAGCTATCATTAAAATAATATTGCATGTCACAATAAGCAGTATATTTTTCCATGGAAGTGATATTTTTGTATTTCTTATTACAGTGTATAATATCACAATCATAAGTATACCTGTAGTGATGGTAGTACCAATACCTGCACCTACAATACCAGATACATTAACAAATATAACATTTAGTACAATGTTTAAAACAGTACCTGCTATTAATATGTACATTGGAAGTTTAGGCTTACCTGTTCCCTGTAATATACTACTACAAATCATGTATATACTATAAAAAGACATTCCTATAACAAGAATACTTAAAACACTTGCACCTTTAATATAATTACTTCCAAAGAGTATTGTGATAACAGGCTCACTAAATACACTAATCATTACACATAATGGTAAAACTGTTAATATACAATATCTTAGACAATCAACAACATACTCCTGTAATAATTTCTGGTTCTTCATAGTGTATGCTTCAGCGGTTGCTGGAAGTAGTACTGTTGAAATAGATAATGAAATAATCAAAGGAATTCTAGCAATAGGATCTGCTGAATTATAATAACCAACATCACTAGACAACATGAATATTCCAATAATCAATGTTCCAACATCATAAATTGCCATCTCAGAAAGTGCTGTGATAGTAACAGGTATAGCAAATCGTATGAGCATCCATAGAAGATTTAACTCATCTTTCCTACTCAAACTTAAATCTTCCTCAGTTTCAAAAAGACCGCTGATATATTTCTTGTAGAAATACACTGCAGTAATTGCAGATACAATAAAACCAAAAGCACTACCAAGAACGGCACCAGTAGCATATAATCCGACATATACAAAAAGACATGCAAAAACAATAGTAGAAATCTGTTCACACATCCTATTATAAACAGTATATTCGTTCTTATATACTCCCTGATATGCTCCACGCATAGCTCCAACAACAACACTGAAAGGAGTAATAAGACTAATAACTCTTAAAGGCCATACAACAGCAGGCTTGTGAAAAATAGCATTAGCAATAAAATCCGATGCAAACAACATTATAACTCCCAGTATAAGAGCCATAAATATCATATACTTCGTGGATGTTCTGATAATTTGTTTTATCAGAGCATGCTCATTTTTAACATTATACTCAGAAATATATTTAGCTATTGCAGGTGGAAGACCTCCTGCGGATAATATTTGGAAAATACCTTGAAAAGGTAATGTTAATCCATATAAACCATAACCTTCTGGTCCTAACATTCTACTCATTAATAGTCTGTTGATATATCCTCCAACACGGAATAATAGATTACCTATTACTAAAATAATACTATTCTTCATGAGTTTATTTGTCATATTTTCACACTGCTAGTCTATATTTCTTCTGATTAATTACTATCTATGTATATATTACTATAAAAATTACATCTCTTTACCTAATATCTCTTAATGGAATATAACTGGGAAAATCGGTAAAGAATACATCATTGTCTATATAATATTTTCAGATAATATAAATAAAATGTTTATATCAGTTTATAAAAATATAAATATATAATTTAGTATTTATATTTTACTTATTCTATTATGGTTGATGAAAATGGATTATAAGAAGTTAGACTTATTTACACCAATGATTGTAGTACTATTGGTTTTTGTATACTTAATATTTGCATATATAGGCTTTTATTATCATATTAGAGAACTAATAGGCGTAAATATGAATACAATAGGAATTATCCTTTTAGGTTTAATTTTTTATATACTAGGATATTATATAAGCAAGTGCTTGCTAAAAAATAAGGAGTTAAAAATCAATAAGCCAAGATTAGATAAGTTAACAGGGAAAAAATTTGTATTAACATTAGTTATACTTGGTATTCTATTACAAATAATTAACTTAGTCTATTTAGGTGGTATTCCATTACTTAGTGGTCATTTGAAGGCACGGGCTGCTACACGTATATGGTTATTATCTTATCTATTATTTTTACCATCAATAAATATTCTATTAGCAAAATATGATGATAAGAAATATTATCTATTATTTGTGATAGGATTAATCTTGTTTGCATTAACAGGATATCGTACAACAGCAATAGCAATAGTATTAAGTGTACTAATCACAGCATATTATACTAAGGATTTACCATGGGAATATCTTATACTTGCATTAATTGGAATATTCTTATTATTATTAATAGTAGGTTATGTTGCAGTTAAATCAATTGAATGGCAGACATGGACATTAAATCCTATAGAATTATTATTCTACCGTGCAGGTTATACATTACAAGTACTTGGAAATGCTGTTGTTTTACAGGGAAGTACTCATGGGCAACTACTATATAATACATTAACTGGTTTCATGAAATCTACAGATCCACGTGTAATTGTAGGTTCAACAACTCTAGGATATGCTCATTCAACAACATCAATGATATTTGGTCCAGCATTACTAGATTTTGGATTATATGTCATGTTAATACAGATGCTTTTAATAGGATTTATTATAGGCATGTTATATAACATTCAAAAATCTCTTAATACAGCATTTGTAGGATTATATGCTATGTTATTAGCTCATGTGATAATATGGATAGAAACAGGACCAACAGATTTAGTAATATTATTATTCTTTTTAATAGCAATAATAATAGTATTACTCACTGTAAAAACTAAGAAGGGGGGAAATATTTGAATATTGCACTGGTAGCAGAAACAGCTCCTGCTAAAACATTAATACCAATTATTAGTAAATTAGATGCAGATATTTTATCCTTAACTCATAGTGAAGGAGCAATGAAACTATTATCTCCTTATAGTAATGAAATTGAATCAATTGGAGAAGGAAGACGTAACAATTCAAAAAAAAGAAGTAATCTAACAATAGCCAGATTAGTGTTACAGGACACACATAGAACATACAAGGCATTAAAAGACAGGTATATTGATTTATTATTAACCTGCGGAAATGCGGGGGATGTTAGAAAGGGAATACTAGCAGCAAAACGATTAGATATTCCAAGATTACACATGGAACAGGATGTATATAATCCTATAGAAATGATTGCTTATGCAGACCTAATAACAGTACCAAATCAGCATGCAAAAAAGAAACTAAAAAAGATGTATGATATAACAAATACTGTTAACATTAAAGGATATCCTCAGGCAGAGTATGTTAGTAAACAGAAACTAATAAATCCTAATAAATTATATGAACACTATGGTACCGATGACTTCTATATTCTCTTTTTAGGAGGAGATACAAATCCTGAGGATATACCTGAAATTATAAATCAGGTTCAAAAACTAGATAAAGATATTATAATAGTACCTTACAGATTTGAAATAGATTTAATAAGACAATATATAACAAGACCAAGAGTATTTATTGTTAAAGGACATGTTGATTTAGTAAGTCTTATGAATGCATCACAGGGAATAATATACTGTGCAGGAATGGGTGTTACTATAGAATCTGGAGCATTATCAGTTCCAGCAGTAAAAATACAGGGATTCCACACAAAACATGCGAGTAATGATTTAGCACGTACCCTTGGAATAACTGTGGTATCTGTTTATGATATACCATATGCAGTAGATCATATGAGAGCTCCTTATGGTAAACTTTTAATCAAAAATGGATGCAAGGCCAGTATGAGAGCTGCAGAATTAACTAGTCAAATGAATTTATTTGATCAAACCCAAGGCGGAAGAAATAGTTTAAAGAAAATATGGAATCAAAGAAAGAAGTATAGATAACAGTGAGTAATAATACTCATTACTTTAACCTTTTTTTTTAAAAATTTATTTAGTAAATCCTACAATAAGAGTACCGCTATTATTATCATGTATATCAAAACAATTTTTAATAAAGTTATCTGTAGATATGGAAGGTAAGCCCACGGTAAGACTTTTAACTACTTTTTCAAGATCATGATTGCTTACAAAATATTTAGAAGCGGGAGATACAATTAAATACTGTTTTTCACCAGTGTTACTTAGATTATCATATCTAACAAACGTGTCTGACAGGAATGTAACATTATTATCTTGATGTAATTCATCTAATTCTTCTTTGTCATATACCTCTTCACCAATAAGAATTCCTGAATCACTAATTAATGTAAGAGTAGGCTTTATGGATACATTCATAAATACTTCTTTGTCAATGTCTCGAATTATTACCAGGGCTTCATCTTCTTCTAATGCTTTTTCAACACCTTTGTTTATCAAGGGTATATTTTCGTGTATTCTTTCCTTTTCAAGTTTAAGTATTTCATTCTTCATTTTTCCAGTTACTATTTCAACACGTATAATATTCGCTTCACGTCTTATTAAATCTATAATTTCATAATCTCCTATCATAATAAAATACCTCTGCTGTCAATTATATAACGGGACATCATCCAGTTGTAAATCCTACTATTATAGGTATATAAAAGGAATCTTGTTTAATTCTATAACAATTAAGTACAAATTCTCTCACATAACTAGAGAATAAAGCAACAGATAAACTACTAACACAAGTATCACGAAGATTTTTACAAATAACCTCAGATGATACTTCTTTTAATAATAAAAATTTACCTTTATCAGGAGTATTAATTAATACTTTATTAGATTCAAAAAATTTCTCATATGAAGAATAATCTACTTCTTTAATTAATAATATAGCTTCTTCTTCTTTTAATGCAGTGTCTAATCCTTTATTAATCATAGGAATATTATTTTGTAATGTTTTGATTTCTAGATTCATGACATCGCTTTTCATCTTATCTGACATTAATTCAGCTCTAATAATATTGTTTTCATCTCTAATAATATCAAGTAAGTCGTATCTATTAGTCATATTACCACACATTAATCCTTAGATTTCTTATAATTAATTATTATAATTTGATAACTAAATAAATTTACGATTTACAGTTTTATTATTTATATTAAGAAGAAGTAATGATATTATTCAAATATTTAAAATTAGTTTTATTGTTTTTAGGGGTGAAGAGAAAATAAAAAATATCAAAAGAATGTAATAACTCTTTTGATTTAATATGGTTGTTTAATATTTAATTTTAGTAACTACGTCTATGTCAACTGCTTTAACAGTTTTTCTTCCAGCGTGTTTTGCTACTTTGATAGCATCTTCTGAAATATCGGTACCTATTTCTTCTAATACCTCTGTTAATGCAATTTTTGCTTCATCACTTACGCGTTCAGCTCCAGCGTTTTTAATAACTCTGCCCACAGGAGCTACTGGTATTTCTGTCATGAAAATTCACCTCCATTTTATAAAACATTCACGAATCTAAGGATTATCTTATTAAATTATAATTTCAATTCGTTATTTGTAATGAAATTCCTATATTATTTTATTTAAGTATCCTAATATTTAAATTTTCTATTATTTATTATTTCAATCAATAATTAGTTTTTATTAAGGGAATAATAAGTTTATTTCAAAAAATTCACATATTCTTAAGTATGTAATAATTTAAAGGAGTTCTACCCACTATTAATTTTGAATTTTTAAAAAATATCAGGGCGTTTTTTCTTTTAAATCCTAATTTTCGATAAGTTACGTTGTTTTTTTTTTAATAATTTGATTAATTGTATTTTTTTATTTTCTATAAAAAAGTATAAAAAATTCAGGGGGGGGGGGGTTGAAAATATAAAATTATAATGCTATAGGACCATTACTTGGATCTGAACCATATAATATATCACATATTTCATATAATTGGTCAATTCCACGTACTTCATGTGCCTGTAATGGTATTTCTGCTATAATTTGTCCTTCAAATTCTGCACGTATGGTATCTAAACGTTTTTCTTGTATTTCACGTCTAGCTTTACAGAAGTCACAATGATTATTGTCTGGTTGTATTTTATTAACAATTACTCCATCTGCTTTAATATTAGATTTAGCTAATGCATCCATTGCCCTGCTTGATTCAATAATTGACATTTCCTCGGGAATAAGTACGGTTTTAAATGTTGTTCTAGATGAATCTGTTAGTACATCTCTTGCTTCGATAATTTCTTTTTTCATATCCTCTAACTCAGCCATACTTTGTTCATTTTCGTCGTCAGAGCCCATGAATGGTATTATATTTTTTAGTTTATTAGCAGCAGCACCAAGTTTTTTTCTAGCTTTTATTAATCGTCCTACCCATGAATCCATCATTTCAGGGAATGATAGTAATCTGAGTGTGTGACCAGTAGGTGCTGTGTCAAATATAATCACATCATAATCATCAGTATTCATATATTGCATAAATTTATCAAATGATGCTATTTCATCAATACCTGGTGATGAACTCATCATATCCATTTGTTCAGAGAACATGTTTAAAGCGTCATTGTATTGTTGCTGGATTTGTATTTTATCTTTATATTCATCCATAGCTTTATCAGGGTCAATTTCTATTGCTTCAAGATTATGTACAATTGGTGTAGGTGTGTGTCTTATTTTTCTTTCAAAGGAATCACCAAGAGAGTGTGCCGGATCGGTTGATATTACTAATGTTTTTTTATCCATTCTTGCACACCATAATGCTGTTGCTGCAGATACTGTGGTTTTTCCTACTCCACCTTTACCTCCTATGAATATGAATGTTGTTTTATGTTTGTTGAATTTTACTAAATCTGTGAATGCCAAAGTTATCTCTCTCCATATAATATTATGCCTATATTTAAAAATTATTCAAATAATAAGTATATACTTTTATTCAATATATACTTATCATGGTTTTAATAAAATTCCTGTAACTTTTTAAGGATTCATTACTTTTATAATCTATAAAATAAATAATATTCATTAAGTGTAATTTAATTAGTGGATTGATATACATGATAGATTTACCTGATTTTGATGCAAAAGAATTTATAATGAGAACTTGTACATTTATAAAAAATAAGGTTGAGGAATCAAATTCTGATGGAGTTGTTGTAGGATTAAGTGGTGGAATAGATTCAACAGTAGTTGCAGCTTTAGCTGTTAAAGCATTAGGCTCAAGTCATGTTAGAGGATACATATTACCATCACTAACAACATCTGATCAAGATTTATTTGATGCAAAATTAATCAAAGAAGGATTAGACATAGAGACTGAGTACATTTCCATTGCAGATGTTTATGACCAGTTTTTAAAAACATGCGAGAACGATGAGTTACCACAAAAAAATAAATCATTAGCATCAGCTAACCTAAAACCTAGAATAAGAATGACAATATTATACTACTATGCTTCAATATATAACTCCTTAGTAATAGGTACAGGAAACAAAACAGAATTACAAATAGGATACTTCACAAAGTATGGTGATGGAGGAGTAGATTTACTACCAATAGGTGATTTATATAAAGAAGACGTTCGAAAAGTAGCAATAGAACTAGGAGTACCTGATTCAATAATCAATAAGGCACCAACAGCAGGACTATGGCCAGGACAAACAGATGAATCAGAATTAGGCATGACCTATCCAATTCTTGACAGAGTATTATACTTATACTTGGAAAAAAATTATGATTTAGATTATATTGCAGATATTCTTGAAATACCATCATCTGAGGTAGAACGTATAGTTAACATGGTTCATAATGCAGAACATAAAAGACAAATGGCACCAATATGTAATAAGTTCGAATTTAATGATGATGAAGATGATGAAGAATTCAATGTTTATGTAGATGATTACTAACATTAATGATTATGTAATCTGAATCATCACAATCTTTTTTTTTAAATAAATAATTATACTTTTTTTATCATATTTCACAGCCCATCTTTGTAAAAAAATAATATTAAAATTAAAATAGGTTCATGAAGATAAATATAACTATTATAAATTAATTTTTTCAGAATTATAACATTTCATGTATTATTATTTAATAAATAATATAACGGAGTTTAATCTATGGTAACAGATATAGAAAAGAAATGGCAAAAAAAATGGCAAGATGCTAAACTATTTGAATCAAACCCTGATGACAGGGAAAAAATGTATATAACAGTAGCATTCCCATATCCAAGTGGAGCAATGCACGTAGGACACGGAAGAACATACACAGTACCAGACGTCTATGCAAGATTTAAGAGAATGCAAGGATACAATGTATTATTCCCAATGGCATGGCACGTTACAGGAGCACCTGTAATAGGAATAGCAAAAAGAATAGAAAGAAAAGACCCATGGACAATTGACATATACAAAAATGTTCATAAAGTACCAGAGGATGAATTAAAGAAATTCGCTGACCCAGAATATATTGTAAAATACTTCAGTAGTGAATATCATGAAGACATGACTCACATGGGATATTCTATCGATTGGAGAAGAGAATTCAGAACAATTGATCCACATTATCAGCAATTTGTTAAATGGCAAATTAGAAAACTAAAAGATAAAAATCTTATACGTAAAGGATCACACCCTGTAAAATACTGTCCTGATGATGACAATCCAGTAGGTGACCATGACTTATTAGAAGGAGAAGGTGTAGGAATTAATGAATTAACATTAATCAAATTCCCATATGAGGATTGTTATCTAGTAGCAGCTACATTCAGACCTGAAACATTATATGGTGCTACTAACTTCTGGTTAAACCCTGATGCTGAATATGTTAAGGTAGAATATGAAGGAGAAAAATGGATTATTAGTAAACAATCTTATGGTAATATTATTCATCAGAAAGAATCTATGAAGATTATTGAAGATGTTGATCCTAAGGATTTCATAGGTAAATCTGTTGAAAATCCTATGACTCATGAGCAGTTACCAATATTCCCTGCATCATTCGTAGACCCTGATTATGCAACAGGAGTAGTATTCTCAGTACCAGCACACGCACCAGCAGATTACATAGCATTAGAAGACATTAAAAAAGACACAGAAACAATAGAAAAATACAACCTACAGGAACAAATAGACAACATAAAAATAATAAGTCTAGTAAACCTAAAAGGATACTCAGAATTCCCAGCAAAAGACTTCTTAAAACAATTCAATGTAACAAGCCAAGGTGATGAAAACCTAAAAGAAGCAACCAATGAAATCTACAAAAAAGAACATGCAAAAGGAATAATGAACGCTAACACTGGTGAATTCGAAGGAAGAAAAGTATCTGAAGTAAGAGATGACGTAATAGAAAAACTAACCAATGAAGGAATAGCAGATAAATTATACGAATTCGCAGAAAAACCAGTAATCTGCAGATGTGGCGCAAAATGTGTAGTAAAAGAACTACATGACCAATGGTTCGTAAAATATTCTGATGAAGAATGGACTAAGAAAGCATATGAATGTCTTGAACAATTAGAAGTAGTACCAAAAGAGATAAGGTCAAACTTCGAATACTACCTTGGCTGGTTAGAAGATTGGGCATGTTCAAGAAGATTAGGATTAGGTACACACATGCCATGGGATAAAAAATGGTTAATAGAACCATTAACAGATTCAACAATTTACATGTCCTACTACACAATAGCTAAATACATGAAAGATATCAATCCTGAAGATTTAAACGATGCTTTCTTCAACAAAGTATTCCTAAACCAAGATGGAGCAAATGATGGTTCCGTAAATAAAATACCAGCAGAATTAACAGAACAAATACAAAAAGAATTCCAATACTGGTACCCACTAAACTGGAGATTATCAGCAAAAGATTTAGTAGGAAACCACTTATCATTCACAATGTTCCACCACTCAGCAATATTCCCTAAACATTACTGGCCAAAAGGAATAACAGTCTTTGGTATGGGATTACTAGAAGGACAGAAAATGTCCTCATCCAAAGGAAACGTAATATTACTAAGTGAAGCAATAGATAAATACGGAGCAGATACAGTAAGATTATTCTTAATGTCATCAGCAGAACCATGGCAAGACTTCGACTGGAGAGAAACAGAAGTAAACGGTATACAAAGAAGACTTGAAGCAATCCAGGAATTCCCAGAAAAAGTAGAAAAAATAATAGGCGAACCATTAAAATTATCTCTTGAAAACGAAATACCAAAAGTAGAAAAACCTATCAATAAATGGATAATTAGTCAAATCAACAGAAAAATAGAAGTAGCAACAGAAGCACTAGAAGGTTTCCAGACAAGAAAAGCATTACAAGCAAGCCTATTCCTATTTAGAAAAGATGTGGACCACTACATTAACAGAATAACAACAATAACAGATGAAGAAAAACAAACACTAACATACATTGTCAACACATGGATAAGATTATTATCACCATTTATACCATACACTACAGAGGAGATATGGGACCAATACAACGATGATGATATATTCATGTCTTCCATAGCATGGCCTAAAGCAGATGAATCAGTAATTGATGAAAAAATAGAGAAAAGTGAAGAAATAGTCTTAGATTTAGCAAAAGATATTAAAGAGATTATAAAAATCACTAAAGCAACACCAAAAACTGTACATCTATACACAGCTCCAACATGGAAATATGAAGTATACAACATTGCACAAGAAGTAGGTAAACCAAATATTGGTGAAATAATACACAGAGCAATGGATGCTAATTTATATGATAATAAGAAAGAATTATCTAAGTTTGCTACTAAAACAGGTAAAACATTTAATAAAATAAATTATGTCGGACAGTTAGATGAAGTATCTATCATAAATAATGCTAAAAATTATTTAGAAAATGAAATAGGTGCTGAAATCAAAGTATATGATGAACCAACATATGATCCACAGAAAAAAGCACAAAATGCTTCACCATATAAGCCAGCAATATACTTAGAGTAAATTTATTTCATAATATGATGAAATAATTCTTTTAACTCTTTTTTATTATTTTTTTACATAATCATTAAACGAAAAATTTAATATTAACTACAAACAAATAATAATATAGTATTTTATACTAAACTATTCTAACAAAATTATAGTAATATATGCCTTGATAGTGTAGCGGATATCACGAGGGACTGCGGATCCCTTTACCCGGGTTCAAATCCCGGTCAGGGCACTAGACTAAATCTTTTTTTATCAATAATTATTTTCACATAATCTTATTATAATTATAAAACATAACTGTATACTTATTCTATAATATTTATTTTTCAAGATATTCCCTCAGGAATTATTACTATTTATAATAGATTAATCAAATTATTAATTATAATATAAAATTATTTATGAGTGATGAGTGTATGACAAAAATAGGTATAGTTGAAGTAAAAGGAATATTAACATTATATGAAAATTTTGGACATCTACCTACTAACATAGTAAAAGCAGATGGAACTATAGAAAATGGAAAAAAGGCACATGAAGAGGTAGATGGTCTTATAATTCCTGGAGGTACACTTTTAGAATCCGAGACAATGACACCTGAATTAGCAGAGGAAATCAATCTAATAAATGATAATGATGGATTTATTCTAGGAATGTGTGCAGGTTTCCAAATACTTGCAAAACATACAGATGTAGGAAGAAATTCACCAGTTCCAATAATAAGGGATGGATTAGGATTACTCGATGTTACATTTGGTCCATTAATCAATACTAACAGAGTAAATGCAGATATTGTAGATGATACAACAATTTTTACTAAAGGCCTAAAAGGAGAACAAGTAAAAGGTTTCCACTGTCATACATATGGAAATATTGAATCTAATGATAAAAACGTATTATATTCAAATATTGAAAGATCAAACTACAAATATAAACCACAGAGAATTCTCTCAGGAGTTGCTAATAAGAAAGGAAATATATTAGGAACAACAGTTCATGATTTACTAGATAACAATCAGGCAGTAGTTAATAATATACTAGAATATATTGATGCAGTAGATGAATATGAAAATATTAAAAGAAGAAATAAAGAATTATCAGATAAAGTATTCAAAGAAATAGCTATTGAAACAAATAATATAGCACCACCACGTAAACAACATCCTGATAATCCACCAATGATCATGTTAATGGGTACAGGTTCCGAATCTGGTAAAACATTCCTAGCAAGTGGTATAGTTGGAGCACTAAGAGAAAAAGGAATTCATACCTATGTTATAAAAGTCGGACCAGATATACGTGATTTATCCCCATCATTATATGTCAATAAGGAAAAATTACATGATTATGCATCAATTCAAATAAGTAATATTGGATGGACACCTCTTGAACAAGTAATAGAGGATGTTAAAGGAAAAGGTTATGATTTAGTACTGGTTGAAGGTGTTATGAGTGCAGCTACAGGATTATTAAATAAAAAAACACCATTTTCAACAGCAGAAGTAGCATATGCTGGTAACATACCTGTTATAATGGTATCTAGTGTAAATAAGGGTGGTATTGAAACAGCAGCTATTGATATTGAAGCACATATTGAACTACTTAATAAAATGAATATAGAAACTAAAGGTATTATTCTTAATCAGACTTACGACCCAAGTATAGTAGAAGAGGTAACAGAATTTCTCTCTAATAAAACTGGATTAGATAAAGATAACATATGGAGTATCAGTAAAGCTAAAGTTGAAAATAAGGGAAGAGTTCCTGAGGATTACCTTCAATTAGAAAACTTCACAGAGGCAGCTATGAACGTAGTTAAAAAAGATCTTGATGTTATGAAGTTTGTAGAATTAGCACAGCAACCTGAATTTAGAGGTTACTTATCCTATGAGGAAATCTGTGATTTATATAAAAAATAGAATATTGATTTAAAAAAAGAATTGGAGTATAGAAAGGGAATTTAATTATTCTTCTTAAATTCCTTGTATGCTTCTATTATTTCATCTCCACTTATGAAGACATGGTTATTTTCTTCAGCATATTTTCTTGTCTCAGATACGGGCATTGATTTTCCATTGTCTCCAATCATTTCACAGCATACACCAACTGGTTCAAGGCCAGCCATTTCTAGAAGAGCTACTGTTAGTTCTGTGTGTCCTTCTCTTGTTAGTACAGCATCTTTTTCTGCTCTTAGTAATGTTACATGTCCTGGTGCTCTGAAGTATTTACCAAATTCTTTTTGTTTACCTGCTTTACATAGTAATGCTAATTCGCGTTCTGTTTTTGCTCTGTCATCGTCAGGTATTCCAGTGTAGGTTTCTCTGTGATTTACTGTTATACTGAAAGCTGATTTTTCATCATAGGATATATCATTAGGGTATAATTCTTCTAAAACAGGGTATTTGTCATATGCTTCTTTTAGAATATCTACCATGAATGGTATTCCTAGTTTATCACAGTTCTCACTAGATACAGGCATACATACTAGTCCACCAGCATGTTTACGAATTGTTGTCATTTTTGCTGTGGTCATAAATTCTGCTGCTGCAATCATGTCTGTTTCACTTTCACGATCGTCGCTATCATAGATTAGTACTATTTCTCCATTTTTTATTGCTTTAATTGCTTCTTTTATCATATATTTTACCTTGATTATTTTTTTGGATTTTTGTTTAGGTATGAATTATATTTCATCTTTTATATTTGCTATTTTCTTTTCAAGAGTTCCTTGTTTTATAATCATACTTAAAACATTTGATAAATGTAACATGTTGTCAACTACTACAAGATGTTTTGCTTGTAGCAATGAATATATTGTTTTTATGTCTGCTGATGGTATATCAAATGTTTCTCCATCATAGCTTTCCCATGTTGTTGTATATTTATTGTCTTGGTTTTGATTTTTGTATAATTTCACTTCTTTAGGATAAGCTTTTATAATAGTTTTATCTGATTGTTCTATTGGTTCGGTTATTTTCTCTTGTTTGATTGTAGAGATTTGTATTATTTTCTCTGTTGGAATAATTTTAAGATATTGGTTTTCACCAATTTTTCTTATCATAGATTTGTTTACTGTTCCACTTGATACTAGTTCATAGTTATTTTCCAATTTGTATCCCTCCCGGAATACACATAATAATTCATAGTTTTCGTCTGTTAATCTGTTTTTGATATCCCCATTAGAGTATAAAAAAATATCATTATAATTAACATGTATTATTAATATTATTTTTCACATTCTTTTTTAATATTCTTTATTATTATATATTTTCCAGTTTTTCTTTATTCATTTATTTCTAGGATAACTGTCGTTCCATCTTTAAGATTCATTGTTTCTCTTAATTTTTCATTGGATATGAACTCTAGTGTGTTTGTAGTATACACAGTTTTCACTGGAAATAGTATTGCTCCTTCTTTGGTAATTGTTTTATTTTTGTCAGTTAATACAGCATAGAGGAAGTAGACATCTCCTAATGTTTCATCTCCATCTATTTTCTTTAATTTTTCTGATAATTTACCGTTAATATCTAAAGTAATATCATTTTTTAGTTTAATATTTAAAGTACCTTTATAGGGTATGAATCCTAGTTTATCCATGTATTGTTTATGATATACTTCTTTTTCTATGAATTCACCAGCTTCCTGTAATCCTGAGGTTACTATACCTTCTATTTCTTTCATTTCCCTTTTATACTCCCTTTCGAACTGATTTTTTATTATGAATTTTTAATTTATATAATTTTATTTATCTTGAATTATATACATAGTATTAATTTATATCAAATTATTTTAATTAAATTATCTTTATAGAAAAACATGTAAATTCATGTTTTCAATGGAGGAAAAAAACAAGATGAATATTCGAATAGCATTGCCTTCTAAAGGTCGTATAAGTGGTCCTGCAGTAGAATTACTAGAAAAGGCAGGTATAGGATTAACCGATAATTCTAATAGAAAACTTTTTTCTAATACATTTGATCCTGAAATTAGTGTAATGTTCACTAGAGCTGCTGATATTCCAGAATATGTTGCTGATGGTGCAGCTGATATGGGTATCACTGGTTACGATTTAATTAGGGAGACTAATTCTGATGTTGAAATTTTAGAAGACTTGAAATTTGGTTCTACAAGATTAGTAATAGCAGCTCCAGAAGATTCTGATTTTAAAACAGTTGATGATTTAAGTAATGTTAAAACTGTTGCTACAGAATTCCCATGGTTAACCCAGGATTACTTTAAAAGTAAGGGTGTTACTCCAAAAATTCTATCACTATCTGGTGCTACAGAGGTTGCTCCTCTAATTGGTGTTGCTGATGTAATCAGTGATTTAACAAGTACAGGGACAACACTTAAGATGAATCACCTACGTGAAATAGATACAATTCTTAACAGTTCTGTTAGACTTATCGCTAACAAGGATAGTGTGAAAGAAAAATATGATAAAATTGAAGCTATTAGAACTGGAATAATAGGAGTGCTACATGCAGACCATAAGAAATTAATAATGGTTAATGTAGCAAAATCTGACCTAGAAGCTGTTAGAGAAGCAATGCCGGGTATGGGTGGACCTACAGTATCAGAAATATTTGGTTCTGATGATACCGTTGCTGTTCACTCTGTAATCTCAGAGGACGATGTTTTCGAAACAATAAATAAACTACGTAAAATTGGTGCTCGTGACTTACTAGTACTACCTATTGAAAGAATACTTGAACAGTAACCATGTAGTGTTAAAAATGAAGTATATTAGATATGAACTAGAAGATGAGAACTATGTAGGTATTTTAGATGATGATATTATTCATCGTCTAAATTATTCATCAATATTATCTGCAGTTGAATCTGAGGAAAATCTAGAGTATGCCTGTGTAGATGATAAGATAACTGATGTGAATATATTACCACCAACCAATCCCTCAAAAATAGTGTGTATTGGATTGAATTATAAAGATCATGCTGAAGAATTCAACATGGAACTACCACAGGAACCATTATTATTTATAAAACCTTCAACAAGTATCATAGGATGCTATGATAATATAATATATCCTGATAGTAGTAATAAACTAGATTTTGAAGGAGAACTAGGCATAGTAATATTAGATAAAATTGATAAAAACACGTTAGATATTCATATTGGTTATACAATAATAAATGATGTAACTGCAAGAGACTTACAGCAGAAGGATGGTCAATGGACTCGTTCAAAGAGTTTTGACACATTCTGTCCATGTGGTCCAGTAGTATCAACTAATATTAATCCATCAAATCTACACATACAATCAAAAGTAAATGAACAAATTAAACAAGATTCGAATACAAAGAACATGATTTTTTCTCCAATAGAATTAGTTAAGTACATATCTAATATCATGACATTGAATCCTGGAGATTTAATTGCTACAGGCACACCTCCCGGTGTAGATCATCTACAGAAAAATGATGTTGTAACAATCACAATAGAAGAAATTGGAAGTTTAATAAATATTGTAAAATAAAATATTAGGGGTTTTATTCATGGAAATTAAAGAATATACATGTGATATACTTGTTATAGGCTCTGGTGGAGCTGGTTGTAAATGTGCAATAATAGCTAGACAAAATGATCAGGATGTAATAGTAGTATCTAAAGGATTAACCTTCAAATCTGGATGTACTATGTTAGCAGAAGGAGGATATAATGCCGTATTTGGTTATGTTGATGAAGAAGATTCACTACAATTACACATTCAGGATACACTAAAAGGTGGAGGATTCCTAAACGATTTAAACCTAATACATAAACTAGTAACAGAAGCTCCTGCAAGACTAGTAGAACTAGAAAAATATGGTTCACTTTTTGATAGACAAGAAGATGGCCGATTAAACCAACGAGCATTCGGAGGACAAACATACCGTAGAACCTGCTTCAAGGGTGATGAAACAGGTCATGAAATGATGGTTGGATTAAGACAGGAAGTTATACGAGAAGGAGTAAAAACTCACGGCGAAGTAATGATAACTAAATTACTATACGATGAAGCACATGAAAGAATCGTTGGAGCAATGGGAATCTCCCTAAAAGATAGTTCAATTGTAATATATCATTCAAAAGCTACTGTAATAGCTGCAGGTGGATGTGGATGGTTATATCCTGTAACCTCAAATGCCGTGCAAAAAACTGGTGATGGAATAGTAATGGCATATGAGGCAGGTGCTGATGTGATGGATATGGAAATGGTACAATTCCATCCAACAGGAATGTTATCACCAAAATCAAGAAGAGGTGTGCTAATAACAGAAGCAGTACGTGGTGAAGGAGGATATCTTTTAAACAAGAATAATGAACGTTTTATGATTAACTATGATCCACGTCAGGAACTTGCAACAAGGGATATTGTAGCAAGAGCAATATACACGGAAATACAGGAAGGCCGTGGAACTGACAATGGTGGAGTATACTTATCAGTTACACATTTACCTGATGAACAAGTAAATACTAAACTAAGAACCATGGTAAGACAATTCAAAGATATTGGAGTAGACATAACTAAAGAGCCAATGGTAGTAGCACCAACAGCTCATCATTTCATGGGCGGAATCAGAATTAACACTGACTGTGAAACAAACATCAAAGGATTATATGCAGCTGGTGAATCAACTTCTGGTGTCCATGGAGCAAATAGATTAGGGGGTAATGCACTAGCAGATACACAGGTATTTGGTAATGCTGCAGGACTTAAATCATCTGAACAAGCAAAACAGACAGAATTTGCAGACCCTGATGAAGATGAAATTAAAGAAGAAATTTCAAGAATAAACTCATTATATGGTGATGGAACATACAGGCCAATGGATCTTAAAAAGGAGATACAGGATGTTATGTGGAAGTATGTTGCTATTGTCAGAGATGAGGAGGGTCTAAAAACAGCACAGACAAAACTTGATGAGATTGACAAAAAAGCTAATGATATGAAAGTTTCAGAGATTCCTGAATTTAATGAGGATATTATTGTAGCACTTGAAATTAAAAGCATGATAAAACTTGCAAGGTTAATTATTCAATCAGCTCTTCTTAGAAAGGAGAGTAGAGGTGCTCATTTCCGTAGTGATTATCCTGAAACTAATGATGGGGAATATCTTAAAAGTTTCATATTAAATAAAAATGGTGAAGTTAAAACTGTTAAACGTGGATTATTTGATTAAGTAATATAACTAAACCCCTCACATATTCCACTTTTTTTCATAATATTTTTTTTTAGAAATAGTTCTATTATTTTATAAGATAAAATTATATTTTGGTGGATATTTAATTTAATTCTATAAAAAAAGGAGTAGGATAAGTAATTGAATAATCTAATTATTATTCTAATTATCTTATTTTCCCATCACATGATTTTTACTAAAAGTGTACTATTTATAATTAATTATTTTCAAGAGCACTCATTGTTTTTATAACTTTATAATCTTCTTCTGGTTTTGCTTGTAGTTGTATTCCTACTGGTATATCATCTACTAATCCTGCTTTCATACTACCTGCAGGTATACCTGTAATGTTTGCTAGTACAGTTAGTACATCATATGCATACATGTCCATTGGGTCTAATTGGTCACCAATTTTATGAGGTAATTTTGGTACAGTTGGGCCTGCAATTATATCCACATTATCTAGTAGGTCATTGAAGTCATTACGTATGAGTGATCTTGCTTGTAATGCTTTTTTATAGTATTTACCACTGAATTCTTTTTGACTTATGTATGAACCAATCTGAATTCTACGGGATACTTCTGGTCCACATACTTCTTCAATTCTTTCTCCATATTTACGTCCGTCATATTTTCTAGTTGCTGAGAAGAATTCCACATAGTTTATTAAGTAATATGTTGGAAGTCCAAGTGTTATGTCTTCAAATGTTAATTCTTTGATTTCTGCTCCTAGATTTGATAATGTGTCTATTGATTGGTTTATTTTGTTATTTATTTTATCATCGGTAACATCCATGAATTCTTTTACAACACCCACTGTCATGTCGTCTAGGGATGTGTTACTTGCATATGGTAGGAATTCAGGGGTTTCTTTTTTCATTGTTGTTGGGTCGTATGGGTCATATCCTGTTATAACATCTAATATTAATGCAATTCCAGTAACGTCTTTTGCTAGTGGTCCTATTTGGTCGAGACTCATTGCAAGGTCAAGTAATCCTTGTCTAGATACCAGTCCATATGTTGGTTTAAATCCGATTACTCCACAGTGTGATGCAGGGTTTCTTATTGAACCACCAGTATCTGAACCTAATGCTATATCACACATTCCAGATGCTATTGCTGCTGCTGATCCTCCACTGGAACCTCCCGGTATATGTCCTGGTGCTGATGGGTTATCTGTAGGTCCATACATTGATGTTTCTGTAGAACTTCCTGCTGCAAATTCGTCCATGTTTGTTAATCCAATGATTACTCCATCTTCTTCTTGTATCTTATTAATTACTGTTGCATTGTAACTTCCAATATAATCTTTTAGTGTTGGTGATGCTGCGGAAATTATATAATCTTCTACGTTTATATTACTTTTAATACCAATTACTAGTCCTGCTAATTTTCCTGTTTCTTCACCATTTTTTATTCTTTTATCAATATCTTCTGCAACTTTCTGTGCTCGTGGTAAGTCTGTTTCTACAAATGCATTGATATCATCATTTTTTTCTTCGATAACATTATACATCTGTTCTAGGTTCTCTGTTGCTGTTAGTTCTTGATTTTTTATTGAGTTGACTTTATCTATTATTTTCATGTGTTCACCTTTAGTAAATTAATGAAATGTTCTATCTTTATATGTTTAATATATCTAGTTGACTAAATTAATATAATTTAATATATTAATTTCATTTCTTTGTGTATATTTTTATTGAATAATTATATTCTTGTTAAATTATATGATAATGTTAATTGTACTGTACTGTATTATTGAGCTTTATTTTTTTAAAATAATTGGGTCAAGTTTATAAAGACTAAAAGTTATATATTATACTAATAACAAGATTGTGCTTGTGAAAAAATAATATGCAATTAATGTAAATAGTCTTATACTCACATATAAACTATTTTTAACATTGATCTTTTTTAATGTATAACTAGTGCAAACTTGTTAATTAATTGAAACATTTAACAATAATAATGTTTAACATTAAAAAATAACTGAGTTTTAAACTCATATAATATATATATTATAAAAGGTGAACACATGGATCTTATAGAAAATTTAAAAGCAGCATTAAACGGTGAAGAAGTAGAAAAAGTACCAGCAATAAGTGCAACTGCAGCAGCAGTTGAAGAAGCATTCCCAGCAGCAGGTGTAACATGGCCAGATGCACACAAAGATGCAGAACAAATGGCAAAATTAGGTGTTTCATTACACGAGCAAGTTGGATTAGAATGTGCTAGAATACCTTTCGATTTAACAGCTGAAGCAGAAGCATTCGGTTGTGAAGTAGATTTAGGTGACATGGAAAACACTCCTACATTAAGATCAAACGCTCCAATAGATGACCCAGACGATTTAGAAGTACCTGATGATTTTGTAAACAATGGTAGATTACCTGTTATATTAAAATCAATTGAAATATTAAAAAATGAATACCCTGATGTACCTGTAGTAGTAGGTATGGCTGGTCCTTTCACATTAACCGGTCACTTATTAGGTGTAGAAGATTTAGTAAAAATGTTAAAAACAGACAGTTTCGTAGTAGAAGATGCAGTAGATGTTGCATTAGAAGCACAAATCGAATTAGTTGATGCTTTCAATGAAAGTGGAGTAGACGTAATTTGTGTAGCAGACCCAACATCTTCACCAGAATTATTAGACCCTAATGATTTCAGTGAATTTGCACAACCTGCATTAGAAGACTTATCTGCTGAAATGGAAATGGAAAGTATTCTCCACATTTGTGGTAACTCAAGACCTATTCTTGAAGACATGTTAGATTGTGGATTCAACGGAATATCTGTAGAAGAAGCAGTAAACATGGAAGAAGCTCAAGAATTAAGAGCAGATATTGATGCAGATACTGTAATGGTTGGTAACATATCAACAAGTCAAACATTATTCAGTAAAACCCCTGCAGATGTAAAAGCTGAAGTAACACAAGCATTAGAAAGAGGTACAAACGTATTAGCACCAAGTTGTGGTATTGCACCTAAATCACCTTTAGCTAACTTAAAAGCATTTGTAGAAGCAAGAGATGAATTTTATCAATAAGTAGTTTAACTACTTATCATCTTTTTTTTTTAAATTTAATCTTTTTTTATTAGCAGTATTTTTTTTTTTTAATTTGTAATCAATTATTCTAATCTTATTATTTATTATCAAAAAGAATTTATCGTTTTCATCTATATTATTTTAATTATAGAATATTTTAAATTATATTAAAAGTTACTTCTTTAAAATTAATTTATTGAATTACTTCTTTGATTATTTCTCTAAGTAAGGTAAAAATAGAAAATATTAATAAAACGATATATATGTGATTAATAAATTTTTAATAAAAAAAATAGGGTAGGATTCAATTACTCATCATCTTTTTTGACATTAAATCCTACAAGAATTGATGCTAGTTTTGGATCATCTTCGAAGTTGAAATAATTTTTAAGATATACATCTGCTAGAGGATCAGGACTACTAGAAACTACATCGCAAGTATCTTCAAGTTCTTCCACTTCAATAAATTGCACTGGTGGTAAAACGAATGCTTGTTTAGTAGGGTTTTTTTCAAGATTCTCTTGTTTTAAATCGTTTTCAATATCTTTCTGATCTTTAAGTAGTACAAAGTCTGGGTTAATCATGTTTGCTGATTTATCATTTTTATACTTCTCTCTCTGTTCTTTACTAACAATTTCTTCTCCGAGTATGTGTCCTTTGTTATCTACTAATTGTACTGTTGCTGTTGGAGGTGGTCTGAATGATGCATTTTTGATTATTGCTACTGTATAATCTCTATTAAGACATTCATTAACTCCCATGTTAATTACAGGTATTAATTCTCCTGCTTTATCCATTTCTATTTTTAGAATATTTTTTCGTACATCATCGTTTAAGACACCTACATTTAATACGCCTCTTAGTGGGTTGATAGTGTCAATTACTTCTTGAAGTACTTCTTCTGGTTCTTTAGTCATCTAATCATCTCAAAGTATTTTTTACTTTTTATAATTTAATATATCTTTTTTATATTTATAAATATTATCAACGTTATCCAAATGGTGCATTAGTTCTATTGATTTAAAAAAAAGTATTACATGATGTGTAATATTTTCTATAAAATACCTGTATTAAAATAATACTAATTTATATTATTTGAAAGAATTAGCCTAATTAAAAAACTAGTATAACGTTATTTTTCTAAATGATTAAATATATACTATATTTATCCCTAAAAAGAGTTATTTACGTTAATTATAATTAAAATATTCATATATTTTGCTTTATAATATTTTAAAAATAATTAATAAAATCATAAAATTAAATATTACTTTACTAAATTTCAAGTATTTAGTAATAAAATAGGGGTATATATTATATACCTAAAAGGGCTATAGTAATAACTATGTGGGTATAAGATTAACAACAATTTTAAGTGGTGAAATTATATGTCAAGAAAATATTTTACAAAAATGGAAAACGAATCAGCAGATGAAATGGTATTCGGACAAACTAAACACCCAGTTAAAATGGGATTAGACCAAGTTATGGGTGGAGGAGAAGTAGTTCCTAACATTAAAGTAGCACCAGCTGAAGGATCAGAAACAAGTATTGATGGATTAGTAGCAACATGTAAAAATATTGCATTTGCAGCTTGTGACCGTGCAGCAGCTATCGGATTACCAGCAATTCAGATAGAACAGGAACACGTACAACAACAATCCATTAGTAAAGAAGCATCAGCAAAAACAACAGCTGTACAATGGGAACAATTAGAACAACTACACGACAAATACGGTACAAAAGTATCATTAATGTCAACAGTTGCAGATATGAGAGAAGAAGAAAACGGATTAAGAGGATCTGACTTAGACGTAGCAATGGATGAATCATTCGAAGCATGTGCAGAAAACGGAGCATCCATGTTATGTGTAGAAACCATAGGTGGTAAAGTAGTATCAGACTACGGTATATCAAGAGGAGATGCAAGAGCTATACTATACGGTATAGGAGTACTTGGTTCCATAGATATGGAATACATGTGGACAAAAATAGTAGACATAGCAAAAAGAAACAACATCACCCCTGGTGGAGATACAGACTGTGCACAAGCAAACACTGCAATGTTCCTTGCAGGTGGATTAACCAGTAAAAACGTATCACACACAATTGCAGCAGTAGCAAGAGCAATTGCAGGAGCAAGAAGTTTAGTAGCAGTTGAATGTGGTGCAACAGGACCTACAAAAGACTGTGGATATGAAAACCCAATCGTAAAATCAATCGCATCTGTACCAATTTGTGCAGAAGGTAAAAACGCAACCTGTGCTCACTCAGACTTAATGGGTAACTTAACAGCAGCAGTATGTGATGTATGGAGTAACGAATCTGTATATAACAGAGAAGAAATGGGTGGACCAACTCCTGGTGTATGGTTACAATCCTTAGGTTACGAATGTGCATTAATGAACACCGCAACCCAAATAGGAACAGCAAAAGAACTAAGAGACACATACGTATTAGCAGATAAATACCGAGACCCTCAAGGTGTAATTCTTGCTTACGATAACGCATACAAAATCGGTGAAGCAATTACAGCAGAAGGAGAAAACATTTATCTCAGAGCACGTGCAGCAGCAATCAAAGCAATGGAATTAATTAATGAAGCAGTAGATCAAAAACGTATCTTATTAACAAGATTCGAAAGAGATACACTTGACTCTACAATGAAAACATACGAACAATTACCAGATGACACTGATAAATTCGTAAAAACATGTATCAAAAGATACGGAAGAAAAGTAAAAGAACACGACCCAT
This sequence comes from Candidatus Methanosphaera massiliense, assembly GCF_028890305.1. Lineage (NCBI taxonomy): Archaea > Methanobacteriati > Methanobacteriota > Methanobacteria > Methanobacteriales > Methanobacteriaceae > Methanosphaera > Candidatus Methanosphaera massiliense. The sequence continues at coordinate 800,815 of NZ_JARBXM010000001.1, forward strand.
CACAATACGAATTATAAGTGTTGGTTTAGTGTAATAAAAGGATATTATTAGGAATTAATTATAACAGGATGTGTGTACAAATGGCAAGCCCTTTAGAAAAATATTATGATAAATTTGACGATTACGAAAAAATCGCAATCAGATACAACGTAAAAATAGAAGGTCCAGCTCTCAAACCTGAAGACGACCCAGAAGTAGTTGAAATATTACCAAAAGATGGAATAAAAAGAACATTAGCTTTAGATGTATTATACGGTGACAAAGATAAATGTGACGCAGACACAGAAAAAGCTCTAGAATCTGGTGAAGAACCAATAGATCTTATTAACAATTCTTTAATGAAAGGTATGGACAGTGTAAGTGCATTATATACTAAAGGTGAATACTTCTTACCTGATTTAATGCTTGCTGGTGACGCAATGATGTCTGGAGTAGACATTTGTGAGAAAAAACTAGGACACAAAGCAGATACCAAAGCAACAGTATGTTGTTGTGCAGTAGAAGGAGACCCTCACGACATTGGTAAAAACCTAATTGTTATGTTCTTAAACGCAAATGGTTACAACGCAGTAGACCTTGGTCGTGACGTACCTAATGCAGATGTTGTAAAAGCAGCAGAAGAAAACAAACCTGTACTAATAACAGCAACAGCTTTAATGACAACAACCATGACAGCATTTGGTAAAATTGTAGCATTAATGCAAGAAGCAGGAATTGACACACCTATCGGATGTGGTGGAGGAGCAGTACGTCGTGACTTCGTAGAAGAAAGTCCACAAACATTCTATGGTGTAGAAGCATACCACGTACCAAAAATTGCAGATGCAATTGTAGATGATGGTAAAACATGGGAAGACATCAGAAAAGAATATGATGACATCGTAGGAGAATACGTAGCAGCATACGCCTAAGTATGAAGCTATTCTTTCCTTTTTTCTTTTTTTATATTGCTTATTTTTGATTATATTATTTTTTAATTTTGAATTTATAATGCTAAAAAAGTATTACCTATTATGAATAATTATGTTTTTAGTTAATACATGGAGTATTACTTTTTATCAACAGAGTTTATATTTATTGACTTATTCTCATTATTTTAAAATTGTCTTAAACATGTTTTTATTCTTTCTTAGTTCTATTTATTTGTTTATATTCAGTTTAATGATTTTTTTATAAAGTAATATATTTATATAAAATTAATCATAAGTATTATGTAGAAGTATTAAATTATTACTTATCTTTTTTCAATTAATTAATACTTTTTTATTATATTATGTGGGTATATTAAAATTTTTAATTGGTGAAATAATGACAGTGAAACGTTTTACAAAAATGGAAAATGAATCTGCTGATGACTTAATATTTGGAAAAGCAGCACATCCTGTAGAATATGGGATTGGTGTTAAATTAGGTGTAGGAGAAGTAGTTCCTAACATTAAAGTAGCACCAGCTGAAGGATCAGAGTCAACTGTAGATGGAATGGTAGCAACATGTAAAAATATTGCATTTGCAGCTTGTGACCGTGCAGCAGCTATTGGATTACCAACAGTTCAAATAGAACAAGAACATGTAGCTCAACAGACAAAGAGTCGTGAAATATCTGAAAAAACAACTGCTGTACAGATGGAACAGCTTGAGGAAATGCATGATAAATATGGAACTAATGTCTCATTAATGTCTACCATAGCAGATATTCGTGAGGAAGATATGGGTGGACTCAGAGGATCTGACTTTGATGTAATGATGGATGAATCCTTTGAAGCATGTGCGGAAAATGGTGCATCAATTCTATGTATAGAAACCATTGGTGGTAAAGTAGTATCAGATTATGGTATATCAAGAGGAGATATCCGTGCAATATTATATGGAATAGGTGTACTTGGTTCTATTGACATGGCATATATGTGGCCAAAAATTGTGAAAGTAGCTAGTAAACAAAGCCATTGTGTACCTGGTGGAGACACAGACTGTGCACAGGCAAACACTGCAATGTTCCTTGCTGGTGGATTAACCAGTAAAAACGTATCACATACATTAGCTGCAGTAGCAAGAGCAATTGCAGGAGCAAGAAGTCTAGTAGCAGTTGAATGTGGTGCAACTGGACCAACTAAGGATTGTGGGTATGAAAATCCTATAGTAAAAGCTATTAGTGGTGTTCCAGTATGTGCAGAAGGTAAAAATGCTACATGTGCTCACTCAGATTTAATGGGTAACTTAACCTGTGGTGTGGTTGATTGTTGGAGTAATGAATCTGTATATAACAGAGAAGAAATGGGCGGACCAACTCCTGGTGTATGGTTACAGTCATTAGGTTTTGAATGTGCTTTAATGAACACCGCAACCCAAATAGGTACTGCAAAAGCACTAAGAGATACATATGTATTAGCAGACAAATATAGAGATCCACAAGGTATAGTTTTAGCATATGATAATGCATATAAGATAGGTGAAGCTATAGTGGCTGAAGGAGAAGATATATATCTTAGATCTCGTGCAGCAGCACTTAAGGGTATTGATTTAATAAATGAAGCAGTTGATCAAAATCGTATCTTATTAACTAGATTCGAAAGAGATACTTTAGATTCAGCACAGAAAACTATTGAACAATTACCAGAAGATAAAGACAAATTCATAAAAACATGCATTAAACGTTATGGTAGAAAGGTTAAAGAACATGACCCTTCACAATACGAATTATAATCAAATAGAATTATTAAGGAGATGTCTAGGATGGTAGATAGATTAATTGAATATATGAATAAGTTAGATGATTACGAAAAAATCGCAATCAGATATAATGTAAAAATTGAAGGTCCTGCTCTTAAGCCTGAGGATGACCCAGAGGTAATTGAAATTTTACCTAAGGAAGAAGGTACACAGAGAACATTAGCTCTAGATGTATTGTATGGTGATAAAGATAAATGTGATGCAGACACAGAAAAAGCTCTGGAAGATGGTGCAGATCCAATAGATCTTATTAACAATGCTTTAATGAAAGGTATGGATGGTGTAAGTGCATTATATACTAAAGGTGAATTCTTCTTACCTGATTTAATGCTTGCTGGTGACGCAATGATGTCTGGTGTAGCAATCTGTGAGAAAAAACTAGGACACAAAGCAGATTCTAAAGCAACAGTATGTTGTTGTGCAGTAGAAGGAGACCCTCACGACATTGGTAAAAACTTAATTGTTATGTTCTTAAACGCAAATGGTTACAATGCCGTAGACCTTGGTCGTGACGTACCTACACCTGATGTTGTAAAAGCAGCAGAAGAAAACAAACCTGTACTAATAACTGCAACAGCTTTAATGACAACAACCATGACAGCATTTGGTAAAATTGTAGCTGCATTACAAGAAGCAGGAATTGACACACCTATAGGTTGTGGTGGAGGAGCTGTACGTCGTGACTTTGTAGAAGAAAGTCCACAAACGTTCTATGGTGTAGAAGCATACCACGTACCAAAGATTGCAGATGCAATTGTAGACGATGGTAAAACATGGGAAGATATCAGAAATGAATATGCTGATATTGTAGGAGAATATGTGGCAGCATATTCCTAATTATCATCTCTTTCCCATTTTTTTCCATTTTTCACTATTTTCTTAATATTGTTTTACTTTTTATAATAATAATCTTATTTTGCAATATTTCTAAAAAATATTTTAAACTAAATTATATTAATATAAAGTATATTTGTATTACTTTCTACTATCCTTATTTAAGGTAATACATTTAAATAATAATTCATTTTTAAAAAAACTGAACAGAACAGTTAATTAGGAATATTCTTAATTATATGAATTATCGATTCTAAAATACGTACATATGCTATGTTTTAGATAATTTGATGTCTATTAAAACCTTTTTATATTTAGATATACTATATGTATTAACTGTAAGTATTAAGGTAGTACATAAAAATCTCAAGATTTAATTATCTTAATATTTTGAAATACATTTAAAATATTCATGTGGGTATAAGACAATTTATATGATTTATATAATTGGTGAAATATATGGTAACAAAACGTTTTACAAAAATGGAAAACAAATCAGCAGATGATTTAGTATTTGGAAAAGCAGCACATCCTGTAGAATATGGATTTGATGTTAAATTAGGTGTAGGAGAAGTAGTTCCTAACATTAAAGTAGCACCAGCTGAAGGATCAGAAACAAGTGTTGAAGGAATGGTAGCAACAACAAAAAACATAGCATTCTCCGCTTGTGACCGTGCAGCAGCTATTGGATTACCAACACTTCAGATAGAACAAGAACACGTAGCTCAACAAACAAAAAGCCGAGAAATATCTGAAAAAACAACAGCTATACAAGTTGAACAATTAGAACAATTCCATGACAAATATGGAGCAAAAGCATCCTTAATGTCTACTGTAGCAGATATTCGTGAGGAAGATATGGGTGGACTCAGAGGATCTGACTTTGACGTAGCAATGGATGAATCATTCGAAGCATGTGCAGAAAACGGTGCATCAATCCTATGTGTAGAAACTATTGGTGGTAAAGTAGTATCAGATTACGGTATATCAAGAGGAGATATCCGTGCAATATTATACGGTATAGGATTATTAGGTTCCATAGATATGGAATACATGTGGACAAAAATTTCAGATATAGCAAGTAAATACAGTTACTGTGTACCTGGTGGAGATACAGACTGTGCACAAGCAAACACTGCAATGTTCCTTGCTGGTGGATTAACCAGTAAAAACGTATCACACACACTAGCTGCAGTAGCAAGAGCAATATCTGGAGCAAGAAGTTTAGTAGCAGTTGAAGCTGGAGCAGTAGGACCACTAAAAGACTGTGGATACGAAAACCCTATAGTAAAAGCTGTAGCAGGAGTACCTATCTGTGCAGAAGGTAAAAACGCAACCTGTGCTCACTCAGATTTAATGGGTAACTTAGCATGTGCAGTAGTAGATTGTTGGAGTAACGAATCTGTATACAACAGAGAAGAAATGGGTGGACCAACAACTGGTGTATGGTTACAATCATTAGGTTACGAATGTGCATTAATGAACACTGCAACAAAAATAAACAAAGCAGAAGAATTAAGAGATATGTACACATTAGCAGATAAATACCGAGATCCACAAGCACTCGTTCTTGCATATGATAATGCATACAGAATAGGTGAAGCTATCGTAGCTGAAGGAGAAGATATATACCTCAGAGCACGTGCAGCAGGATTAGAAGGAATCTCAATAATCAACGAAGCAGTTGACGCTAAAAAATTATACTTAACAAGATTTGAAAGAGATAGCCTTGACTCCGCACAAAAAACCATAGAACAACTACCTGAAGACAAAGATAAATTTGCAAAAGCATGTATCAAACGATACAGTAGAAAAGTAAAAGAACACGACCCATCACAATATGAGTTATAATTATAAAAAAATAGGAAGTGTATTAACATGTCTGAAAGTCCATTAGCAAAATATGATGAAGAAGTATTCGGAGGAGACAACGGATACGAAGATATCGCAGTAAGATACAACGTAAAAATAGAAGGTCCAGCTCTCAAACCTGAAGATGACCCAGAAGTTGCAGAAATCTTACCTTCAGAAGAAGGAATTAAAAGAGAATTAGCATTAACCGTACTATACGGTGACAAAGATGCATGTGATGCTAAAGTTCAAGAAGCTTTAGATGCAGATGCAGATCCAATAGACCTTATTAACAATGCTTTAATGAAAGGTATGGATGGTGTAAGTGCATTATATACTAAAGGTGAATTCTTCTTACCTGATTTAATGCTTGCTGGTGACGCAATGATGTCTGGTGTAGCTCTTTGTGAGAAAAAATTAGGACACAAATCCGATACAAAAGCACCTGTAATGACATTTGCTGTAGAAGGAGACCCACACGATATTGGTAAAAACCTAATTGTTATGTTCTTAAACGCTAACGGTTACGATGCAATAGACCTTGGTCGTGACGTACCTACAACAGAAGTTGTAAAACAAGCAAAAGAAAACAAACCAGTTCTCATGACAGCAACAGCTTTAATGACAACAACCATGACAGAATTCTCAAAAATTGTAGCTGCATTACAAGAAGCAGGTATAGACACACCTGTTGGATGTGGTGGAGGAGCTGTACGTCGTGACTTCGTAGAAGAAAGTCCACAAACTTTCTACGGTGTAGAAGCATACCACGTACCAAAAATTGCAGATGCAATTGTAGATGAAGGTAAAACTTGGGAAGATATCAGAAAAGAATACTCTGACATTGTTGGAGAATATGTAGCTGCATACTCCTAGATACTTTAGATATTCTACCATAACATTTTAAATAATTTCATGGGAAAATAAGAGGAAATAATATTTTTCTTCTTATTTCTTTTTTTTAATTTTTTAATACTTAATAAAGCTTTTTTTTTATAAATAACTACTAATTCTACTCTCTTTTAGTAACATACTATCTTATTTTAATCTATAATCCCGTTATTATCTATAATTTTAGAGATTACTTTAAAAAATTCTAGCTATATTTATATTCTACAAAATACTATATTTTAAATAAGGTAGAAAAAGTTACATTAAAATGAAACTATTTTCTATATAATTTAAAAATGTATAAAGAGAGGATGATAATATGGTAGAATATGCTATAGCAATGGATATAGGTACTAGTGGTATCAGAGCCCAAGCAATAGATATTTCAGATAACAGTACTATATCAACAACAGTTACATTAAGACACCCAATTCCAGGTGCAAATGTAATGGATCACTTACACTTTGCAGTAAATGTTGGAAGAGAACAAGCACACCAATTAATTATGGAAGCTGTAAATAAAGTAGTTGATAATTTAGGAGTGGACAAATCAAAAATTGTAAGATTTGCAGTATGTGGAAACCCTATACAATTATCATTATTCCAAGACATTGAAATAAGAGATTTAGCATTTTGGGGAACCAATGCAGTAGAAAGAATGCATATAACACCTCCAAAAAGAAATGCACAAACAATAAAACCAGGAGATATTGGTTTAGACATAAATCCTGATGCAGATGTATACATACCACCAGCAATTAAACACGAAATAGGAGCAGACGCATTAGCAATGCTTGTGAAATCTGACGTTATAAACAAAGAAGGTATATACCTAGTATCAGACTTTGGTACAAACGCAGAAATCGCATTAGTAATTGATGGTGAAATATACTCATGCTCAGCTGCAGCAGGACCAGCAATGGAAGGTCAAGCAATTGAATGTGGTATGCTAGCTTCTCCAGGAGCAATATCTGACGTTATACCTGAGGGTGACGATTGGAGAAATGAAGTACTAAACAATGACTTAAAAGTAGAAGATTGTGATTTAATCAATGTTAAAACTGGTGAAGTAGTAGAACCAGGAAAAACAGACACAAAAGCAAGAGGTATTACTGGTACTGGTGTAATAGCAGCATACAGTGTTGGTACAGAACAGGGTGTAATATCAATACCTAAGATAAATACACCAGATGAAAAAATTAACTTACAGGATGATGTATACTTATCAGAAAAAGATTTAACAGAAATAGGTAAAGCATTAGGTGCATTCAGAGCAGCACATATAACTTTATGTGTAGAAGCAGGTATAGACTTAGAAGATATTGATGGAGTATACATGGCAGGAGCTTCTGGATTTTATGTAGACCCTCTTAAATCATTAACAGTGGGTCAGATTCCAGCTTGTTCATGGGATATATATCAGATAGGTAACACTTCTCTAGCAATGGCAAGAGATATTGTTGAAAACCCTGATTTACTACAAGAATTACAAGAAATTGCAGATAACATGAGAGGTAACCATATTACATTAGCTACTTCAGAAATTTTTGAAAAAATATATGGTCTGGAATTAGCTGTATGTGAACAAAACATGCCATTATGGAAATATGATGAATGGCTAGAAACCTATGGATATGGTAATCTCCCTGAATTAGAAGAAGACCCTGAAATACACAGAATATTTGAAAGTGATATACCTGATTTAGGTGTAAATGGATTATCTATTATTGAAGAAGTAGGTACAAAACTAGAAAATAAAGTTGAAGGCTGTGTAAACTGTGGTGCATGTGTAGAAGAATGTCCAGAGGATGCTTTAACAATGAATGATGGTGTAGCAACTATTCGTTCTGACTTCTGTAATGGAAGTGCTTGTTTAAGATGTGAAAGAGTCTGTCCACAAAAAGTATTCTTATATGAAAAATTATTCTACATTGAAGGAGAAGAAGCATCTAACTTATAATGCTTCTCTTTTTTATCTCTTTTCAAATACTATTTTATAAAAATTTAATCATATTAATTCTTTCGGTGAAACATTAATGAAATCAATAGTTTTTGATAATGCTGGTACAATACTAGAACGAGTAACAGCACTACTTGATATGTCCACTAAAAAAATTCTTTTTGAAACAAATACTATAGGTATCACTAATCAAAAAAATGATAGAATTATAGTTGTAATACAAACACCAACTCCTGAAATAATAAAAGAACATGGAACAATACATGATTTTTTAAAAGAACATCCAACACAATTTGAGATAAGTTATTCACATGAAAGATTCTCCAAGAATGATGTGATTAATGCAGTGTGTAATGATAAATCATCAATAGAGGATATTAAAACGTCTGCAAAATCATTAATCGATAAGTATAATATTGAAATCTGTAGCGGGTCTGCACTGATTATTGACATGAAAAAAGGTAGAATTGATTATGTATATACTGCAGGAGGAATGTTTTTTAAAGATACAAGAAATGTCATAGATTACATAAATAAATTAGGCCTGAATATTTACATAGTATCTGGTGATAATAAACAATCACTAAGTAAGATAGCCTCTATTTTAAACATACCTCAAAGTAATATATTTGATACAAGGGACATGAGGGGTAAACAGGAAATAGTTGAAATGTTACAAAAAAATGGAAACTATGTATACATGGTGGGTAACAATACAAATGATCAACTAGCAATAAAACAAGCAAACTGTGGAATACTTACATTAGAACAGGGTGAAACTGTACCCGATTCCTTAATAAAATCATCTGATTATACTATCAATTCTATCATTGAAGTAATTCATATATTAAAAGAAGATTAAGAGGAATTAAAGTTTATTAAGAACTTCATTGATAATTTTTTCTTTATCATCCTCATTTTTTGCAATAACATTCAACGTATTTTCAAGAGCCTCACGTGTCGGTGGGATTTCGTTTAATGCAATTAATGATCTAACCCAATCAACTGTTGCTCTTATGGATGGCTTTTTTGACAAATCTAACTTCCTTATTTTTTGTGTTTTTTCCACAACATCATTGATGAGGTTAGGTTCTGCTAACGGAACTCGTTTATTAATAATATTTACCTCACGATCATAATCTGGATAATCAATATATAAGTAAAGACATCTGTCCTTAGTTTCATCAAGTAATGTACGCTGTGCATTTGAAGTAAGTACAACTATTAAATCATTCTGTAAATCAAAGGTATCTAAATCATTTACAGTAATTTGTTGTTCTCCTAGAGCCTGTAATAGGAAGCTTTCTAGTTCTTCATCAGCTTTATCAATTTCATCTATTAACAGTACTGATGGTTTATCATTACTAAATGCGGTTAGTAATGGTCTTTGTATGAAGAATTCATCAGAAAATATTGTCATGTCTTCTTTATTCTCTCTAGCTAGTTCTAGATATAATAATTGTTTCTGATAATTCCACTCTCCTACAACTTGCTCAAAGGTAATTCCTTCATAGCATTGAATTCTAAAGAAATCTCTATCAAAACTATCTGCTATTGTTTTTGCTAGTTCTGTTTTACCGGTTCCTGGTGGTCCTTCTATGAGTATTGGTTTTTTTAGTTTAAATGCTAAAAATAATGTTGTATTAATTTGATCATTAGAGATATAATTATGTTCCTCTAATTTTTTGTTGATTTCGTCTATTTCTTTCATAGTATCCTCTTTATATTTTGATTAAGTTATATTTTTTACTTCCTAATCCTATTTCATCACCATAATCAAATTGGAAATAGGAGTCAATATTACGCCATAATCCCTTAAATTTATCTTTTTCAGGGTCATGATTATTTTTAAGCATTGAGTTTTCATTTCCTTCTTGTTTGTTTATCAAATCATAACTTGCCTGATCTATTGCTACAGGATTATAACTTGCCAGAATTCCTATGTCATCAACGATTGGATTCTGGTCATAGGAGTTACAATCACTGTCTGGATTAATGTTAAGTAAAATGTTTATGTATAATGTTTTGTCTTTTTTATTTTCTATTGCTCCATATGCGTATTCGGTCACTGCTTTCATGTATTCCTCTGATTTTATTTTGTTTAGTTTAATTGCATCTGTCGGACAGTCACTTATACAATTATTACATCCTATGCATTTATCATAGTCAATATGTGCAATTGAGTCGACTGTTATGGCTTCTTCCGGGCATAAGTCAATACATACATTACATGCTAGGCATGCTATTCTTGATATGAAGGGTGCTGCTAGTTTATGTTGTTCTATTTTACCATTTCTTGTTGCACACCCTGAACCTGTATTTTTTATTGCTCCACTATATCCGGTTAATGTATGCCCTGTTATGTGGGATATTACAATCATTGCATCACTGTCATATATTTCTTTTGCTACTTTGACTTTATCAAATACTGCTTTACTGATTTTTACTTCTATTTCATCGGCTGGTGTATTGTTAGCTATAATTAATGGAATGTTTAAATCAAAAAAACCCTTTTCGTTTGCTGCTTCTAAATGTTTATCGGTATTACTTCGTTTTCCATTGAATAGTGTGTTAGTATCAGTTAAAAAGGGTGATGCTTCCTTTTCTTTTATTGATTCTATAATAGGTTCTATATATTCTGGTTTGATGTATGTTGTATCACGTGATTCAATGAATTGTGTTTTTATTGCTATATTGTCATTTTTTTGGATTCTATCGTTGAACTGTGTTGTTTCGTATAATGTCTGTATTTTTTGTGGTATATTGTCCTCGGATTTGTTTGTTACATCAATTAAGTATACTTCATTTGTCATATTGTTATTATCCTTTCATTTCTAGATATTTTTTTATTTTTTTATTTATAAGTATTTTAATATATTTTATGTTTTAACACTTTATTCGGGAGTTATCGTGGTTTTTAAGTATTTATTTTTTTTATAGGTATTCTTTTTTTTATATAATATTTTTGTTATTTCAGAAAAATTATATATAATATTTATTATATATAAGATATTGTACTTAAATTGAAAATTATTATTTTAATTAACGAAAGTTAAATTTTTTTCAGTAATATGGAGGTGACTTAGTGGATACAGAAAACAAGGAACATGAATCAGCGCAGACTGATATCATTAACACTAAATTTCTTAATTCACTATTAAGAGGTGCACGTAATATTTTTTTACTATGGTTAATCAGTCAGAAAAAAATACATGGATACGGTATAATGAACGTTATCAATGAAGCTGCTGTAACAGTACCTGGTGAGAAAGTTATACATAGTAGTACCATATACCCATTATTACATTCATTAGAAAATGATGGTCTAATAAAAAGTTCTGAGGAACTTAATGGAAATCATAAAGTTAAAATGTATGAAATTACTGATGAAGGTGTTCTAACATTGAATTCAATTAAACAATTCATTAAAGAAAGACCTGAAAACGCAAAGATAATCTCATTTATTGATGATATGATATTTAATGATAAAATATTTACTAAAACAGGAGGTGAATAGATGAAATATGCTATTGAAACTCATGACTTGGTAAAAGTCTATGATAACAATTTTAAAGCAGTAGATAATCTTAATCTATTCATTGAAAATAAAACTATTGGTGGAATACTTGGACCAAATGGTGCAGGTAAAACAACCTCAATAAAAATGTTAACATGTCTTATTCCTAAAACCAGCGGTGAAGCAAAAGTAGCTGGCTTTGATATTACAACTCAACCTGATAAAGTTCGAGAAAAAATAGGAATGGTACCTCAAAAGGTAAGCTTATACGATGATTTAACAGTACGGGAAAATGTTGAATTATGTGCAGATTTCTATAATGTTGATCAAAAAACTAAAGAACAGAAGATTGATGATTTACTTGAATTAGTTGATATTAAATATGCTCAGGATAAATACATAAAACATTTATCTGGTGGAATGCAACAAAAAACATCAGTTGCTGCAAGTTTAATACATAATCCAGATTTACTCTTTTTAGATGAACCTACAGTAGGTTTAGACCCAACCACTAAAAGAGTATTATGGGACTTAATGATAGACTTAAATGATCAAGGACACACAATTATCTTATGTTCACACGACATGTATGAAGTAGATAAAATATGTGATAACATTAACATCATAGACTCTGGTAAAGTAGTTGCAAGCAATACTCCTCAAGGACTTAAAGATGATTTATTAAGAAACAGGGAAGAAAATAATCAAAGAATTAGAAACATCATCCTAGATTTAGAGGAAGAAGATGAAGATGCAAATGCTGAAGAAATCAAGGAATTAAGAGCATCATTAACTGATGAAGACGAGGAAATCACAGTATTAGTATCTAACATCACAGAGGAAATGATTAATGCTGTTCGAGAGTTAGACGTAGTAAAATACGCAGAATATATAGGTAATGGAAGATTAAATATTTCATTAAAACGTTCTGAAACTTCTGTTAACCACGTAATAACAGCTATATTAAGTAATGGTGGAAATATAGCATCAATAAAAACAAACGACCCTACATTAGAAGATGTATTTGTATCCATTACAGCTAAAAAACGAAGGGAGATTAAAGATGGAGATTAATAAAATAAAATGGATGATTAAAAAAGACTTCCTCACATTATGGAGACATAAAGTGCAGTTAGCCTCTTTATTTATATTTCCTATATTGATGATTGCTTTATGTGGTTGGGGTATGGGAGGAACAGTTGATAATACTCCAGTAATCATAGTAAAACAATCAGACGGACCAATAACAGATGAAACAATCAACGCACTAAAATCAGATGACACGTATGATATTAAGGATATTGTAACGGATCCTGATGATGCAAAAGATGATGTTGATGATGGTAAATATAAGGCAGCCATTATACTTTCAAGTGATTTCGAAGACAGTAATTCACGTAGCGCGGTGCTGTATGTAGATTCATCAGACCAACAAACGACAGCGTCATTAGTTCCAACAACTGAGAAAATATTCTCATCATTATCTGAAAAAATACAAACAGAACAAGTAAATGCTAATACATCTACTAATGCAATAGCTTATTCAACACAGGCTATAAAACTTCAAGTAAATAAGATATATGGTGATTTAGACTATATTGACTACTTACTGCCAGGAGTACTTGCAATGACAATGTTCATGTCTTCAATGATGACAATGGGTAATTCAATTGCAGGTGAACGTGAACGTGGAGAATTAGCTCGTTTATTCATGACACCAACAAGTGTATCTACAGTTCTTGCAGGAAAAATATCTTCCCAAGTATTACGTCAAATGATACAGGCAATAATATTATTAATAGCTGGATCATTATTATTCAGTATAATGATTAAAGGAAATATATTACTATTATTACTAATAATGTTGATATGTGTATTATGCTTTGTAGGATTCGGAATAATGTTCTCAGCTACAGCAAAGACCCAAGAAGATTATATTCAAATAGTAATGCCTATAGCAATGCCTATGATGTTCATATCTGGTGTTTTCTTCCCAACAGAAACCATGCCATGGGTATTACAGAAAATTGCTTACATACTACCTTTAACATATGCTAATGATGCAATAAGAGCAGTAATGTTAAAAGGAGCTGGATTAGGATCAGTTTCTGTAGATATAATAGTATTATTAGCATTTGCATTACTATTCTTCATAGTAGGAGTATTAAGATTTAACAGAGATATTTAATCGGAGGTTGAAAAATGAAAAATCACATGAAAAAATTAGCAATATGCCTAGTAGTATTTTGTGTATTAATGGGAAGTATAACTTCTCTATCGGCAGCTGATTGGTCAATGTTCCAGGGTAATCAAAAACATACTGGATATGTTCCACAAGATGCCTCCTTCGCTACACAAACATGGACAGTACCTGTAAATGGCAGTGTAAATACAACACCTGTATTATATGGAGATAAAGTATATCTAGGAACAGAAGAAGGAACATTATACGCATTAGATGCACAAGATGGAAATGAATCATGGACATATACAACTGATGGTGCAATAGAATCAAGTCCTGCAGTAGACGGTGGTACAGTATATGTAGGTTCAGATGATGGATATTTATATTCAAATAATGCAGATAACGGTGACAACAACTGGAAATTCAAAGCTGGAGATAGTATTAAATCTTCACCAGCAGTAGATTCATCAAAAGTATACTTTGGATCTGACGATGGTAACATATATGCACTTAACAGAGCTGACGGTTCTGTAGCATGGCAATACAAAACAGGTGATTCTGTAGAATCATCACCAGTAATTGACGGAGATACATTATATGTAGGTTCAGACGATGATAAAGTATATGCAATTGATACAAACACTGGTTTAGTAAAATGGACTTACAACACAGGTGACGATGTAAAATCATCACCATCAGTATCAGATGGAACAGTTTATGTAGGTTCAGATGATAATCAGGTATATGCAATTAATGCAGAAGATGGATCAGATGTATGGTCATACAATGCACAATCACCAGTATCATCATCACCATCAATTGATGCAAGACAATCCACATTATATGTAGGAACAGAAGATGGTAGTGTATATGCATTGGATACAAGAGACGGACTTAAAAAATGGGATGTTGACACAGGAAGTTCAATCAATGGAACACCATCCATATTCGGAAACAATATTGCTATAGGAACAGATTCTGGTAGTATGAATATATACAATAAATTTACTGGAGATTCAGTATGGAGTTACAACCCAGGATACTTACCAAACATATCTGGAGGTATAACTAGCTCACCTGTAACTAGTGGTGGATCATTATTCTTTGCAACAGAAGATGGTCATGTATACTCACTTAACACTGATCAACAAATAGGTCCAACAAGTGTATATACATATTACTGGATTATAGTAGCAGCAATAATAGTAATAGCTGCATACGGTATTAATAAGGTATACAAAAGGAAGAACAATTAAGTAAATTCTTCTAAAATAATCCTCTCCCTATTAATTTTTTTTATTAACATTTTTTTCTTAAAAAAAGAACTTTTTCTACTGAAAATTAAATTTCAATACATTACAAAAAAAATTACTAATTATAGTTTTTTACTAAAAGTTTATACCTAATGGATTATAAATGTATATTCATGGAAAAATTTAATAATAAAATTGAAAAACATTTAGAACTTTCAGAAATTTCAGACATGCTGAAAGAGTACAAGGAATATTACACTGTTTATAGGCGTCTTTTGTTAATTAACATGGTTGCAAATGGTGAAAGTATTGCTAAAGCCTCAAAAAACATTAATATTTCAAGAAAAACAGGCGAACGTTGGGTCAAACAATATAATGAAAATGGCGTTGATGGTTTATTTTCAAATTATTCCAATTGTGGAAGAAAATCATATTTAACTGATCAACAATTAAAAGAATTGAATGAAATCATAACTGGAAATGAAGAGAAATATAATTTAAAAGATGTACGAAACTTAATTAAAGAAAAATATGGTATAACATATAGTGAGAAGCAAGTATGGGTTATTACAAGACAAAAATTAAATTTAAACTATGGAAAACCATTCATTAAATACAACACACGTCCTAAGAATCCTGAAGAAGATCTTAAAAAAAACTAAAGACAACAGACATACAAACAGAATATTTTGCTTTTTTAGATGAAACATCTTGTCAAAATGTTCCAAATGTTACAAGAATATTATATGCTCCTGGAGAAAAAAATATACAAACAAAACATCCAGTAAAATTTGGAATAAATGTAACTGGATTTCAAGGAATCAATTGCAACTCATATATGGAGGTAAATACAAAAAACAATGCATTTCACTTTGTAATTACCTTATGCCATTACCGTATTGAAAACATGACTAATAGATTAGGTAAACAATTAATCAAAGATGCAATAAACAATGAAAACTTATCTGATGAAAAAATAAAAAAATATCTATCCTCTAAATCACTAAATGAAATGGATTTGATAAATAAAATCAATGATGAACTATATAATGACAATTCCAAACAAATTTCCATAGAAAAAATTCAAAAGATTTGCAGGAAAGAAGACAACAACAATTCAAGAAAAATAGGGTATGAAAAAAGATTAAGATTACTGAATAACCTATCAAATCCAAAAATAATGGAAATAAACTCAAAAGAAAAAAGAATAAATATTATTTTAGATAACGCAAGAATACATCATGCTAAAATTGTTGAAAAAGCCTGTGAAATATTGAACATAAATTTAATCTTTTTAAAACCATATTGCCCTGATTTAAATCCAATTGAAGATGTATGGCGTAAAATTAAATCTAAAATATATAAATCAATGTATGAAAATTTAAACAAATTAATAGAAATATTTGAACGTGAATTCTATAAAATAGTTGATTTAACATCATTTTACACAAATTGGGTTAATGAATATTTAGGTATAAACATTTGGTAAAATACTATAAAATGAGTATTGATAGAAAGAAGATATATTCATCCAAAAAGGAATACATTAAATTAAATAATAGATATTTTAAAAAAAGAATAAAAACAAAAAATATATTTTGTTTAAATAATTATAGTTATTTTATTTATTTGCTTAATCTGATTTCTATTGCTGAAACATTGGAGGAAGTTCCTTCGTTTCCAACAATTTCTTCGGTGCTTATGTTGATACTTTTAACATCAACATCAGATATAAATCTGTTTCTTACTATTTCAGCAACATCAACAGCTCTGCTTATAGCTCGGCCTCTTGCTTTTAATATTACTTCTGTTACTCCGCTGTTCATTTGTGTTACTACAGCTAATACGTAGTTCATTACTGGTTTATTTCCGATGTATACTATATTTTCTTCTGGCATATTGTTTTCCTCCGTTATAGTAAACTATAATTTTATAGCTTAATATTGTCTTTATTTCTCACTATATTTAATATTATCTATTTCTGCTATAAATCAAAGAATTCTATTTAATAAAAAAATAAGATGGAGAATAAGGGGTGTGTTTAGTTTCTTAGCATTAATAATTTATTAGCAGAACTAAGCACAGCATCAATACTAGATTTTACGATATCTTCATCACTAGCTCTTCCAGTGGCTTTATTACCTAATTCATCAGCAGTAATTACGAATACTTCTCCAAATGCAGTAGTTCCACCGGTGACAGCTTCAATATGGTACTCTACTAATTCAAGATTTACAACTTGTTTTACAAGTTCCTGAATAGCATTTACAGCTGCATCAATTGGACCTACACCAGTTTTTGCACAGTAACTTACTTCACCATCAATGTCTAACTTGACAGTTGCGGTAGGAACGGTGTTATCACCAGTCATTACATTAATTCCTATTAATTTAATTCTTTCTTCGGTAGGTTTTCCTTGTATTGCCTCTGCTATTGATCTAAAGTCCATATCTGTAATAGTTTTACCTTTATCTCCAAGTGCTTTAATCTGAGAATATAATTGATCAAATTGTTCATCATTTAACTTAATGTTATATTCATCAAGTTTTGATTTCACAGCATTAGCACCAGTAAGTTTACCAAGAACAATTCTTCTTTTATGACCAACTTCTTCAGGTTTCATTGGTTCATAGGTTTCACTGTTAGCAAGAACTCCCTGTACATGTATACCTGCCTCGTGAGCAAATGCATTTTCTCCGACAATTGCCTTATTAGGTGGCATTTTTACTCCAGTAATTCTTGAAACTGTTTCAGAAGTATTTACTAGTAATTTAGTATTAATATTTGTATTAATCTTATAGAACTTATGTAAACCCATTACAATTTCTTCTAATGAAGCATTTCCTGCTCTTTCACCAAGACCATTGATTGTACATTGTGCTTGTTGTGCACCAGCTTCTACTGATGCTAAAGTGTTAGCAACTGCTAATCCAAAGTCATTATGACAATGTACACTTATAGGTACATTAATCTTCTCACGTAGATTAGAAATTAATTCATTCATTTTTACAGGAATACTTACTCCGACAGTATCTGGTACATTAATCTTATCTACACCAGCTTCCTGAACTGCTTCATAAACTTCTAGTAAGTAATCAAGTTCTGTTCTTGTAGCATCTTCACATGAGAATTCAGCTACAATTCCATGGTCTTTAATATACTCGACGGCTGTTACAGCTTTGTCTAATATTTCTTGTTTAGACATTTTAAGTTTATAATCTCTATGGAGTGGTGATGTTCCTATGAATGTATGTATATAGTCAGCGTCAGAGTCAATTGCTTTATCAATATCTTTTGTTAATGCTCTTGCTAATCCGCTGAGTTGTGCGCTTAAACCTAATTTACTTGCTTCTCTGAATGTTTCTTGTTCTCCCTTAGATGCTGCTGGGAAACCCAATTCGATAACATCAACGCCGAGTTTATCTAATTTTTCTGCTATTGTTATTTTTTCATCAGTTGTTATCGTAACACCAGGTGTTTGCTCACCATCTCTGAGAGTGGTGTCATAAATCATAACATCTGATGGTGGGTTGTATGTCATTATTTTTTCACTCCTAAATTTTATTAATATATATTATTTTTATTATTTTATTTAATCTTATCTAGCATTACTATCTTAATAAATAAAAATTAATACTATATTCTTTACTCTTAGGATAATTTTACACCTATTTTTGGATATAAACAATTAACAGGAATTTTAGTATTTCATCTTTAGATGTGTTTAATAATATTATATAACGAAAAAAAGATTAGTTAAAAATTTCATATACTATAATCAACTATTATGACAAAAATTATTACAATAAATAAATATTATGGGAGGTTACTTGATGGATTATTTTGAAATGCTTGAAAAAAAAACTGAAGAACTCTATGATATAGCTAGAGAAGCACGTAAACAAGGCAAAGATCTTGAACTAGTTCCAGAAATTCCACTTGCAAAAGACTTAGCAGAACGTGTAGAAGGACTTGTAGGTCCTGAAGGTGTTGCTAAGAGAATTAAAGAATTAGAAAAAGACATGTCAAGAGAAGAAGTTGCATTTCAAATAGCTAAGGAAATTGCAACTCAAGATGATGTAGAAGGACAAGATAATGATTATGAAGTACAGGAACAAAATGCAGATAATGCAATTCGTACAGCTCTTGCTATATTAACAGAGGGTGTAGTTGCTGCACCACTTGAAGGTATTGCTAAAGTAAAAATTAAAGATAATCCTGATGGTACAAAATGTTTCGGAGTATACTTTGCCGGACCGATTCGTAGTGCAGGAGGTACTGCAGCAGCATTAGCCGTACTTCTAGGAGATTACATACGAATGTCTTTAGGACTTGACAGATATAAACCTACAGATGATGAAATTGAACGTTATGTTGAAGAAGTAGAATTATATGAATCAGAGGTAACGAATCTTCAGTATTCACCAACATCAGATGAGGTAAGACGGGCAGTCAGAGGTATTCCTGTTGAAGTAACTGGTGAACAAACAGACCCTATAGAAGTGCAAAATAGAGATCTTCCTCGTGTAGAAACAAACAATATTAGAGGAGGAGCACTACTTGCTATTGCAGAGGGAATAATTCAGAAATCCAGAAAAATCGTGAAATATGCAAAAACATTAAAAATAGATGGATGGGGATGGTTAGCAGATTTCACAGCACCTAAAGCAGATAAAAAAGAAGAAAAGAAAGATGAAGATGCTGAGGAAGAAAAACCTAAGAAGAAAGCTAAATACATGGAAGATATTATTGGTGGAAGACCTGTAATGTCATATCCTAGTGCTAAAGGTGGTTTTAGACTACGTTATGGTAGAACTAGAGATAGTGGATTAGCATCAATGGCTATTCATCCAGCTACAATGGAAATAGTTGAATTTCTAGCTGTAGGTACTCAGATGAAAATTGAAAAACCTGGTAAAGGTAACTGTGTAGTGCCTTGTGATTCAATTGAAGGTCCTATTGTAAAATTGAAAAATGGTGATGTTGTCAGTGTAAATAATGTTTCACAGGCTATTTCAATAAGACATGATGTTGAGGAAATCATATTCTTAGGTGACATGCTAGTAGCATTTGGTGAATATCTACGTGGTAATATACCATTAGATGCTGCTTCATGGTGTCAGGAATGGTGGGCTCAGGAAGTTGAAAATTCAGAATACTATAAACAGACACATGATGATTTTGGCATAGGTTTTAAAGAAGAACTGGAATTAGGTGATTTATTAAAACTAGATATTGATGCTAAAAAGGCATTTGAAATTGCTGAAAAAACAGACACTCCCCTACATCCTAAATACACCTATTATTATCATGACGTAACAAAGGAAGAACTAAATGACTTACGAGATTACTTGTACAGTATAGTTGATAGTCCAGAAAAAGTATATAATGTAGATATGAACCGTATCCCTATTGACTACCATAAAAGAATACTTGAAGTTCTAGGAATACCACACCATGTTAATAATAAATCATTAGTAATGTCAAATGATGATTTATATACATTAATGAAAGTTTTACAGAAACACTTATCACCTGATGAGGATATGAAAACTATTGATGCTATTAATCTTATAAGTCCATGTAAGATTAAAGCAAAAGCACCAACATATATAGGAGGACGTGTAGGACGTCCAGAAAAAACTAAGGAAAGATTGATGAGACCTGCACCACACTCATTATTCCCTATCGGTAATTATGCTGGTAATATACGTAATATAGTAGAAGCTGCTAAGAAGGGTACTATTAAGGTTACTCTTGCAAAATGTAAATGCACTAATCCAGATTGTAAGGTAACATCATTTAAATCAATATGTCCTGTTTGTGGCTCACGCACTGAACTTGAAAGTTCAAGTCCTAAGAATATTAAATTAGGAAAATTATTAGCTGATGCATTTGATAATGTGAACGTACGTAGAATGGATGAGGTTAAAGGTGTAAAAGGTTTAATCTCTGAGGATAAATATCCTGAACCATTAGAGAAGGGTATTCTACGTGCACGTAATGATGTATATACATATCGTGATGGTACAATTAGACATGATTCAACAGATCTTCCATTAACACATTTTATTCCAAGAGAAATAGGAGTTCCACATGAAAAAATAGTAGAATTAGGCTATACTGAGGATATTTATGGTGAACCTATAACTGATGATAATCAGATTGTTGAGATAAAAATCCAGGATATCGTGGTTAGTGAAAGTTGTGGTGATTACTTATTAAAGGTATCTAAATTTGTAGATGATTTACTTGTACGATATTATGATATGGAGCCATTTTACAATGCTGAAACAAGACTTGATCTTGTAGGTCATCTTGTCGCTGGTCTAGCTCCCCATACATCAGCAGGAGTATTAGGTCGTATTGTTGGTTTTACTAAGGCTTCTTGTTGTTATGCTCATCCATACTTCCATTCAGCTAAGAGAAGAAACTGTGATAGTGATGAAGATGCTGTAATGTTATTATTGGATGCATTATTAAACTTTGGTAAAACTTATCTGCCAAGTACCCGTGGAGGTAGTATGGATGCACCACTAGTTCTAAGTATTCGTATTGACCCTGAGGAAATTGATGATGAGTCACATAATATTGATTGTATGAAAAGAATACCTCTTGAAATTTATCATAAAACTGAGGAGGGTGGAGTGAAACCTTCAGATGTTAATGATTTAGTTGATAATGTTGAATCAAGATTAGGTACTGATAATCAGTATCATGGTTTGATTTATTCACACCCAACTAGTTCGATACATGCCGGACCAAAAATTTGTCTTTACAAGTCATTACAGAGTATGACTGACAAAGTAGAACATCAAATTGCACTTGCAGAACTACTACGTTCAGTAGACCAAAAAGGAGTAGTTGAAGGTGTTTTAAACTCACACTTCCTTCCAGATATGGCTGGTAATATCAGAGCATTTTCAAGACAGAAAGTACGCTGTACTAAGTGTGGAGCAAAATATAGACGTATACCTCTATCAGGAGAGTGTACTTGTGGAAATAACTTAATATTAAGCATTTCTAAAGGTTCAGTATTAAAGTACCTAGACATATCTAAGGATTTATCACATAGATATCCAATAAATCCCTACGTAGTAGAGCGTATAGAGATATTAGAGACTTCAATAAACTCCTTATTCGAAAGTGACAAATCTAAACAGAGTTCTTTAGATGTTTTCTTCTAACTTTGAACTCTTTTTTTATTTTCTAATTTTTTATTATAATCACCCAATATAGTTCGAATATATAAGTACTAAAATTTTCAAAAAAAGCCAATTTTTATATAGTTACTAGACTATAATTTATATTAGATACTAAAATAATCAATTTATTTTTTTATCATTTTCACAAAAAAATAGCCAAAAATAAACTCCCAAAAAACGTATATTCAAAAAAGAGGTGAGGGTCTACTATGATGAAAGATTATGAAACAATCCAAGATGCATATAACCTAAATGATATTTACGTAATAAAAAACGATGGAATTAAAGAAAAATTCAGTTATGAAAAACTGATAAGATCCTGTATAATGATAAATATTCCATTAGGATTAGCTGAAAAAATAGCATACAAAGTATCCAAAGAAGCACACGATGATATAACAACAAAAGAAATAAAAAACATCGTATACAAACTACTTAAAAAAGAAAACACAAAGCTCGCAGATAAATACTATAATAATAACACACTACGAGTAAGAACAGGTAGGGATACAATTGAACCATTTGACAAATCAAAAATAGCTAATACTCTAGTTCAAGAAACACAAACAACACCTAAACTTGCAGATAAAATAGCTACAGAAGTCTACAAAGAACTTAAAAAATTAGAACTAGACTATTTAACAGCCCCAATAATAAGAGAAATGGTAAACACCAAATTAACAGAAAACGGGTTAGAATCACTACGAAGAAAATATACACGTCTAGGAATGCCAGTGTACAACATAACAAATCTAATTGAAAATGGAAACAAAGATAATGCAAACATGATGCATAACCCAGAAACAATACACAAATACGTGGCAGATGAATCATTAAAACAGTACACACTACTAAACATACTACCACACCACCTAGCAGATGCACATATGAATGGTACAGTTCACATACATGATTTAGAATTCTTTGCAGGAAGACCAATCAACTGTCTTCAACATGACTTAAGACAATTCATCAGATATGGATTAAAAGTTGATGGTACCGGAGACCATACAAGTGTAGCAGCTCCACCAAATCACATAGAAACATTAATGAACCACTCGGGTGAAATCATGCTAGCAGCTCAACAAAACATGAGTGGTGGACAGGCAATGTCCCTATGGAATGTATTTGTAGCACCATTTGCAGTAGGATTACCATACGAAAAAATAAGACAAGCAGTAGAAATGCTAATCTTCAACCTAAACATGGCATATGCAGCACGTGGGGGACAAGTACCATTCACAAGCATAGGACTTGAATTCACCGTACCAGACTTCCTTAAAAACGAGCCCGCATATGGACCTGGAGGAAAAGTAGTAGGAGTATATGGGGACTATGAAAAAGAGGTAAGACTCTTACAAAGGGCATTCACAGAAGCATTACTTAAAGGAGATGCAGAAGGTAAACCACATCTATTCCCAAATACAATATACTATTTAAGAAAAGAATGTTTAACACCAGAATTCACTGAGGATATTGAAAGAGTACACTATCTATCAGCTAAATTTGGAACAGCATACTTCATTAACATGTTACCAAAATACATGGGAAACATGGCAAACTATATGGGCTGTCGTACAAGATTATCCGATAACTGGACAGGGGACTGGGAAAAAGATTGTCTAAGAACCGGAAACTTAGCATATGTAACTATGAACCTACCAAGAATAGGATACAATGCAAGGGATGAAAATGAAATCTTCGATTACCTCGATGATTACATGAGCATAGTAGAAGATGTACTTCTATTAAGACGTGAAAGAGCTCTTAAATGTTTAAATGATTATAAAATCCTACCATTCTTGACACAAAAAATGGGAGAAGAACCATATTATCAAATAGATAACAGTACCTTATCTTTTGGATTTGTAGGATTAAATGAAATGTTACTTGCACAAACAGGTGCAGGACTAGAAGACCCTGATTCAAATAAATTAGGATTAAAAGTAATTCAATATATTAATGATAGAGCAGACCAACTTAAAAAGGATACAGGACTAAGATGGAGTGTAATACAAACACCTGCAGAAAGTACAGCATACAGGTTTGCAACTCTTGACAGAGAAAAATTCCCTGACCAAGTAATATGTAATGGAGATAGTGAAGCTTCATATTATACTAACAGTAGCCATGTACCTGTAGATACATCATTAAGTTTACCAGAAAAGATAAGAATAGAATCAGATTACCATCCATTAACACAGGGAGGACATATTTTCCATGCATTCATGGGAGAATCATACAGTGACCCTGAAAGTTTAATGAGTTTAACTGATAAAATAACTCATAAAACAAATATTGGGTTCTGGGCTTACAGCAGTGCTTTAAGTTTCTGTTTCAAATGTAAAACATTAATGAAAGGTTTACAATCAACCTGTACTCATTGTGGTGAAACAAAAGAAGTAGAATGGTATGATCGTATCACTGGTTACGTACAACAAGTAGGTCATGCTGAAAGTGCTTCTGGTGGATGGAACGCAGGTAAAAAACAAGAATTATTAGATAGAAAAAGATGGGAACAATAATCCCATAATATCTCACCCCTTTTTTTATTATAAATATTTATCATCTATAATTACAGCTGTACCATATGCAGATATTAGCATATCTGGAGGTATACGTGTATTATAATTAGTATATTCTATTTCTATATCAATTATTGCATTAGCATTGTTTTTTTGAGCTTCTTTTTGTAATTCTCGTATTATTTGTTCTTTAGCCTTTAAGTAATATTCATGTTTCATGTTTTTCTTGTCTTCTAAGGGTGTTCTAAAGTATTCTACAATATGTCTTGGTTTTCTTCTGAAAGGTATGACAAGTTCAACTATAATTAACCCCTTATATTCTTCGATAGGTATGTCTGGTGCACTATTAAGTACTAATATATTTAAGTAGGATATGTCTGTCGTGTTAGGTAGTTCTATAATTTCGTTATATGTTGGATTAAAATGGTCTGCTATATATCCACCTATTAAACCTAGTATATATGATAGGACTAGCAGTATTCCTAGAATGATGTAGTTCATAGTTAATGGAATAGCTGCCTGTATCATTAATAATAATCCGCCTATTGTGAAGATATTCCATGTTATTGGTTGAGCTGGGAATAGCCATCCTATTACATTTGTTATGATAAATAACACTACCGCACTTATAGCTCCAGAGGATTCATCAGTTAATCTTTTAGAGACATATGTTTCAACGAATCCTGCAATGACTGGTGAGATAAATACATGAATATTAACTCCGAATATTGTTATATTAAATAATAAGCAGAGGTATAATGATATTAATCCTGCAAGTGTTCCCATAATAATAGAAAAAAGAGTGTACTTATCTTTTCTGGTTAGATTTATATTAAATTTAGGCAATTATCATCACACCACGTTTTATACTATTATTTTTCATTGAATTTAATAAAAATATTTTTGTATAATTATCATATACTAATGGTTAATTGTATAAACATAATTAAACATAATAATTAATACATAACAATAAATATTTTCAGGATTATTCTATTTCTGAAAATGGTTAAACTCATAGATTTAACAGAAACACTCATTTATTACTTTGTCTTTTTTTCAAATAATAAATAGAACAGTGAGATAATATTTTTTGTATATGGAGGCTAACAATGAAAAACGTAGATTTACTAGTATTAGGACACACAGCTTTTGATTATATTATGCAAGTTAAAGAATTTTCAAGAATAAACACATCTGCAATAGTTGAAAAGATGGAGACATTTAATGGTGGAGCAGCAGGTAACGTTGCAGTAGTAGCAAGTAAACTTGGATTAGATGTAGGACTTATATCATGTATAGGTAAAGACTTCAAAGACAGTGACTATGAACAAGTATTATTAAATCAGGGAATTGACATATCAGATATGATTGTATCAGAGGATGCAAATACTCCTACAGCATTTGTATTAACAAACCCTGATGATGAACAAATGTTTTACTTTTATTGGGGAGCAGCTGAAAAATATCAGACAAGTGAAGTACCAAAAGAAGCTATTGATAAGGCACGTGCAGTACATCTTGCAACAGGAGATCCACAATATAATATAAAAGCAGGTAAATATGCATACAGTCAAAATAAATTAGTTTCATTTGACCCTGGTCAAGATTTACACTTATATACTACCAGTGATTTAGAAGAATTAACAAATAATTGTAACATACTCTTTGGTAATGAACATGAAATAGAATATATATGTGATTTATTAGAATGTACAATCGATGATTTACTAAGTAATGGTCCTAATATGGTTGTACAAACTCTCGGTGATAAAGGTAGTTTAATTTACGTTAAAGAAGAAGATCCAATAAAAATTGATGCTGTAAAAACAAAAGCATATGATCCTACAGGTGCTGGAGATTCATATAAAGCAGCATTTTTAAGTTTATATTTACATGATAATAACTTAGAAACCTGTGGAAGATATGCAAGTGCAGTATCTTCTTATATTGTGGAAACACAGGGAACTCAGACAAACATACCAACCTCTGATCAAGCACTAGAAAGAATGACTGATCAATGGTCAGAAATGGACTTATAAATCAAGATTTATTAATATTTTCTTGATTACTCTTTCTTTTTTTCTATATAATATTAATAACAATTTTTTTCCTAAGTTTCTCGTGTTTACATGAGTATATTATGTTATTAAAAATTACTTGAAAAAAGTGATTTTTTATTCTTTTTTTTGTATTTTTGATAATTTATTTTCATGAAAATTATCTTAAAAACATAAAAAGTAATAATATTATAATAATTAGTAATATAATATTTTAAATTTTACTTGAAAAACAATGTTTATAATTCCTTTTTTTTTATTAAATATTGATTTTTTACAAAAAATGACAAAATAAAAATAAATTTTTCAAAAAAATTTCATACTTTTTCTAAACGTTTATATACTCTATAAAACTAAGTTCTAACTAAGTCTAAAATGAGTGGGATAATTAATTTAAACAAAAGTTATACATGTGTAAAAAAGTTTTCCACATGAAAAATTATTATTCAACAATTAGAACAACAAAAATTTATGGAGTATTAAAAAAATGACACAAATGCTTGAAGCTATGAGAGGAAACATAACTGAAGCTATGAAACAAGTAGCTGCAGATGAAAACTTAGATCCTGAATATATTAGAAAAATGGTTGCAAAAGGATATATAGCAATACCTGACAACAACCAAAGAGAAACAGTAGCAGTAGGTATAGGTGAAAACTTAAGAACCAAAGTAAATGCTACAATAGGAACCTCAACAGATATAAACGATTTAGATATGGAATTAGAAAAAGCAGCTATTGCAGAAGAAGCAGGAGCAGATACACTTATGGAACTAAGTATCGGAGGAGACTTAGATAACATAAGAAGAACAGTATTAAAAAACACTAACAAACCTGTAGGAAGCGTACCTATCTACCAAACAGCTGTAGAATCCATTGAAAACGAAGGTTCCCCTATATACATGGATCCAGACGACATGCTAAAAAACATTGAAAAACAAGCAAAAGATGGTATAGACTTTATGGCTATCCACTGTTCTGTAAACAGAGAAACCTTAAAAAGACTCAAAAGACAAGGAAGAAAAGGTGGATTAGTAAGCCGTGGAGGTTCATTCATATCCTCATGGATGGTACACAACGATGCTGAAAACCCATTATATGAAAACTATGATCAAATATTAGATATAGTTGAAGAATATGATGTATGTCTAAGTATGGCAAATGCAATGAGAGCTGGAGCTCTTACTGACTCTACTGACAGAGCTCAAATACAAGAATTAATTGTATTAGGAGAATTAGTTGACAGAGCAAGAGAAAGAGGAGTACAAACAATTGTAGAAGGACCAGGACACATACCTATCAACGAAATTGAAACAAACATTAACATTCAGAAAAAAATGTGCAGAAACGCACCATTCTACATGTTAGGTCCTATAGTAACAGATATTGCACCAGCATATGACCACATAGTATCTGCAATAGGAGCAGCACAATGTGCAAGATACGGAGCAAACTTTATATGTTATGTAACACCAGCAGAACACTTAGCATTACCAGGACCTGAAGATGTAAGAGAAGGAGTAATAGCTACAAGAATTGGAGCTCACGCAGGAGACATAGCAGTAGATATGGAAAGATTCGGTCAAGAAGATATCAAAATGGCTGATGCAAGAAAAGCACTTAATTGGACAGAACAATATGAACACGCAATGTGGCCAGCTGATGCTAAAGCTATCAGAGATAAAAGACCACCTGAAGCAGATGATACCTGTACAATGTGTGGTAACTACTGTGCAATAAAAATCGTAAACCAATGGTTAGATAAAGCAGATACAGATGCTTTTGATGACTAAATTTGTGACATTAAGTATTATACCTAAGAGGATACTCTAAAGTATATCTCTTCCACAATAATTTTTTTCAAATATCTAGAATAGGGGAATATAACTCCTTTTTATTCACCTATTATACCAAGAAAAAATACTATTTTTTACAAGAACTAACTCTTATTT
This sequence comes from Candidatus Methanosphaera massiliense, assembly GCF_028890305.1. NCBI lineage: Archaea > Methanobacteriati > Methanobacteriota > Methanobacteria > Methanobacteriales > Methanobacteriaceae > Methanosphaera > Candidatus Methanosphaera massiliense. The sequence goes on from NZ_JARBXM010000001.1 coordinate 829,774, forward strand.
TAACAACTTTCAATTTACTAAAACAACATAATTTTTTAAAAAAAATAAGGCTTTGTAGAAAACCTATAATTTTATAATAAAAATCTTTATGAAAACATTACCAGATCTTTTAAAATTAAATTATAATAAAAAATAGACAATTAAATAAAAAAATTACACTTGAAATTAATCTAAATTATAAAATCAAAGAATAATAATAAGTTTAAAAGTAATACAATAAGAATAAGTATTTATTTAAAGAGTAGAATAGATATAAATATGCTAAACGAAAATATCTATTCTACAAATAAGTATTTGAATTCTAAACAACTTAAACTTTTCGATTTTGGAATTCAAAGACAAAATAATAATTATTTATCAGAAATATCCAAAAATGAAAAAATAAATTTAACACACAATATGATGTTAGATTTCGTATTAACAGCATATAATTATGCTAAATTAACTTTTAACAAATATTCATCACACTATTCAAAGAAAAAATACACACAACCACAATTATTTGCAATAATAGCTTATAAAATATACAATAAATACGATTACAGAACAACAATTGATAATCTAAACGTATCAACTAAATTACAGAAAGCTTTAAGACTAAAAACGATACCACATCACACAACAATTCAGAAATTCTTCAAAAGAATAGAAACAAAACAAATAAACAATATTAACAGACTATTATTACAATATTTCCCTGTGAAAGAGTGTTATTTCAGTTTAGATGGAACAGGATACACTAATTCCTATTCAGACATCTATTACAACAATAGAACAAATAAAACAAGACGACAATACATAAAAAACCATATCACAATCGATTCAAAATATATGTTAATAAGACATTACAATGCTTTAAAAGGACCAAAATTCGATACAGTATTTGCAATAAGTGCAATTAGAGCAATAAAGAAGTACAAACCACGGTATATATTAGCAGATAGAGCATATGACTCAGAAATAATTAAAAAAACAATAGTAGAAGAAACAACAGCATTACCACAAATACCTGTGAAAACTAGACAAAAATCAGGAAAATATAGGAGTAAATGTAGAACTATCTTCTTAAAACCAGTATATAACTTCAGAAATCAAGTAGAATGTGTGAATAGTATTCAAAAAAGAAGATTTAATGGAATAAACAATAGTAGATCTACGAAATTACAAATAAAAGAAACAAAATTAAAAAATGTGTTTTATAATATTTATAGATCTATTCAAATTTTGCAAAAATAGGATTTCTACAAAGCCAAAAATAATAATAAAAATAGATAGAAGGTTAAGGTGCGAAAAACTGAGTAACTTCTTGTACATAATCCGATTTAGTTAACACAGAAATCTTCTGATCTTCATGAAATAATGTATCTTCCTGTGGGATAACTAACTCATTATCCTCATAAATAGCACATACAATATAATTTTCTGTAGGACTATAATCTAAAATTCTTTTACCAAACAAATCTTTATTTTCAATCTTCAGATCTAATAACTCGGTGGAACCACGTCCAAGAACAATTAAATCAGCTACTTTAGGACGAGTAATGATTCTTTCCAGGTATGATGCTACAGTAGATTCAGGACTAACTGTTACATCAACTCCTACCTGTTTAAACGCATCAACATGTTCTAAGTCATTAACACGGGCAATAATCTTCTTGATATTATCATACTTCTGACATAGAACAGATGTTAATAAGTTTACAGAATCATGGCCTGTTGCTGCTACAAAGACATCTGCATCAATAATACCTGCATTTTCTAATACATTAACTGATGTAGCATCTCCCTGAATAACCATTGCATTGATTGTTTCTGCAACTTCTTCGGATTTAGTAGGATTATGTTCTATAATTGTTACATTTAATCCTTCCCTGACTAGTGATTGAGCTAAATTTAATCCTACTCTTCCAGCACCTACTATAATCACGTACATATTCACTCACCTTAAAAAATAAAAAAATCTTTTTCCACTTAATAAATTCAATTAGTATATTTCTTTTTAGCATTTTTAAATATTTACCTTTTTCTTTAGTAATAAAAAATATAAAGTATTAGAAATAAAATATATAATATTAATGATTTTATCGTTTATAGTAACTACTGTTACTTATAATTATAATTAATAAATTATTTTACAGAACCATGTTAGAAGAATAACTTTAAATCTAATTTTAGGGATTTTATTATAATTAGATGTTTATCATCCCAATCTTTTCGTTAATTCAAGGTTAAAAAGGGGAATGATGTCAATTAGTTATTTTTTATTATTATTACTAACAATCAATTTAAATGATAAAGATTTATCGTGATATATATGAGTAAACATTGGACCGAAAGAATAGCTGAGGAATTAAGTCAGCAAGGAAGAGAAGAATATATAATTGGTAGTGGAACATCTATCTCTGGATCAGTACACATAGGTAATAGTTGTGATATATTTATAGCAAATGCAGTAAGTAAAGAATTAAGAAAGTTAGGTGAAAATGCTAAAACTTTATGGATAGCAGATGATTATGACCCACTAAGAAAAGTACCATATCCATTACCTGAGGATTACAGTCAATATCTAGGACAACCATACTATGAAATACCTTGTCCTGAAGGATGTTGCTCTAACTTTGTAGAACATTTCCAGAAACCATTTGTTAAAGCATTAGATGAGTTTGATATTGAGAATTTAGAGATTAAAAGTGGAGCTCAAATGTATAAAAATGGTGTTTATACAGAAGCTACAAAGAAAGCATTAGAAAATGCTGATAGGATAAGAGAAATATTCAATGAATACAGGGAACATCCATTAAAAGATGATTGGCTACCATATAATCCAATATGTTCTGAATGTGGACGTGTAAATACTACTGAAGCATATGATTTTGATGGTACAACTATTAAGTACAGATGTCAGTGTGGACATGAAGGAGAAGTAGATTATACTACTGGTAAAGGAAAACTAACCTGGAGAGTAGAATGGGCTGCAAGATGGAAAATTTTAAACATCACCTGTGAACCATTTGGTAAAGACCATGCAGCAAGTGGAGGTTCATATGATGTAAGTAAAGTAATATCAGATGAAATATTTAATTATCCAGCACCATATCCAGTACCATATGAATGGATTACACTTGAAGGAGAAGCAATGAGTAAATCCAAAGGAGTATTCTTCACACCAGAAGCATGGCTAAAAATAGGAAAACCAGAAACACTAAACTACTTCATATTCAGAAACAAACCATTAAAACCTAAAGATTTTAGTCCTAAAATGGGATTCTTAGACTTAATGGATCAATATGATAGAGTAGAAAGAATAGCATATGGTGAAGAGGAACCAAGTAATGACAAAGAAAAAGAAAAACTCACTAAAATCTATGAAGTTTCACAAATAAATGGTATGTCTGAAGTAATGCCATTCCAACCATCATACAGATTCCTTACAGTAGCATATCAAATAGCTGCTGGAAAACCAGATAAAATATATGAAATATTAGCTAAAAATCATCAATTACCAGATAGACTCATAGATGTAGCATATGAAGATCTATCAGAATTTGATAAAAACACATATCTTAAAAGATTAGAATATGTTAGCAATTGGCTTGAAACTTATGGACCTAAATTTGTAAAATTCCAGGTAATGAAGAAAATGCCACGTATAGAACTTACAGATGAACAAAAGGAATTCTTAAACCAGTTAGCTGATATATTAGAAACAGAAACATTTACTAATGACGCTGAATTCCATGATAGGATGTATGATGTACTGGAAGGTATTGGAATGAAACCACAAAAAGCTTTCCAGGCAATATATAAAACCATCATAGGTAAAAAACAAGGGCCACGTGCAGCATCTTTTGTATTATCATTAGATAAAGACTTTGTTCTAAAAAGATTCAGATTAGAGGAGTAGTTTAATAATAACTACTTTTTACTATTTTTTTATAATTATTATAATGGTTCGAAGCCATAAGACACTGTTACTTTTTGTGCTCTGTGAGATGCAAAATTCAGAAAACTTTCAACATAACTATCATTTTTAACATTCAATGCACTAATTATATGATATGTCTCATCCTTTAACACATCACTAGTATGTAATGATGTATATGCCATGCTCTTATTTATGAATGTGTAAAGATTTTTATTCTGTTCAACTAGACGAATAGCTTCATGAAATGAATCAACTACTCTAACTATGTCAAAATCTAAATCATAATTAGCCAAAGTATTCCATGCAAGCCTCTGAGCAGATCCTTCAACTTCAACAAAATTTAATCCATCCAAGTCAGATAAGGTATTAAATGATTGTTTTTCATGGGATAATAATAATAAATAATCTCTACCAAGAGCAATAGGTTCAAGATTATATAAGTATGCCTTAACAGGGTCATCAAAACATAAAATATCCACTAATTCAACGTCAGCTAGATGCATTGCAGTCTCATTATCAGTTTCAAGAATCTTTAAATTTTCAACTTGATATGCACTTGCTAATTGTCTGATAAATTCACATGAAACAGGACCACCAGCCACAATAATAGACTCGTTATTGTCATTAAGTCTATTTTCATATGTTATATATTCATCTAATATTTTCAGACCATAATCTGTTAAACTAGAACCTTTATTAGATACTGTGACTAATTTATGAGATAATAAGTTTTCGGCTTTCAATATTCTTTTATTAAGAACAGTATGTGAAATATTTAATTGTTTAGCCGCTTTTCTCTGAGATTTTGTTTCGTTAATGGCTTTGAGCGTGTCAAATAATTTATAGTTGTATAGTACTCCATCAATTTCAAAATCTAGTTTCTTATTTACCATATTCACATGCCTGTTTATAATAAAATTTTTCTTGTTAAAAATAGTTTAGTAAAATGTAAATATAAATTTTAATATAATAAATATTAACAATGGAATATGTGATATTTTTATATGGTACAATAAAAAAATATCAATTAAATTTTAATAAATAGAATAATGTGATTTTTTTTAATCGAATATAAGGGAATTAATATGATTTATAATGATGCATTACAAGATATACTAGAAAAAGTAACTCAAACAACTTCTGCAGTTAAAGAAGAAGATATTGTTAAGTTTACATCAATGCTTGAAGAAGTAGATAGTATTTTTCTTATGGGATTAGGTCGTTCAGGTTTAGTGGCAAAAGCTTTTGCAATGCGATTAATGCACTTAGGATTAAGTGTATATGTTGTGGGGGAAACAACAACTCCAGCAATAACAGATAAGGATTGTTTAATAGCAATATCTGGTTCTGGAGAAACAAGTTATATTATAAGTACTACAGGTATTGCTAAGCAGGTTGGCTCTAAAATAATAGCAATAACATCCTATCCAGATAGTACTTTAGCTAAAAGATCAGATCTTATTCTTCAATTACAGGGAAGAACAAAAATAGATGAGGAGCCAAACTATGCTCGTCGTCAGATAAGTGGTTTACATAACTCATTATCTCCTATGGGAACTATCTTTGAGATAAGTGCACTCATCTTCCTTGATTCTGTAATAGCACAGATGATGGATGATTTAGGTCAAACAGAAAAGGACCTTAAAGCTAGACATACAGTACTAGAATAAATATAAAAAATAGAGAGGGAGAGTATTGAATTTTCCATAATGGAATAATTCTTATTCTTTTTCATCACTAATTCTTTTTTTTTAATCAACAATACTTATTATTATTTCATCCTCTTCGTAGGTATATCTTAATTCAACTATTTCTTCTATAATATCATTGACATTAATATCAACTGTCTGATGTAATAACTGTCCCATTAATTGCAGGGTAATTATTAGTTCATCTGAATTATCAATGTATAATATTTTTCCAGGTATAAATACTCTGTTATATGATATTTCAAGTAATGCATTTTCTTTAAAATTATCATTTATGTAATCAACAAGTTCATACTCATGGAGTGTTATTTGTCTAGTTTTCATTATATTTTACCTAATTTTCTTTAATCCATAATTGACCTTTACCCTTTTTCACACCAATATCTCCGATATATAATGTGTATTTGCCAATATGATATTTTCCATTTATTAGAGGATTTTGTATGATTTCTTCTTTTTTAAATCCTTGAAGTATTTCACCTACATGGCCATTAATAACAATAATTCCTTTTTTCATCTGTCCTCCGGGCCATTGTGTAACATCGCCATCTATCTGAATATATCCTCCAGCCATATGTATTCCTGCTAGTATGTCACAGTTTCCTTCAACGTAGATTTCACCATTTAGCATGCATTCTGCTAGTTGTTTTCCTACATTTCCACGGATAATAATTTTTCCTCCAGACATACCTCTCCATTCACCCATATATGATGCTCCACAGAATTCCTTGACATTACCATTTATTTCTAGTAAACCACCAGTCATTTCACGGCCTGCATAACTTTCAGCATTACCATTTACAATTATATGTCCACCAGACATTTGAGCTCCTACATGAAGGTCAACATCACTATTTATTATTATTGTACCTGCAGTCATGCAGTTTCCTATGTATTTGGTTCTATGTAAATCGCCATCTATTATTATTTTACAATCTGAGGGATTGTCACATTCTCCTTCAACTTCTATTTTAAAGTAATCTGATAATTGTTCTTGTCTGTTTCCATGATAAATTATTGTTTCTGTTATTTCTTTTTCTGTTTTATCGTATAATAGCTCTGGAAGTACGTTGTCAAATTCTAAGGGTATTCTGCTATATTTTTTCATTAATAGTTTTATTGTTTTCATGTTATCTTATACTCCCTCATATTGTATATCTATTCTATTATCCGGTTCAGTATAATGGTCTGGAACACCATAATTTTCATATTTAATAGTATAATACTTATTAAATTCAGGTTTAATTCTTTTAATTAATCCTTCCTCTTTATTTTCAAGACCTTTTACATTACTCCATATATGTTTACTATTGATTAATTTAACAATTTCACCATTCTTTACAAGAATATTACCATCTTTAATTGTATATAGACTATTCAATAGTTTCTTCTCAAGAATCTCAGAATTACTTAGACGTGTAGGATCAAAGTCATCTACATCAATATCATAAACGGACACATCAGCCTTTGCACCAATACCTAAATGACCTCTATCTGTTAATCCAAGGATTTTAGCTGGACTAGCACGTGTAATTGTAGCAATATCATCCCAGGAGTATTCTCTATCATAAGATCCAAGGGAAGTTCTTCTAGTAGCCCAACTATGAACTTCATTGTCAAGCATGTCATTAAGTTTCTCATTACTCATAATCCATGAAATAATTTTAGGATATCTGATGAACGGTCCACCATTAGGTGAATCTGTTGTTAATGCCATTTTCCATGGGTCTTTTATTCCAAAGAAGAATTCAAGACCAACAGCCCATTGAAGTGCACTTACTGGAGCTCGTTTAGAATAAATGGATGGAATTAAACCAGATGCAGTTTCTACTTCAATATCTTTATTAGCCCATTTAAGACCGGTTAGTTTGAATAAATCATATTCCATAGGAGCATCAGCAGTCATTGTTGTTGTTTCATCAAATGTTAATTGTCCAATATCACAGGTCATATGTTTACTTTTATTAATGTAATCAATGAGTTCTGGAGCACCAGATGTTACATCTCTCCAGTTTGTACCTTTATATGCATGGAACTGAAGATGTGTACAATGAATAACTTGGTTTCTATCAACATTCTTATTCTTTTTAATATCTTTTACACAGTCAAATGTCTCAAGTGTTGTTTCATAATTACCTGGATGACCTAAATCATTTGTATGCACATGTACTGAATGCGGAAGACCTAATTTTTCATTAACCTTGGTAAGAGTTCGGATAACTTCTCGTCCTGTAACATTCCAGTGAGGTTCCGGATCATCAAGACCATCAACATTTTTACCCCAACCCCATGCTTCACTACCACAAGGATTTACAATTTTAATACCATAACCTTTAGCTAATTTAAGCCACTTAGAAATGAATAATGTTAAATCATCCATGTTATTTTCCTTAACATATTTAAGCATAAACCAATTGTTTCCAAATAGAGTTAGTGTAGGTATATCTAAATTAGGAATACTATTAATTTCCTCATGGGCATGTTTTGCTTCAAGAGGTGGAACAGCTGCTTCTGTAACAGTAGTGTATCCCATACGTGTATATCTATAACCTGTAGTTGGACAGGTAGGTAAAGAAAATCCTGCTTCAAATCCTTCAACACCATTATTAGGTGCAGGTTTTATGCCACGTCTAATATCCTCTGGTCGGTATAATCTACCTACAGATAACTTAGGTCCTGCTATATGTGAGTGTAAATCTACTCCACCAGGCATGACTAGTTTACCTGTTACATCTATGACTTTTGAATCAGAGGAGACTTTTTCAACTATGTTACCATCTTTTATTAGAATATCTTTTTGTTCACCATTAACATTATTTGCCGGGTCAAAGACGATTCCATTTTTAAGAATATATTCCATTTAATCATCTCCCTCCTGATTTAATTTTTCAATTCTCTTATATAATTCATGAAGAATCCATTCATCAGAGTGACAGTTTTCAGGCTTTTCTATAACTTTTTTCATGTATATTGGTATTGAATCCATACGATAAGCAGTACCTTCTGTTTCTACACCTACTCTTGTACTTGGAAGCACAATATCTGATAATTCAGTATATGGACCCCAATGTGTATCTATTTGTACTACAGGTATACTTGCAAGATGTTGTATGGAATATCCTGGGAATTGTACTCCCGGATCTGCAGCTACTGCCATGAAAAAGTCGGGTTCTCTTCTATTTAATAAATCAATAGTGGTTGTTTCTCCCACCATATATCGAGGATATCCTCTTGCAAAGTCAATACCATATGGATATCCTGTTTCTGTTGTCATGGCAATGTTGAATCCATTCACATTAAAGAATCCTCTCATAGGTAACATTGACCATTTAGAATACCTGTTAAGGTCTTCTATTAATTGTATTATTATGTCTACATTTCTCTGTTTAGATAATGTTTGAGTTAATCCTAATCCAAAGAATAAAGCACCATATTCAGCATTTTTCATTGTTTCTGCTAGTTCATATATCTTATCTACAGGTACTCCTGCAATTTCCTTACTTGTCAGGGTATTTCCTTTTAATACCATTCGTAGAGCGTTGAAGAATGTATAATCTTCATCCATGTCATATTGAATCCATTCATCAGATACTTTTGCTGTATTAGTGTATTTCGGGTCAATTGTGATTAATTTTCTATCTTTTCTTCCGTTTGGTCTGAAGAATCCCTCAGGGAATGTTGTGTATCTTGATAGATGTCTTGGATGGTCATCCATTGGGTTTGTACCTACATATATAATTACATCTGCCCTGTTTTTTACTTCACCTAATGTCATTACTGGATGTCCAACATTTTGGAATGCTTGGATTGTTGCTCCATGACATATTGTAGATTGGTTATCTATTACTGAACCAGTTGTTTCAGCTATTTTTATTCCTTGTTTGATTGCTTCAATTGATGTTTCTCCCCAGCCATATAGTACTGGTCTAAGGCTATTGTGTAATAATTCTGCGGTTTTATCTAATGCTTGGTTCCATGTTGTTTCTTCAAGTATTCCTGATTCATTTCTTATCATAGGATTTAGAAGTCTTTGGTCTTCATCATTTATTATCTTACTAGCGCCTAATCTGCATGCATGTCTTACTCCAACAATTTTCTTATCTTTTAAGAGATATGTTATGTCGTCACAGTTATTTCCACAGTATGAACAGGAGCAATTTTTTACTTCTTCATCATAATCAGTGATTGGTTTTTCAGTCATGGTTATAGCTCCCTTTTCTTATATACTGGTTTTTCACCTAGACTTTCTAGGTTATCAGTATTATCTGTGTATTTATGATATGTTTTTCTCATAAGGTCTGCTACTAGCAGTACTTCATCATCTGTTTTTCTTATTGTTGCTGGAACGCCCTTAAATGTAGGAATGTTACAACAATATGTTTCCGGACTTATTACAATATTTGCCCAGGGACCTTTTGGTATGAATATCATTCCTTCATGTGGTGCATCATGTGATTTATCTACATAAATTGTTACTTCACCCCATTCTGATTTAACATTTATTTTATCACGTGGTTTTAATGATAATTTTTCCATATCTCTTGGATCCATAAATGCTACTGCTGTTGCTTGTCTGTATTCATCTTTTAGTGTAGAACCTTTTTTCTCATAGTATGCTTGAATGATACTAGTACCTGTATTGATAATAATATTCATCTCATCCAATCTAATCATCTCCAATATATATTGCTTTTGTTGGACAGGTGTTATTACATTCCATACATTCTGTACATTTTTCTGGATGAAATAGTTTTATTATTCCATTTTCAACTAACATTATAACTTCTGTAGTATCTGGACCATTACCCCCTATAACTTCAGGACATATTTCCTGATTCACAGGACATACTATTATACAGGCTCCGCAGCCTAGACAATGGTCTTGATTAACTTTCAACATTCAACATTATACTCCTTATTACCATTTTTCAATATTATTTTCCTAAAAAAAGTAAATTATTAGCTTAATTTTAATTATTAAATATACATTTACTTTTCTCTAAATTCAAGAATATTATTATAAAAATAAATAGTGTTATTAGTGTATTGTGTATACTACACTTTTTTATATAATAATACACAATTCTTGTTTTTAACTATCTCTTTTTTGATTAATAAATTTAGTTTATATATTAAATTAATATAACTTCCTTTATTATGACTAATTATATTATAAAAAAATGACAGAAATATAATTATTAATAAATAATCATTATAAATAGGATGGTAAAATTTATGGGAAAAATAAAAAAAGAAGATATAGATGCAATAGTTGATAAGTATGATAAAGAAAATATCACTATTGCAACATTAGGTAGTCATACGGCATTACATATTCTTCGTGGCGCAAAACAAGAAGGATTTAGAACAGCAGTCGTTTGTGAAAAAGGTAAGGAAGTACCATATGAACGATTTGGAGTGGCTGATGAATTTATATTTGTAGATGAATATAAAGATATTGTAAATGAAGAAGTTCAAGAAAAATTAAGATCAATGAATGCTATAGTAGTACCACATGGTTCATTCGTTGCATATGCTGGTCTAAGTAATGTTGAAGATAAATTCAATGTACCAATGTTTGGAAATCGTGATATTCTAAGATGGGAAGCAGAAAGAGATAAAGAAAGAAAAATGATTACAGAATCTGGAATAAGAATGCCAAAAAAATTCGAAAGCCCAGAAGACATTGATAAAGAAGTTATGGTAAAATTCCCAGGAGCAAGAGGAGGTCAAGGATACTTCATATGCTCAAGTTATGAGGAATTCCAAGAAAAAATAGCTGAAATGAAGGAAAGAAACTGGATTACAGATGAAGATGTTAAATATGCACACATAGAAGAATATGTTTGTGGTACAAACTTCTGTATACATTATTTCTACTCCGCACTAAAAGATGAAGTAGAAGTTTTAGGAATGGACAGTAGATATGAAACTAACATAGATGGTATAGTAAGAATTCCAGCACAAGACCAACTAGCAGCAAATCTTAGTCCTTCATATGTTGTAAGTGGAAATCATCCAGTAGTAATAAGAGAATCATTATTACCAAAAGTATTTGAAAATGGTGATAAACTAGTAAAAACAGCTAAAAAATTAGTAAAACCTGGAATGAATGGTCCATTCTGTCTACAATGCTTAGTAAATGATGACAGAGAAATAGTTATCTTTGAAATGAGTGCAAGAATAGATGGAGGTACAAATACATTCATGAATGGATCTCCTTACTCCTACATACAATTTGGAGAACCAATGAGTATGGGACGCAGAATCTCTAGAGAAATTAAAAACGCTATAAAAGAAGATAAACTTGATGTTATAATAACATAACCGTTTTTAGTGAAAGTTAACTTAACCTCCAAATATTATTCTTTTTATAATAAAACAATTATAATTTAAGCTTTTAATAGATTGCATTAAATTACGTATATAATAAGAAAAAAAGATTTTTTTGTTAAATTTAATTTTAAAAAAATAAGTTAGAGTAAGAAAAATCACTTAATAACTAAATAGAATTTTTTTTAAATATTGGTTATGGACAATGCATTATTAGGGCAGTTTGTCACACAAAGTCCACAATTTTTACATGCTTCCTCATTTATATGTGGATATCCATTAACATTCTCAATTGCATCTAAAGCACATACTTCTATACATACATTGTGTCCCGGACAATGATCAATTCCGTTACATCTATCCCGATAAATTGTTACTACCATTGTATTGTCACCTTTAATTGTTTTTCATAATCATGGTTTAGAAATTGCTTCATTAGGACAATTCATTACACAAAGTCCACATTCTGGGCAAAGGTATTCATCGATTACAGGCATACCATTAACATTATTAATGGAATCTAATGCACAGATTTCTATACATAATCCATTTGCAGGACAATTATCTACATCACTACACTTATTACTATCAATTATTACAGCCATATACTCATCTTCTAGTTATTAGTTTTCAAACAATTTTTCTAGTTATTTCTTATTTTTTTGTAGTTATAACCATATTAAATCATCTTTATTATATTTGCATGTTTACATCCCTAAAAAATCAATACAAAATATAATACATTAATAAGTCTCTCTTTTTCTATATATAAAATAATCGATTTTTAAGGAATTATATACATTAATAAAGGGGTGATAATACATTGAATTTAAAAAATACGCAATTTAATACGGAATTGAAAATTATTATTATCTAAAAAAGAATAAAATGAGAAATAATCTATCATGAATTATAATTCTTCAAAAGAATTAAAGTCAACAATAGTTTCAATAGATTTTATATCAACAGGAATATCTTTCTCTTTAATTGCAGCAATAGGATTAAGACCCCCAGATAATACAAATCCAAAATTATATTTCTCTATTCTAGCATTATACATGTACTCATTAGGTTTACCTAGTTTTAAAACTTCGAAACCAGATTCTTTTAATGATTCTAGTACACTAATAGTCTTATCTCTTGCAATATATGGAATTGAATGGACACTAGCTAATATTTTACCAGAATTATTCAGTGAACCAAGAATATCCTCCATATTTTTCTTAAGGAATATTTCATGAGGATCGATAGAGGAACCCATGTATGATATTAATTCAATGAAACGTCTATTATTTCCATAGACATCTAAAACACCACTATACCCTGGTGTAACAGTGATACCTTTATTTATTAATATACCATCTACTGTTAAACTACAGATTGTTCCAAGTCCTACTTTATTATCAGGATAATCTATAATGGAATATCTATTACCAATACAATATTCTGGTTTAGATTTATATACCTTGTTTAATATTTCAAGACTTTCATCCAGATATTCTCTGTTGATATATGATATATTGGTAATAACTTCACCTTCACATGTTTCTTCATCAAAATTAACTTGCGATATTAAATTAGATATTTTATTTAATATAAATGAAATTTGATGATTATTTTTAGCAGTCGCTGGTTTTAGAGGTGTTTTCATCTCATGACTTGAACTAACCATTTTACTATATTCACTATAACTATCAGCTAATTTAACACTTAAATCATAACCTGCTTCTTGTGCTGCACATAATGGTGTAACACCACCAATAATAGCAATACCAGTCATACCCTCAGGCACAGGTATTCCAAGCACAGGCTTTCCAGGTTCACCAATAGTTATAACACCATTAATATTAATCTTATTAAGTTTTTGTAGTAATTTAATAGTTTGTTCTTTCTTCACTGCTGGAATGATTCTGAAATTAGCTGGAATAACACCAGTACCACTAGTAACAACATCTAATATGGATGTATTATCTGAACTTGTGAAAGCTTCTAAAGGTGTAATTGATGTTTTAGAATAAGCTATTTGTTCTGTGAAGTTAATAGGCACGTAATCCTCTACTTTTAAAAGTCCACCATACATAAGTTTTGAGATAATACCATTGTGCTGTAAAACACCGTCAATAGTAGTACCACATACTGTCTCGATATATGTCTTATTCTCATGTTCATAGATATGATATCTATTACTAACACTCAATCCCTTTTCGAACATTTTGTTAATTAGGGCTGTTGAGTCAAGTTCATTAATTGATGAAATATTTACTATAACGGACCCTTTTCCAGTTTCAGGATCTAGGTCTACATTATACATTTTCTCTTGAAAGTGAGAATATGTGAAATCCACCTGGTCATATATTAATCCTTTTTTAAGTTCTTCAATTCCTTCATCTGTTATTTTTCTTCCCTTGTAACCAACTTTTTCTGTAAGACCACGTTCATCTAAGATATGCATATGATACCTTACAGCTCGTTCACCTAGAGAATAACCTCTTTTTTTCAGTTCCTCTGAAATGACTTTAGCTCCTAGAATTTCATTTTTACTATATAAAATTCGTAGAATCTCCATCATTTTCATGTCTGTTTCTTGTTTTACAGAAATAATATCATACCTCTCATCTAGGACTTATTTTTATCATGGTTAGAATCCTTTATAAATCTAATTACATCTAATTAACAGTGAAGATTATTATTTATTTATATTTATTTTACGGCGGTTAATATTGTTTTTAAAAAGTTATAGAATAAGTCCTATGCTAAAAAGAAGATTATGGAAAAATAGATATTGTAAAATATCTATATGTTTAAGTATTTTTCACGTTCGTAATTGAATACTTGTATTCTGTAATCGTCCCATTCTGCTCTTTTTATGTTGTAGAATTGGTTGTATACGTAGTCACCTAAAGCATTTTGTACTACTTCATCTTGTTCTAATGCGTGGTATGCTTCCCAGAGACTTGTTGGTAATGTTTCAATTCCACGTTCTGCTATTTCATCAGGAGTTAATGCGAATAAACTGTATTCTGTTGGTTCTCCTGGGTCAAGTTTGTTGTCTAATCCATCTAATCCTGCTTCAAGTAATACTGCAAATGCTAAGTATGGGTTACATGATGGGTCTGCAGATCTACATTCAATTCTTGTACCTAATCCTCTGGATGCAGGTATTCTTAGTAATGTGGATCTGTTTTTAAGTCCGTATGCAATGTAACATGGTGCTTCATATCCTGGTACTAAACGTTTGTATGAGTTTACTGTTGGTGATAATATTGAGGATAATGCTTTTGCGTGTTTTAATAATCCTCCTATGAAGTATAATGCTTCTTGTGATAATTGTGTTTCTGTGTCTGGGTCGTAGAATATGTTTTTACCATCTTTGAATAAACTTTGGTTACAGTGCATTCCGCTACCGTTAATTCCAAAGAATGGTTTTGGCATGAATGTAACTTTGTATCCGAGGTTGTCTACTAATGCTTTGATAGCTTGTTTGAATGTTACTACTGCATCAGCTGTTCTTAGTGCGTCGTCGAATTTGAAGTCAATTTCATGTTGTCCTGGTGCTACTTCGTGGTGGCTTACTTCAATATTGAAGTTTAGTTTTTCTAGTCCTAATACAATTGCTTTTCTTATATCTGTACCTTGGTCTAGAGGTTCTACATCGAAATATTCTGCATCGTCTGCTGGTACGTAGTTTCCTTCTTCATCTTTGTCTATTACAAAGAATTCAGGTTCTGGACCCATGTTAAATTGGTATCCTCTATCACTAGCTTTCTTTAATGAACTTTTTAATACTCCTCTTGGATCTCCTTCAAATGGTGTTCCATCAGTATTGTATACATCACAGATAAATCTGCATGCACCTTTTTCGTCAGGTCTCCATGGTAGAGGTGTGAATGTTGTTATATCTGGTTTTAATGCTAAATCACTTTGGTTGATGTCTACAAATCCATCAATGGATGATCCATCGAATAATACTCCATCTTCAATAATGTCTTCTACATCACTTGGTTTTTTAAGTGATACAGCTACATTTTTTGGAATTCCATGTATGTCTGAAAATTGACATCTTAAAAATTTACAGTCATTTTCTTCAATTTGTTTAACAATATTATCTATTTTGTCATCTCGTTCTGACATTAATTATTCACCTATGATTAAAATTTTTTAGTACTGGTATGGTATTGAGTATTATATAATTTAATATATTGATTATGATATAGTCCTTCATGGACTTTTAATCCCTTTTTTTTGAAATATCATTTCTGTTTGGAAATGTATTTCCCTTACCATCGGAAGTGTATTTCCTACTATAGACTATTGACATTATCCTATATAAACCTTTTCAAAAAAATCAAAATAAAAAACATTTTTTAAAGGATATAATTCAATAAAACAAGAATATTAATCTTTTGATATAAAAATAATCATCAATAAAAATTTAATTAAAATTTTAAAATGTAATAAAATTCTATTAATAAATTTAAAACGTTTTTATTTAATAAGATATGTAATAAATAATAAATTAATTAATAATAATGAAGAGAAGGAATTATTCCTATTTTAAGAGTTTGATTATAAAATTCCTTCACGTCGGAAAAATAAGGATTTATTCCATCTTTTACTATTAATTTAATACTTTTTTTTAGAAATTGTTAAAATTAGGTATATATCTTTCTATATAAAAAAAGAAGAATATGTTGAATAATTTTTTTGTAGGTAATTAATACTAACCATTAGTATTAGTTAAATTTAAAATTCTATTATTCTAAAGGAGTTTATATCAAATATGTCCCACATTAATACATTAGGAGATAATACAGTATTTTCTCTGCCTAATATGTACTTGATTGTTTCACTAACTTCTAATGATCCAAATATTGCTGGAGTTACACCTAGTACTTGTGGTTTTTTAGAACTAATATTTAATAAATAATCTTTTGAATCTTCAAGGGGTTTGTTTAATGAGTCTAATTTAAATAATTCTTCATAGGATGGAGTATTTTTATCAATTATTGTTAATTGACCTGAAGTTTCATCTACTGCACTATGTATAAAGGTTATGTCTTGTTTTTTAGCTTCTCTTGAAATTAATACTCTTGTATATACATTATCTACTGCATCTATTAGTACTTCGTTTCCTTGTAATATCTCTGAAATATTATCTTCGGTTACATGAACTTCGTATGTTTTAATGTTTATATCAGGGTTTATTTTTTTTGCTTCTTGTGCTGTTACTTCTACTTTTGATTTATTTATTGTATCTAGGTTACTTCTTATTTGGCGGTTTAGATTTGTTTTATCGAAAACATCTTCATCTATTATTGTTATATTTTCAAATCCTGACCTAACCAGTTGTTCTATTATTGTTCCACCTAGACCTCCACATCCCATAACT
Source organism: Candidatus Methanosphaera massiliense (assembly GCF_028890305.1). Lineage (NCBI taxonomy): Archaea > Methanobacteriati > Methanobacteriota > Methanobacteria > Methanobacteriales > Methanobacteriaceae > Methanosphaera > Candidatus Methanosphaera massiliense. The sequence continues at coordinate 847,130 of NZ_JARBXM010000001.1, forward strand.
ACAACGGGCGTATTTCTTATTTTTTCTTGTTCTTCTTTTGAGAATATTTCTATCTGTCTTGATATCATTTGGTTGTATAGTTCACTCATTTATGATGCCTCTTGTTGTTATTTTTTATTTATTATATATTATTATATAAGACAAATATATTAACAATTGTTATATTTTTGTAATAATAAATATAATATCAAAATGAAATAATCGTTGAAATCATTATAATATTTAATAAAAATAGAATCAAAAATATATGAATGAAGTATTCATCACATACATTAAAATAACTTATACTATTTCATGTTTTTAGTATAAGTGCCGGGGGCGGGATTCGAACCCGCGACCTCACGGTATCCCAGGAAAAAGTCAGAGCTCTGCTTAATACCCTATGAGCCGTGCGCTCTAACCAGCTGAGCCACCCCGGCGTGGCTACGCTTATTTATACTTTATGTCATAGTTAATATATATACTTTATGGTTATGATATCAAAATTAATTAAAATTTTTCAAACTAAAAACAATTATAAGATATTATACAAAAATACTATTATATAATATAATTATGAATGATATAAAATAAAGAAAAATAGGGGAGTATTTATAGTGACACAATTAGAACAGGCAAGAAAAGGAAATATAACACCAGAAATGGAATATGTAGCTAAAAAAGAAAAAATTGACATTGAAAAACTACGTAGATACATAGCTTCTGGAAAAGTAGTTATACCAAAAAACAATACTACAAATACTCTTCCAACAGGTATAGGTAAAGATTTACACACAAAAATAAATGCTAATATTGGTTCATCTACTGAAATGGAAGATATAAATGTTGAATTAGAAAAACTAGATATATTAGTAAAATATGGTGCTGATGCAGTAATGGATTTAAGTACAGGCCCTAAATTACATGAAATCAGAAAAGCAATAAGAGAAAGAACTAACATACCTCTTGGAACAGTGCCAATATATGAAGCAGGAGTAGAAACAACAGGTAAAGGTAAAGCAATAGTTGACATGGATGATGACACTATATTTAATACCATAATAAATCAGGCAAAAGAAGGTGTAGACTTTATAACTGTACACTGTGGAATAAATCAAGATTCAATAAAAGCTGTGGATGATGCTGAACGTATAATGGGTATAGTTAGTAGAGGTGGAGCATTAACTGCTGCTTGGATAATGCATAATGAAAAAGAAAATCCATTATACAAAGAATTTGATTATCTGCTCGAGATATGTAGAGAATATGATGTAACACTATCTTTAGGGGATGGTTTAAGACCAGGATGTACAAATGATGCAACAGATTTAGCACAAATAAGAGAACTGACAACACTAGGAAGATTAGTAAAAAGATCACGAGCAGCAGGAGTACAAGTAATGGTAGAAGGTCCAGGACACGTACCAATAACACAAGTAAAAGCAAACATGCAGATACAAAAAACAATCTGTGATGGAGCACCTTTCTATGTACTAGGACCATTAGTAACAGATGTAGCACCAGGATATGATCATATAACTGCTGCAATAGGAGCAAGTATAGCAGGAGCATCAGGAGCCGACTTCCTATGCTATGTAACACCAGCAGAACATCTATGTATTCCAAATAAAGAACATGTAAAACAAGGAGTAATAGCATCAAAAATAGCTGCAGAAGTATCAGACATAGCCAAAGAAATACCAAGCACATTACAAAGAGAAAAAGAAATGGCAATAGCAAGAGATAACTTTGACTGGGAAAAACAATTTGAACTAGCAATAGATGGTGAAACTGCAAGAGAATATTATGAAAGTGAAAAAACTTCCGATGATGACATGTGCAGTATGTGTGGAGACTTCTGCGCAATAAAAATGATAAAAGACCATGAAAACGATAACGAATAAAATCATACAAAAAACAATATTTTTTAATATAATTAAAAATATATATTAAAACAATAAGTATTTAAACAAATTAATGTATTCATAAAGGGAAACAAAAAAATAAAGGGAGGAACTTCAATGGCAAAAAAACGAGGAAAATCATTACCAGCTAGTGGAGCAGGTATTGTAAGATATTTTGATGATGATACTTCAGGAATCAAATTAACACCAAATCAAGTAGTAATTGGAACAATAATAATTGCTTTAATTTGTATAGCATTAAGATTCACAACTAGTGTTGGATACTAACCTTCTTCTATTTTTTTTATTTTTAAATAATTATTTTACTTATTCTTTAATTCTAAACTTATATTATTAATCAAAAACATAATTATTAATATACATAAAATATTTTTTAGTTTTATATATTTAATCAAATATTGTCAAATTAATATGAATTATTCATATTGATAGGGTTGGGAAAGTATAAAATAAAATAATAAGGAATGGAAAATATGACTAATAATAATGATAACTTTGTTGATAACACTCCAGAAGTTAATAAACCTCATAACATCGCTGGAAATAATCCAAGATCAGCACAAGTATTACATAAGGCTCAAATAAAACCAAGATCACAAGATAAAGATATAAAAATAACAAAAATAACAGAAGAAGAAACAGATTATCAAAATAAAGCTTCTTATATAATTCAAAAAGAATCAATTAAACTAAAAAGAAGAGTTGCTCCGGGATTATCTAAAATAATTATCAGAAAGAATGAAGAAAAACGTCAAAAAGAAGCAGCTAAAAAAGCTGAAGAGGCTAAGAAAGCTGAAGAAGCAAAAGTTAAATCTGAAACAGAAGAAGAAAAACCAAAAGAAACTATAAAAGATAAAACATCCGAAAAAGTTAAAGAAGCAACAACAAAAGCAAAAGATGCTACAAAAACTGCAGCAAAAAATACATCTAAAAAAGTTTCTGACTCAGCTAAAAACACATCTAAAAAAGTAGCAGATGCAACTAAGACTGCTGCAAAAAATACATCTAAAAAAGTTTCTGACTCAGCTAAAAATGCATCTAAAAAAGCAGCAGATGCAACTAAGACTGCTGCAAAAAATACATCTAAAAAAGCATCAGATAAAGTTAAAGAAGGAGCTAAAAAAGTATCATCATCAGCATCATCATCAGCAAAAAGTTTCACTCAGACTTTAAGAGAACAAGGTTTAATTGTAGCTGATAAAGCTAAAAAAGCTTCTGAGGAATTTTCTGATAAAGTTAAAAAAACATCTGAAGAATTCAGTGATAAAGTTAAAGATGAAGTTAAAAAAGCTTCTGATGAAAGAAAAGCTAAAAAAGAGGCTTCCAAAACAAATAATTTATCCGATGATAAATTAGTAAAAGCTTCTAAGGAAATTTCTGAAAAAGTTAAAGATAAAGTTAAAAAATCTTTAAACCAGGAAAAAGCTACAGAAGAAACTCCTAAAGAAGCTCCTAAAAAAGAGGCTCCTAAGAAAGATGTTTCATCGGAATCATCATCTGATGGTAAAAGTTTCACTCAGACTTTAAGAGAGCAAGGTTTAATTGCAACTGGTGAAGACACACCTAATGAAGTTGCTAAGGAAGAAACCCCTAAAGAAGCTCCTAAGAAAGAGACTCCTAAGAAAGATGTTTCATCGGAATCATCATCTGATGGTAAAAGTTTCACTCAGACTTTAAGAGAGCAAGGTTTAATTGCAACTGGTGAAGACACATCTGATGAAGTTGCTAAGGAAGAAACTCCTAAAGAAGCTCCTAAGAAAGATATTTCCTCCGAGTCCTCATCTGATGGTAAAAGTTTCACTCAGACTTTAAGAGAGCAAGGTTTAATTGTAACTGGTGAAGACGCATCTGATGAAGTTGTTAATGAAGAAACTCCTAAAGAAGCTCCTAAAAAAGAGGTTCCTAAAAAAGAGGCTCCTAAGAAAGATGTTTCATCGGAATCATCATCTGATGGTAAAAGTTTCACTCAGACTTTAAGAGAACAGGGTTTAATTATTTCTGAGGATTCCTCTAGAAAAAAGTAGATATCAAAAAATATCATAAAAAACGAACCTTGAAGAGACGAAAACATAGAAAAAAATACAATATATAATTTTCTTTTTAAAATATGGAGGTATTTGACTGTATGTCTACTAATATTAAATGTAGAAAAATATCAAAGGGAAAAAACACGGGTAATGCTATTGTAACAAAGGATCCTATTAGTTTTTTAGGTGGAGTTGATCCTAATAATGGTGTTGTTATAGATAAAAAACATGAATTGTATAATCAATGTATTACTGATAAAATATTGGTTATTCCTTCAGGTAAGGGATCTACTGTAGGTTCTTATGTAATTTATCAAATGGCAAAGAATAACACAGCTCCTAAGGCAATTATTTGTCAGAAAGCTGAGCCTATTATTGCAATTGGTGCTATTATTTCTAAAATTCCTATGGTTGATAATCCTAGTGTAGATATTATATCTACTATTAATGATAATGATACTGTCACTGTAGATGCAGATGAAGCAGTCATTACCTTAAATTAATCTTTTTTTTTAAATTATTTTTTTAGTTTTATTTTTTAAAAACATTTAAATATAATGATTGTTATATTAATACATATTAATGTATTGAAATATAAAACAAAAATTAATAATAATCTAATTAATATTAATTATATAAAACTTAAAAGGAGTGAAAGAAATGTCCAGCAAAGAAGATGTATTTGATGTACAGGATATGCACTGTAATGCTTGTGTAAATACAATTACAAAGACACTTACAAACAATTCCAACATAGACAATGTAGACTGTGATTTAGATACTAAAGAAGTTAAAGTCACATACGACGATGAACAAGTAGACGTAGAAGAAATCTTAAGTGCATTAGACACAATAGGTTTCCCAGCAACTATCAAAAAAAAACCATAAATGTTGGAGGCATGACCTGTGTCATGTGTTCCAGAGCAGTAACCTCCGCAGTATCAAAAATGCCCGGAGTATACTCAGCCCATGTTAATCTTGTCTCTGAAACAGCAGATGTAATCTACAATCCAAAAGTAGTAACACTTGAGGATATTGGAGATAGGATTAATTCTATTGGGTATATTTACATGGGTATTCATGATAATAATTCTATAAATAATGAAAAAGTTGAAGAACAAAGACAAAAAAGTCTAAAACAGAAACTATACAGAATTATTGTAGGATTCTTTTTCTCAGCAATATTAATGATTATAATGTTTGGAGACTTTGGCCTAGGCTCAAACAAACCATACGTTTCACTAGCAATATCAGTAATACCATTTGTTTACGTATCATATCCTATTTTTAAATCAGGATTCAATGCAGTAAAAAATCTTAATTTAAACATGGATGTAATGTATTCACTAGGTATGGGTGTGTCATTTATAGCTAGTTTATTAAGTACATTTAATCTTTTAGGCTCTTCAGAATTCATGTTATATGATACTAGTATAATGTTAGGTGCATTCCTAATGCTAGGTAAGTACCTTGAAGACAGAGCAAAATCTAAAACATCCGACTCAATTAACAACTTAGTTGAACTAAAAGCAACAGAAGCAACAATAGAAAGAAACATTGACGGTAAAATCGTTCAAGAAAAAGTAGATATAAACGATGTATTAAAAGGAAACATAGTAATAGTTAAACCGGGTGAAAAAGTACCAATAGATGGAAAAGTCATTGAAGGAAAAAGCTATGTTGATGAATCATTAGTAACTGGTGAGTCAGTACCAGTACAAAAAACAGTAGGTGACGAGGTTATAGGAGGATCAATTAATAAAGACGGATCCTTTAAATTAAGAGTTACTAACACTGGAGATAAAACAGTATTATCACAAATAATATCAATGGTACAGGATGCTCAAAATTCAGCACCTCCAATACAAAAACTAGCAGACAAAGTAATAACATACTTCATACCAGCAATCCTAGTAATTGCTTTAATATCTTTTATTGTATGGTATATCGGATTTGGAAGTCCCTTCTTATACAGTTTAAGTATATTTATATCAATTATTGTAGTAGCATGTCCATGTGCACTAGGATTAGCAATACCTACAGCACTAACAGTAGGAGTAGGATTAGCAGCTAAATATGGAATACTAATAAAAGATGGTGAAACATTAGAAGTATCAGAACAAATAACCCATGTATTACTTGATAAAACAGGAACAATTACAGTAGGACAACCAGTATTATCTAATGTAATTAATTACACTGCTGATAAATATGATGATGAAATATTAAAAATATCAAGATCTATAGAACAGTTTTCACAACATCCTATATCATCAGCATTATTTAATAACAAAGATAAAAATGAATTTGAATTATTCACTGTAGATGATTTTGAAAATATTTCAGGTAAAGGAGTTAAAGCAAAAATTGATGATACACAATACTTTATTGGTAATAAAAAAATATTATCCGATGCTAATATAACAATACCTGATAATGTTCTAAACGATTTAGAACAAGAAGAACTTAATATGAAAACAAGTATAATTCTTGCAGATTCTAGTAATGTTCTTGCTATAATATCAGTAGAAGATATGATAAAAGAAAACAGTAGGAAAGCAATCAAAGAATTCCATGACTTAGGTATTAAGACAACAATGGTTAGTGGTGATAATAAAAACAGTGCAGAAAAAATAGCACAAGAAGTAGGTATTGATGGTGTTATTGCTGAGGTATTACCACAGGGAAAACTAGATTATGTAAAAGAACTTCAAAGTAAAGGCGAAATTGTTGGATTTATTGGTGATGGTATCAATGATGCTCCTTCTTTAACAAAGGCAGATGTTGGTATAGCAATAGGTACAGGAACTGATGTTGCAATTGAGTCTGGAGATATTATTTTAATCAATGGTGATTTATTAAATGCAGTTGCTGGAATTCAAATAAGTAAAAAAACAATGTCAAGAGTAAGACTTAATTTATTCTGGGCATTCGCATATAACGTAATATTAATTCCATTAGCAGCAGGTATACTAATACCCTGGAATATATTCTTTAGACCTGAATATAGTGCATTTGCAATGGCTTTAAGCTCAGTTACAGTTATAACATTATCCTTACTCTTAAGAGGATATGTACCAGAAGTATTTAAGGATGAAATATAAATTCATTCTAATACTTTTTTTTATTCTAATTTTTTATACATTTTTTTTCATAATTTCACGAAGTACACTTGTTGCATAACATCCTCGTGGAATAAAAAATTCAACACGTATACCATTATCTATTTCTTCAACATGAGTATCCTCAATTTTAAATCTGATTGATCTTCTTATACCATGACTACCTAATTTTGGTGTTTTTGGACATTCAAAATCTTTTTTAGTTATATTTTCCTCATCCATTACTCTTTGTTCTATCTCCCCCTCTTTTCCTTCAGCTATAGGTACTTTAGAACCTAGAAGAGGAGCAGTCGGATTAACTGTGAAATTATCTATATCATCTTGAATAGTATTTTCGTCAATTTCATGAACCCAATGCTCTTCAGAATCTATAATAATATCTCCAGGGTAATATTTGTTAATACCTATCTTTGATCTTTCATTAATTATCTTATTAAATAAATATGATTCATAAGCATTCACAAACATTCTTTTCAATGGTTTAGGTAATGATTCAATTGCATGAATATAATCTTTTTCTCTTATTTCACCATGCTTATCTTTTGCTTGTATTAATACCTTAAGCATAGATTTCTCATATCTCATACTCTTTGGCATAAGACTATATGATTCTTCAAGTTTTCCTTCATCATATAATTTTCTTGCTTCATAAGGTTGATTATGTTCTTTATCATTTGGATTTCCTATATAAGTATCAACAGCTTTTTTTATATTATCTTCTACAAGACATTTACCAACAAGATGTGTAGTTGAACGTATCTCTCCAAAACGTTGATAACCATAAAAATTAGGAACTCCTGTGATTTTCAATGATTCTAAAACTTCTTCAGCAATCTCTTTATCCTCACTTGGATTATTAGTGTTTTTTATATTAATCTTGAATTTATTTCCTTTTAATTGACCCATTCGGAGTTTCTTCTGGTTTTTTTGTATATCTAATACTTTTACATTATGTAATGTTTCATTGAAGTCAGGTAATTCTTCAGGAGTTATATTACTTATACATAGCCATTGTCTAGTAATGGCAGACCTGTCTTTCATTCCTGCAAAACCGGTTCTTTTACGACTAATATGTAATGACTTAGCCATATCAAGAACAACATCAAGAGTAGTTCTACCATTTTTTTCTATTTGTATCCACGTATTTGGTCCTTCTCCAGAAGGTAGAGTTAGTGGAACTTCCTCAACATAAAAATCCTCATTAGATTCACGTATTATACCATCAGTTCCTTTGTTTTTTGTTATAAAATTTTCCGCATTTAACATAATCTAACCTATAAATTAATTTAAATTATATACAAAACTGTTAATTTTTATTATATAAAAAAGAATAAAAAAAGGAGGTTAAGTAAATTAGTAGTTATCTAAAATATAATATTCAGAATTACTATTGTCACTAGAACTACTAGAGCTACCACCAGATGAAGAACTACTACCAGATGAAGAACTGCCTTTACTACTTCTACCAGTGTAACTTCTAATGCTACTACTAGATTGTCTATTATTAGAAGTTGAATATGATGAAGATGAACTACTAGAACTACCTGAGCTACTAGAACTTACTGAACTACTAGATGAACTTCCCGTGTTATCAGAGCTACTTGAACTATCAGTTGTGTCATCTGTATTGGTAGTGGTATTGTTTGTCGTATTATTTGTAGTGGTATTATTTGTCATAAGAGAAATTGAACTTTCATTTAATCCTGTTTCGTTGAATAAAGTTGGTAACATACCATAAACAGCAACTATTGATAATATAAGTATTAGGGGTACCAATACAAATAGTACTAGTTTTTTATCTTCCATTCAAATCACGTTATTATTATTTTTTATTTTTCTATTTAATAAAAATATCTTTTATCTTGTCTTCTTTTTATAATAAACTTTAAAAATTAATAAAAAAATAATATAATATACATATTACTTATCTAACCAATGGAGGGGAATAAGATAGTTAATAAACCATCAAGATATATGAGTATTCTATTTATTATAGCATTAATATCAATCATAATCTCTTACTTATCTATAGTATATAATCAGTATTTTAACATAGGATTATTTGCAATTGGTTTTTTTATTGCAGGTATTAGTGCTACATCAGTATTACACCCATCATTGAGTTTCAGAGAATTAACTAGGAAATTTGTACTTATACTAGCTTTTGGTTTAGTTTTTTCATTACTTAGTTCCATAATTGTAACTTATTTCATGGATATTTCATTAAATAATATAAATATAGTATTATCTATATTTTCCATAATTTTAATGATAATCTTTTTATTTAGAGATAATAATGGTAATAAAAAGAATTCGGGATTAACTACTGAAAGTAAAATAAATGAAAACATTGCTGAAACAGTTGATGACATTGAAAATCTCACAGATGATGGGGGATCATATTTAAAAATATCTTCACTAGCAATATTAATATTAGCAGTATTTACATTAATAAGCATGACAATACCACCATTTAACGTGCTTCATGTTTGGTACTTTGCAATTATACCTTTTATAGCATTTGTTCCAGGATATTATATTATCAATACATTGGTTACTAGAAAAGATGACTTATTAGTTGTTGAAAGAATGTCCATTGCAGTATTTTCAAGTTTAGTTATCATGTCTATAATTGGATTAATAATAGTTCAAATTAATGGTAAATTAAATATGAGATATGTTTCAATTATCTTAGTTATACTTTCAGTCATACTTATATTAGTTTATCTAATTAAAATTAGAAAAGTTCCAAACAACGAGAGATTTTATCATAGAAGGACTAACATAGTTCTTTTAATATTTGCTATAATAGCTATATTAGCAGTTGTAGGTTCAGGAATATACGCAACTACTGAGAATCTTGGCCAAGGTAACACAACTTTTGTTGTTAACGGAATTAATAAAACGGCAGATTCAAATGGTTATGTGAACTTCACTGATGGTGAGAATGTATCTGTTCAACTTAACGTTACTAATCAGGAACATAAAAACATGAATTATACAGTTAGAGTTGAAGTTCATAATGATACTACAAATAAAACATTAACCGAACAACCTGTTTCATTAAATAATGGTCAATCATGGGTTTTACCATATAATTTAACCATGAGTCCGGGACAAAAAGACATTCAATTTGTATTGTACAAAAACAATAAACCGTACGTTATACGCCATTTATATTGTAATGTAACTTCGGATTACAGTGAATCAGCATAAAAAAAGTTAATTAAAAAAAGTATCAAAAATAATAAAAATAGTGTTGTAGGAATTATTTTCCTACAGCATAATATTTAAAATCTAATTTTTTCATTAATTTATTATTGTATTGATTTCTACCATCAAATATTAATGGCTGTTTTAGAAGAGTTTTTATTTTATCAAAGTTTGGACTTCTGAATTCTTTCCATTCTGTGACCAATACAATAGCATCAGCATCATGTAATACTGAGTATTTATCTTCATAATAATTTATATCTGAGTCTTTAAGATAGAAATTTTTAGCTGTATCCATAGCTTTAGGATCGTATGCATTAATAGTAGCTCCAGCTTCTAATAAATCTTTAATAATAACAATTGATGAAGCTTCACGCATATCATCTGTTTCAGGTTTAAATGCAAGACCCCATATAGCAAATGTATAATCAGATAAATCATCACCTAATACTGATTTAATTTTCTTGCTAATGTAATGTTTTTGATTATTATTCACTGTTTCCACACTTTTCAATAATGTTGCATCATAATCATTATCTTTTGCTGTTTTGATTAATGCTGTAACATCTTTAGGGAAACAACTACCACCATATCCACATCCAGGATATAAGAAGCTATGTCCTATACGTGAATCGCTACCCATTCCTTTTCTTACTTCATCTATATTTGCACCAATTTTATCGCAGATGTTTGCCATTTCATTCATGAATGATATTCTATTTGCAAGCATGGAATTTGATGCATATTTAGTCATTTCAGCACTTCTAATATCCATGATTATCATTCTATCATGATTTTTTGTGAATGGTTCATATAATTCTTTCATATATTCTGCAGCATCATCATTATCTGTTCCAACAATAATTCTTTCGGGTCTCATGAAATCTTGTACTGCATTACCTTCTTTTAAGAATTCTGGGTTGGATACTACTGTAACTTTATACTCTTGTCCACGTTTATTTAATTCACTGTTAATTATATTTTTTACTTCATCAGCTGTTCCTACAGGAACTGTTGATTTATCTACAACAATCATATCATGAGTTATTGTTTGTCCTATTTCTTTTGCAACTTCTCTTACGTACTGTAAATCTGCACTTCCATCTTCTCCCATTGGGGTACCTACTGCTATAAAACATATTTCAGAGTTAGTTAATCCTTCTTCTAGGTTTGTTGTGAAGTGTAAGTTGCCTATTTTATAGTTTGTGTCTATTAATTCTTTTAAACCTGGTTCGTATATAGGTACTATTCCTTTTTTTAATGATTCAATTTTTTCTTCGATAACATCTACGCAGTATACTTCATTTCCCATTTCTGAGAAACAAGTTCCAGTTACTAGTCCCACATATCCAGTTCCAATTATTGTAATGTTCATTTTATTTCCCTTTCCTCTATTATTTCATGTTTTATTCTTCGTTTGAATCTACTCTGCATATTATAAATCTATTATTTTCAAATACTTTTGTTGTGCTTGGTAATTGTATTTCTTCAAATGTGTCATTTGTGATTTCTTTTGTGAAGTAGTATGTTGGATAATAACTACCATTTACTTTCTGTACACTTAACTCTGAGTATTCAGATGAATTATTAAGTACTAAGCTTTTATCATATACTATGTATCCTATCTTTTCTTTTTCAAGTCCTGATAATGAGGATTTACCTGATGATTGATTTGTAAATTGATCAAAGTTATAATGCATAGGCATTTCATCAGTACTTGAAATAATCATTCCAAAGAATTGGTTATTTGTAAGTATGGATTCATTTTTGTCACCATTACTTTCAAACCAATTTATCACTTCTACTTCATCTGATGTAGGTGGAGCTATAGGATAAGTTGATATTTCTGTTGAACTATATGTATTTTTAAAACTATCATCATTTATTGCACTATAACATGAACCAATGGATAAAATTATGAGTAGTATAATTAAAATTATCGGAATTGCTTTCTGTTTAGTATCTAAATATTCAACTAATTTTGCAACACCATAACCTCCGATAATAACACCGGGCATAATCACATATAATAACATTCTAAAAGTATACACTGGAATACCAAACCAATGTAAATTACTAAATATGAATGCAATTAAAGTCCATGCTGAAACAAATAATAATTCTCTATTTTTAAATGAGTATATTAATCCAATAATACCGAATATTAAAGGTAAATACCCTATACATTTAATATATCTTTCAAGTCCCATAGCTTTTTGTCCCATAAATAATGACATAGGGTCAGAAAGTATAGAATTAAATCCACTAAATATTTGAGATATATGTGATGGACTAATCATAACTATTGCAGCTATACCAAGTATTGCTACAAGACCAATGACTATTATTGCAAGAATATAACTTTTCAATCCATCCAAATTCTTTTCATTAAAAATCTCAACAACCATCATTACTGAGAGCAATATCATATAATAAATAAAAGATGAGAAATGAACAGATAATATTAATAAAGCCATTAATCCAGATAGTAATCCATACCAGATATTCTTATTAACAATAGATAGGTAATACAAATAAATACCTGTGACAAAAAACAATATAGCCACTGATTCAGGAATAGGATAAAACATTCTAGAAAACATGAAACTAGAAATTAATAATAATCCTGTTGCAAGTCCAGCTACCTCATTATACATTTTATATGAAATATAAGATAGAAGGAAAACACAAAATATAGGAAGTATTACCTGAAATACTTTTGCTGCAGATAAAAGACTAGAATTAGTAATAAAAGCAACAAATATCAATAAGAAATGGAACAGTGGAGCATAACCAATTGTCTTTCCACTAGGAGCATTTAGATATGGATCCACAGTATTAATACCATAATTCATATAGGTCATAGCATAATTAATATGAGTATAAACATCCCAACTTAATGGCCATTCGTTAGTTAATGTAATAACTAAAGCTACAATACTCACAATTAACACTGGAAGTATCCAATAGTTTCTCTTATTTAATCTAATAACCATAATCATTCACTTTTTCTAACTTATTTATAATTTGATATAAAATATTAATATGCATTTTTATCAGTGAAAATCAAGGTCAATGTTCTCCAAAAGATACGGGCATCTAAGAGGATTGACCAATTTTCCACATAATAAATATCAAATTCTATTCTTTTAACAATGGAAGTGTTTCCACGATATCCATTAACCTGTGCCCATCCCGTCATTCCAGGTCTAACATGATGTTTAATCATGTATTTTGGTACAGATTCTTTAAACTTATTAACAAAATATGGTCTCTCAGGCCTTGGACCTATTAAACTCATATCACCCTTAATAATATTATATAACTGAGGTAACTCATCAATACTAGTTTTTCTAATAATTTTACCTACAGATGTTACTCTAGGATCATCCTTCTGAGTCCAACGTTTATCATCAATATATTCTTCCTCTGAACGCATACTTCTAAACTTATACATCATAAAAGGATGTCCACCTTCTCCAATACGTTCCTGCTTATAAATAACAGGACCTGGAGATGTAACCTTAACTGCAACTGCTACAATTAATAAAAGAGGTGACAAAATAATTAAAGATATTATTGAAAAAAGCACATCAAAAATTCTTTTAACATATTTGTTATATGAAATATCTAATGGTAAATATCTAACACTAATCAATGGAATATTATCAATTAATTCTATACTTGGATGTGATGTAATATACCTATAGTAATCAGGTATAATATCAGCACGAACACCATTTTTTTCACAACTATCAATAATTTTCCGTAATGTCTTATAATGACGTGGAGCAATACTTACTACAACTCTGTCAATAAGATTATGTGATAGTACTTCATCAATATCATCAATTTTACCAATTACTCTGATATCTTTAACAATACCTTCAACATTATCATCTAAAAATCCAATAATTTTATATCCAAGATATGTGTTAAGATTAACAGTATCTACAAAATTACGACCAATTTCACCAGCACCAACAACTAATACATATTTTATATTAAAACCTTTAGCACGAAGTATACGTAATAATCCTCTTATTATAGATTTTTCAATGATTGCAAATATGCTATTAATTACTAGGAAAAATATCAAGAAGTCAGCAGGTACATAAAGAATATTTAATACGCACATTGTTGAGAGAAATAAATATTCAAAGAAATTTACCTGAATAATTTTTGATGATTCCGAAAACGCACTACGATTTGTACGCTGTGGCGTGTATAATTTAAACATGTAATATAATAGCAAATATGATGGAATTAATAATGTAAATAATAATAAAATAGTATCGAAGTTAAATTCGTACGCTGGACCATATCTTGCAAAAAAAGGTGAGTTTATAAAAAGAGTGGAAATCATTAAAACAATTACGTCTAATATAACATTAAACACGTTAAATAATTGTTGATTTTCTCTAATCATAATACTCCCTTCACAGTATTAATATATATGTATTTAATGAATATTAAAAATTATTAATTCTGATAATAATAAAATAAGAAATTAGTTTTATATATAAGTAATAATTAACTTTAAATAATATAAAATCCAGATGCTGAGATAAGTTATCCCGTTAATAAGAATGTTATCCTCTTTTTTATAGTGTTTATCATAGAATATATTCATTGATTTATGAAACTCATATAATAATTTTCTGTTCTTACCACTAGCACCTTTATAGTGAATAATTTCCTCTTTTCCATAATATACAATATCATATCCTAATTCTTTAATTTTATAGCAGAGATCAATATCTTCACCATACATAAAATAGGTTTCATCAAGACCTCCTACTTTTTCATAGATTGTTCTATTTATTAACATGAATGCTCCGACAATACAATCAATAAAATACACTCCATCATCATCAAGGTATGATAGATTATATTGATTAAATCGTTTGCTATTAGGAAATAGTTTTGATAAACCTGTCATTCTATAGAAGGATACTTTAAAAGTAGGAAAAGATCTTCGACAGGCTTTATCTAAGCTACCATCAGGTAAGGATACTTTACAGCCTAAAGCACCAATGTTATTATTACTTTGGATGTATGTAAGACAATTATTTATAGTATTTTCTTTTACTATAACATCACTATTTAATAGTAATATATATTCTCCAGAGGAATGTTTGAATCCAAGATTATTTGCAACTGCAAAACCATCATTATTTTTATTTTTTATAATTTTTACAAGATTATCTTCTTTAAAATCCTCTTCTAATTGCACTATACTGTTATCTGGTGATGCATTATCAACAACAATTATTTCATAAGAAATATCATGCACAGTTTTTAGTACAGAATTAATTGTTTGTTTAGTTAAATCATAAGTACAATAATTTACTATAATAATTGATAAATCCATGTGATTCTTCTCCTAAAAAGGATATTTAAATAAATTTTTTATTAAACTTAATTCAATATGAATATAATTTTTTAATGGAATGTTTTTAGTTTTTTCTAATTGTTTTCTTGTTTTTAAACCTTCTACTATGCCATCAAGGTAGTCTTGACCAAATCCTTTTCTGTAGAAATATAAATATTTAATCAAATCTCCTAGGAATATAAATATAAAGTTAATAACTTTCATCCATGTGGACATATTTTTATATATTAAGTAGAGGTTATTCCTAGCAGATAACCTTACCTTAAACGGGTTATGTTTAGAACCTGATGTTGCACTTCCATAATGATATACAAGAGCTTTACTGGAATAATATGATTTATAACCATGTAATCTGGATCTAAAACTTAAATCCATATCTTCAACATAACTTTCAAAGTTTTCATCAAAGTAGCCAATTTCTTCAAAATATTTCCTTCTATATAATGCAGCTCCTGCACAAGCACTAAATACTTCACAATCCTCATCATATTCTCTAATATTATGATTATTACCTATCTTTTTACTCCAACCTAATATATTATACGCATCACCAGCATCATCAATTAAATCCTTATTATGATACTGAATCATTTTAGAAGAAACTGAAAATATTGAATTATCTTTTTCTATTGTTTTTATAAGATTTGAAAGACAGTTTTTATCAATTACTGTATCATTGTTTAATAAGAATACATATTCTGTTTCGGATAATTTGATTCCCTGATTAACAGCATATGCAAAACCCATATTAACCTCATTTTCTATTAATTTTATTTGAGGATATGATTTCTTTATAAAATCAGCACTATCATCTTTAGAAGCGTTATCAATGATAATAAGATCATAAGGTGTAGAAACAGCTTTTAATGAATTAAGTAAATCTTCTAATAAATTTCTGTTATTATAATTTGGAATTATAATAGTTACTTTTGTATGTGTAGTGTTCATTATTAATCTTCCAATATTAAAAAAAAAATAAGTATGAAACATAATGTTATCATTTAATTTAAATAATTTATTATGTTATTTTTTTGTAAAGTCCATGTATGCATCACAGACTTCATCAACATCCCCATCCATCATTAAGTTTCCATGGTCTAACCATATGGCTCTATCACACATTTCTCTTACCTGTCCAATAGAGTGTGATACGAATAACAAGGATACATCACCCTGCATTAATTCATTCATTCTTTCTTTTGATTTTTTCTGAAATGATGCATCTCCTACGGATAATACTTCATCTAATATAAGTATATCTGGATTTACAGAAGTTGCTATGGAGAATGCAAGACGTGCTTTCATACCTGATGAGTAATTTTTCACAGGAACATCTATAAAATCACCTATTTCAGAGAATTCAACAATTTCATCATATCTTTTTTTCATGTATGACTTTGAATGACCTAATAATGCACCATTTAAGAATATGTTTTCGCTGCCTGTGTAATTATAATCAAATCCTGCACCTAATGCAAGTAATGGTGCCATATTTCCATGTACTTCCACTGAGCCTTTCGTAGGTTTCATTACCTGTGCAATGATTTTTAGTAGTGTACTTTTACCAGCACCGTTAAGACCAACAAAACCTACCTTTTCGCCTTTATGGATTTGTAGTGATATGTGTTTTAAAGCCCAAAATGATTGAAAACGTAGTTCTTTTTTTATCGCTTTTATAACATATTCTTTTAAGTTGTCTGTTTTTTCCTGATTTAAGTTAAATTCCATACTCACGTCTTTTACATCTACCACTACTTTATTACTCATATAATCCCCCTATTAGTATTTTCTTTATAATTAAACGTATAGTATAAATTTATCCTGATATTTGTATAATAGAAGTAATCCTATTCCTAGTAAAATAAACGCAAATATCATTCCAAAGAGTAATGTTGATACTGGATATAATTGTCCATATAAGAAACAATCTCTTAAACATACTATTAATTGATATAATGGATTATAAGCTTGTATGAATCTGTATTGGTGTGGTACAATGTATGCTGGATAAAATATAGGCATACCATACATTAAAATCATCATAAATACATTATACAGGTATTCCATATCTCTGAAAAATACATTCAAAGTACCCATTATAAGTCCTGCACCAATAGTCATTATAATTAATGCAAGGATAGGTAAACTAGCAAAGAGTATGAATATCGTAAATTTAACATTTAGTACAATCATTATTGCAAATAATACAACTAATGATAGTAAATATGTTACAAAATTGGATAGAACTGATGATACTGCGTATAGATATTTAGGAACATATATAGTTTTCCATATTCCTGATGAACTTACCAATGACCTCATAGCTGCCTTAGATCCACTAGAAAATAGTTGATAAGCTAAAAATCCGCATAGATAATAAACTGGGTAATTATGTATACGGTGGAATAATGCGGAAAATACTATTGTTAGGACAATCATAGAAAATAAAGGATCTAGGAAACTCCAAAAAATTCCTAGAACTGATCTACGATACTTAATTTTTATATCTCGTATAACCAATTCACTTAATAGTGATTGGTATTTTCGAAAATTCTCTAACCATTCACGTACTGAAAAATTTACCATTTATTATTCCTCGATACCATAATTTTTTAAAAAAACTTATTATAATGATTTTTTAAAAAATATTTTCCTAATTTTATTAATATATTAAGTATATTTTTAAAGATTTTTAAATATTTCCTTTAATTAAATTATTTTTTTAATCTTATTCATTTTGCATGATTTTTATAATAATCATCAATTATATGTTTTAACGTTTTTGCTCTTTTTTCATAGGTATGTTTATCTTTGATAATTCTTTGAAGTCTTTTTATTTTTGCTTCTCGTTTCTCAGAATTTTCTAGATAAAATTTAAGTTGATTACTTAATTCTTGTTCTGAGTGATATTCAGGTATTTCATTATTAAATAGATCTGTGTTACCTATTGATCCATTGGTAATCACTAATTTTCCTGATGCTATACTGTCAAAGATTCTGCTATTTACAGAGCCATATTTTCGTGTAACATGATTTGCATCGTCTATTACTATTTTTGTTGATGAATATACTGAGGGCATATCTTCATAGTTCACGAATCCTTTAAAATAATCCTTTAGTTTGGGAACTTTTTCCCAATTAGTTCCATATAAATTAAAAGTATAGTCTAATGAGGAAGGATTTAAACAATCAATAATTTCACGTTTACTTCCCCAATAACTACCAGTAAAACAGTAATCGCACATGTATTCTTCTTTTGGAGGAATGTTTTCATTAAACATTAATGGGTCTGTAGCTAGGGGATAAAGTATAGCATCCTTTCCTGTTTTTTCTTTTATGAATTCGCATGATTTATTACTACTTGAAAGTATAATATCATATTGATTAAAGTAAGGTAGTTCAACCCATAATTCAAACCAGTTTCGTATCCATGCTATTTTTAGCAAAGACTTGTTATTTGACCTAATTTTATTTAAATTATATCTATCAAGAAGCGATATAATTACATCAACATCATCATCTATATAATACCAGTTTTTCTGGTCTATTGTAGGATACTGTGCGAGATATTTAATATTCCATCCAAACTCTTTTAATTTCCTGGCTAAGGTTAATGCTGTAAAATAATCCCCTGCTGTTGTATTTTCATTATTTTGAGTTACAACAAATGCTACCGTTAATGTATCCTTTTTATCCTGAGATATACGGGTATTATTTGTGTTTTCTTCTTTTTCAGCAGTGTATCTTTTTATATTATATTTCCATAAATCTATAGAATCTGTAAATTCATGTTTCAATATGCGTAGTTTATTTATGAAATGTTCTTTTGTACTTATATCATTTTTTGTCAAATATATACACTTCCTGGTTGATGTAATCACTGTTTGTATTCATGTTTTTTAGGATTAATTTTTACTTCAATAATTCCATATTAATATTAATTAGTTTGTTTAATATATTATTATTAATTATCAGGTATCGATATTAAAATTAATTAAGTGATAATATGGTTTCTAAAAAGAAAATAGTATTATTGGTAATTGTTGCCATAATAGTAGTAGTTGGGGTCTACTTCTTGGTAAATTATCAACAAGCACAACAAAACTTTAAAGGAGAACATAATATTCTAGTATTATGTACAGATCCTTCAGAAAATCGTCCAGGAATAGGTGCTGTCGACATGGCATTTGTTGTCGATGTTACAGATGGTAAAGTGGGAAATATAACCCCAGTATATCCAGGAGGAATGACCGACCCTAACTTAACCCCAACTTCTGACATGCAAGCAGAGGGACTTAATCAATGGTACTTACACGATTCATTATGGAGCGATAATTTAGAGAATGGTACTAAGATTGCTCAAGATATTGTAAAATATAATACAAATATTAGTACAGATATGGTGGTAGTAGTAACTCCAACAGCTATAGATGCTATGATTGATGCAGTAGGTCCTGTTTATTCAAATGGACAACTAGTTGAAAATGTTAGTTCAATTGATTTCTTAAGAGAAGACCAATCTCAAAATGGTGCAACTAGAGGCGACGCTATTGAAAATTTAGCTCAGGGAATAAAAGATGCTGCTCAAAAAAACAATAATAAACCAGCATTAATAAAAGCTGCCTTAGAACAATATTCACAGGGTAATATTAAAGCAGTTCCGGCTGATAAATTCTCTCAATTTGTATCTTATGCAGGATTTAACTCATTATTAGGATAAAAATAAATAATAGATTATTTTTTAATCTATTAGTCTTTTTTTTAAAAAAAATAGTTGAAAATTATAATTCAGCTGCAGCATTTATTGCATCTGATATAACTTCTTTTTCATTGATAGTTTTTAATTCTTTATTTTCCATTAATATTTTACCATCACATATAACTGTATCAACATCAGTACCTAGTGCTGAGTATATAATATTACTTAATGGATTTCTTACAGGAGTCATATGTGGAACATTTGTATTAACTATGATGATATCAGCTAGTTTACCTTCTTTTATTTCACCACTATTAACACCTAATGCTTTAGCACCATTCTTAGTTGCCATATCAAATGTTTCCTTTGCAGGTAATACTTTAGGATCAAGAGTATTTACTTTCTGAAGAAGTGCTGTTAATTTCATTTCACTGAACATGTCTAAATTATTGTTTGAGGATACTCCATCAGTTCCTATTCCAACATTAATACCATTTTTAATATAATCATTTATAGGAGCAATACCTGATGCTAGTTTCATGTTACTTGATGGATTATGTGATATAGATACATTTTTCTCTTTTAATATTTTCATTTCTTCAGGTGTTGTCCAGACACCATGAGCAGCGATTGTATTTTCATCAAGAAGACCTATATTATTTAGATATTCAAATGGAGTTTCATTTCTTTCTTTTTGTAAATCAGTTACTTCCTGCTTAGTTTCAGATACGTGTATGTGTAATTTTAGATTATGTGTATCAGCTAACTTTTTAGATTCTTTTAAAATTTCCTCTGAACAGGTGTATGGAGCATGAGGAGCTACTGCTACTTGTACTCTTCCGTCAGCTGTGTTATGACATTCATCGATAAATTTTTTAGTTTCGTTAAGTTCTGATTTTCTTTTTTCTTCATCAAATAAATCTATCATTCCATATCCTAGTAATGCTCTCATTCCTGATTCTTCTACAGCTTTAGCAGTTTCTTCCATGTAAAAGTACATATCATTGAACATGATTGTTCCAGTTTTTATCATTTCAGCCATTGCTAATTTAGATCCAGCATATACTAGTTCTTCATTTAATTTAGCTTCTCTAGGCCATATATATTCATTTAGCCATGTTTGTAAATCCTGGTCATCTCCAACACCTCTTAATAATGTCATTGCAACATGTGAATGTGTATTTATTAATCCAGGCATGGTAATTTTATTTTGTCCATTTATAACTATATCAGCATCTTTATCTACTAAATTGGTGCTAATTTCTTCAATTTTATTATCTACTACAAGTACTGATCCTTTTATAATGGAATCTGAAAGTATGGTTGTGTCTTTTATTAAAATACTGTTTGTTTCTGTCATGATTATTTTCCCTAAAAATTTATTATTTATTATGTTTATTTTTTATCTAATAATAGGATTAAGTAATTTAAAAAAAATAGTGTTGGAGGGTAACTTTTTTGTTATAATCTTTTCCATATCATTGTTTTTCATTATTATAAAAATCGAGGGTTCTATAACTATTTACTCTTATTGTCATGTTACGCAATTAGTATAATTTTACTCTGTTTAAGAACAATGGTACTCTATGGTTGTTGTTAATTGCATCAGTACATATTTGTGTATCATATAATACGTATGCCCACCACATTAATCCTATTAAGAACATTATGAACATTCCATAAGGAATCATTTTTAATAAGTCTGCTAGTATAAATGATAACATGATTGCTATTCCGAATTCTACTAGGCCTCTTTTATATAGGCCATTATATATATTTCCAAGTCCTACTACGAGGAAGGATAATACTATGGCAACAATTTTATTTTTTTTATTCTTTTTTTCAGTTGTTATAAGAACACGTCCTCTTTATTTAAGTTATTTATTATTTATGATAATCACATGTATATATATTATTATATAATCGTTAGCATTGTTTGTTAATTATCTTTTAACTTTTTTGAGGTTTTATTAAAAGTTGTTAATATTATTTAAAATAATATTATTTAATTATTGAGTTGAAGATGTTAAGATAGTGTATTTTTTAAAAAAAAGAGATAGAGAAGAGGATAGTCATTAGTGCATCAATAACAGTAATAATATGATTATGATGATGATTAATACTATTGCTATTAATAATGCGGAGTTATTGCTGTTACTTGCTTTTGTTTCAGTTTTTTGAATTTCCTTTGTAGGTTCTTCTTTTGTTTCTTCTACTTTTTTAGTTATATCCTCATCTATTTTAGTTTCAACCTTTTTTTCACTGGTTGTCACTGTTTCTGATTTTTCATTTGATGATCCTTTTATTAGACCTTCTTTTCTTAATGATTGGGTGAATGATAATTTTTCGTTATCATTGTTTGTTTTATTATTTTCATCAGTCATTAGATAGCCCCCCTTAATTATTCATGAGATACTAAATAATATATTTCTTTTAATTTTTAAACGTATGTATTATAATAACGGACGTTATATGTCTTTTTATTGTATTTAACATTGGATTAAAACTTATTTTATAATAATTTCTATTAATTTTAATATTTATCTATTTTATTTAGTAAATAATCCGTAATATTAAATATAACTATTTATCTGGTCTTTTTAAAAAACATATTTCTAATTATTAATCATGATGAATTATCTAGTTAAAAACATCTAACACATAAAACAAATATTAATAATAAAGACTAAAAGTACTCAAAAATAAAAAAAATAATTTATTATCACAAGGACATATAGGAAATGAAAACATGTTTGATGAAACAATTAATAAAAAATGGAAAACAGACTTTTTTAAAATATTTGCTACAAATCAAAATAACCCCCAAGAATTAGAAAACGCTGATAAACTCAAAATAGAACACTTTCCACCAGTAATAGCACAATACTATCCAGAAAATACAAAAAAAGAAGAATTAGATAAATTATGCAAAGGAAAACTAACACTAACCAAATCAAAATTATTAGACAATTACAATGACAAAATAATCCAAACAAACTATGAAAAAATAATTAAATCACAGCTAAACAATCTAATGCAACAACAAATAGCAAAACTAGAACAAGAAGATCCAAACTTCCTAAAAGATGAGGAAAAAGAATTAATAAACAAATCAAACTTCCCATTCATAAAACTAATGACACTAGTATATACTAAAGACACAGACGACATGACACCCGAAGACCAGAAACAATGGAAAGAATACATGAATCAATTCATTACACAGCAAATAGTATTCAGCATAGTAAATGCATATTTTACAATGAAACTATACCAAGATAATATATATAGCACAACATTCCAAACACCATATAACAATCAACAAACATGGGAGAAATATACAGACAATCAAACAGGATTTAACGTAGTATACGACTTCAAAGAGATAACAGAAAATACAGTAAGACAATTAAAAAAATTATTCCCAGTACTATACGTAAATCAACAACCAAAAAGGGAAGACTTTGATTACACAATATATAACTCACATTGTGCATCACTACTAAAAATTAACAGCAATTACACTCAATATGATAACGAATGGAACTATATAACAAACCATAAATACACAGAAACTGAATATAGAATGCTAGACAATTTACTAGAACCAGTATACAACACAACAATGAACTCTTCAAAAATACAAGAAATACTAAAAAATAATTATCTAGAAACAGATAATGATGAACTAAACTATAACTACAAACATCTAATACAAGATGTATCATCAATACTAGACTCAGAAGAATTACATAATATAATAGAAGATAAACTTCAGGAAGTATATAATATAACAGAAAATAATTTAGAATTAACATTTATGAAACCAGAAGCTATATACTTAGGAATAAATTTCCCTCAAGATAAAGTAGAAACATATAAACAAATAGCACAAGAAAATGATGTTGCTATCTTCCAAATAAAAGAAAAAGAGGGCACATACTTCAAAGCATTAATTTAGTGATGATAATGACTAACACATCCTATACAAAACTAGTAGAAACTTATGAAAAAATAGCTGATACTTCAAGTAGATTGGATAAAACAGCAATTATAGCAGATTTTCTAAGAGATATTTCACAAACAGATCCTGAAATTACATATGATGTAACATTATTATTGCAAGGAAAAATATTCCCACCTTGGAGTGACAAGGAAATGGGAATATCAACACAATTAATAATCAAAGCATTATCTAAACTACTCGGTGAAAACACCACAACAATTGAAGATAAATTAGCATCAGTAGGAGATATGGGCGAAATAACACAGGAACTAGTAAGTAACAATAAACAAGTAACATTCTTCAAAGTACCATTAACAGTAAAAAAAGTCATTAATAATTTAAGAAAAACAGAGTCAATCACAGGAAGTAAATCACAAAATAAAAAACTAAATTATATACTAGAATTATATACATCTGCAACACCTCTAGAAGCTAAATATATTACACGAACAATAACCGAAAAACTAAGAATAGGTGTAGGTGAAGGAACACTAGTAGATGCAATAGCACAGGCATATAATATAGATAAAGAAGTAATAGACCGAGCATATATGTTATCTAATGATCTAGGCGAAGTAGCAAAAAAAGCACAAACATCAGAAGAATCAGTAAAATCAATAACAATCACACCAGGAAAACCAATCAAACCAATGTTAGCACAATTAAGTCCCGGAATAAAACAAAGTATAGAAGAAATGCAACATGTAATATGTGAAACAAAATATGATGGTATAAGAGTACAAATTCACCACACCCAAGGTCATACAAAAATATTCACCAGAAGACTTGAAAATGTAACCAATGCATTACCTGAAGTTGTGGAATACATTGAAAAAGCATTACCTGACAAAGACTTCATAGTAGAAGGAGAAGTAATTGCAACAAAAGATAATAAACCAATATCATTCCAATACATTCTACAACGTGTAAAACGTAAATATAACATTGATAAAATGATGGAAAAAATACCTTTAAAAGTATTTTTATTTGACGTATTATATTATGAAACACCAGTAGCAGAACAGCCTATTGGTGAAAGAAGAAAACTATTGGAAAAAATAGTTAAAACTTCTGAAAAAGTAGAATTAAGTACTATGAAAATAGTAACTCCTGAAAATTATGAGGATGCTGAACAATTATTCAAATGGTCTATTGAAACAGGACATGAAGGAATAATGTTTAAAGATATTAATAGTCCGTACTCTCCTGGTAAAAGAGGAAAAAACATGCTTAAATATAAACCAGTTAGAGAAACATTAGACTGTGTAATAACTGGTGGAACCTATGGTAAAGGTAAAAGAGCTAAATTCTTTGGATCATACCTATTATCTTTACTAGATGAATCAACAGGAGAATATAAAACACTAGTGCATGCAGCAACAGGATTAACTGATGAATTACTAGCATCATTAACAAAACGTATGGAAAAACTAATAATTTCTCAATCAGAGCAAACAGTAACATTCAAGCCTCAAGTGATATTAGAAGTAGCATACAGTGAAATTGTAGAAAGTAATGAATATGAAACTGGATACTCTCTTAGATTTCCGGCTATAATTTCAGTAAGAGATGATATTGGATTAGACCAGGTGGATACAGTAGAAAAATTGCATCAAATGATTGAATTACAAAATAATTAATATAACATTCAAATAATTGTTTATTATATAATTATGCGAGATGAAGAAATATTTAAATTATCAGTAATCACTACAATTATTGGATTAATAGGTCTAATAATTACATTTACATTTGTAACACCCGAACAACTAACAATAAATAAAATAGACAATAGTAAAATAGATAATTATGTAGAAATTTCCGGAACCATAAGTTCATATACAATAACAAAATCAAATACTAAAATTATAAAAATAACAGATAACACTGGTTCTATTAATGTGGTAATATTTCCCTCTACAGAAATAAATATGGAATTAAATGAAGGTGAATCAATACAATTAACAGGTAAAGTAACCTCTTATAATGGTCAACTTGAATTAATATTGGATGATCCTACTAAGATTCATAGAAATTAGTTTTCTATTTATTACCTTTCTATTTTTTATTAATTATTTTTTTAAATAAAAGTAAATTTCTATTTTTTCTATATTAAGATAAGGTATTATTCTTAATTCTTATATAGAATCTACTATTTTTTAATATTAATTTTCAGTCAAATTAATTAACCTAAATTACTTTTTAAGTCAATATATTAGAATAAAGTTTATATATTTAGACTTTAATATATAAAAGTAATTAAACTTATAGAAGAAATTTATCATGACAGAATTACCAATAGCACCTGTTGCAAGAATTTTAAAAAATGCAGGTGCAGCAAGAGTTAGTGAAGATGCTAAAGTTGCATTAGCTGAAATTTTAGAAGCATACGGAGAAGAAATTAGTCAAGATGCTGTAGCATTAGCAAAACATGCTGGCAGAAAGACTGTTAAAGCTGAAGATATAGAATTAGCTTTATAAATTCTTTTCTAATATTTTTTTTAAATTATTTACTTATTTTTTTTTAACTAATTAATTTCCAGAATTTAATTCTTTAATGTTCTCAGGATATTTTCCAAGTATTCTTTCAGTTAAAGACATTTTCTTAATTTCTGCAAATAATACTGTATATTTTTTGTTTTCATTTTGAAGATTATTGTACTCTTCCTGTAATTTATTTAATGTTTCTACAATATGTTTATAATCACTTCTGGCAGTTCTAGTATCTTTTTGTTGCTGTTTTAATTCATCATTTATTGTATCAAACATTTTATTAATATTTTTATTATCCTCTTTTAGTTGATTATATGTCTCTTCTAGTTGATCATAGTTTTTCTGTAATAATTTATTTTCTCGTTCAGGATATTCTAATTTACTAGTTAACTCTATGTTTTCTTTCTGAAGTTTAAATGTTTCTTCTTGTAATTCTTTATTTTTTTCTTCTAAATCATTATTCATTAATCGGATCTTTTCATAATTATTCTGTAATTCTAAGTATTCCTTTTTTTCTTCTTCTATTTGATTTTCAAGTTCTTTATTAGTTTTTTCTATTTCCTCAGAATTGTTATTGGTTATATCGTTTTCTAGCTTGTTTATCTTTTTTAATGATTTTTCATTTTTCTTTTCTAATTCGACTAATTTTTCTACAGTAATATCAGGATATTTTATGTATATATCTATGAGTGTTTCTACTGTTGTTCCTATATGTCCTCTGGTAGTTCCATTGTTTTTTTCAATTTCTTCTAAGAAGTTTTCCCATTTTTCTCCGTTTTTGAATCGTATAGTAGCTGTTTTTGAACTCATAAATATTCCTTATCTCTATTATTATTTGGTTAAATAGTAATGTTTACATAATGTATACATCTAATTTTTCATGTTTTATGTATGTGTACATTTAAGAGTCTCTTAATTATACATCATCATAAAGATCTGTAGCTTTTTTTATAATTTATTTCCCTCTTTTAATATCTGTGTACTTTAAGTGTACATCTGTATTGTCAAATAAATTATGTATATTTCATGTGTACATTAATTAGTTTTATAATATCTATTATAATCTTTTGTTTACATTCTATTTTAATGTTTTGTATTATAAGTCAAATAATTCCTCTTTGTTTACTTAATGTATACATGATTAAATTTTCTTAAATCAGATTATTGGTGTATATATTCAACAATAATTATTTTAAAAATAAATATTTTCTCAAATGTTTACATAAAGTTTACATATAAAATCTATTTATTGTGTTGATAAAATGAGTATAATTTTCATGTGTACTTCATGTATACTTTTCATGTTTTTAGATATTTCTGTATTCACTATTTTTTTTTAGATATGATTATTGATGTATACTTCTTGTATACTTTTATTTTTTTCCAAGTAATGCATGTTTAATGTAATATTTTAACTACAATCTTAGTTATCAACTAGTGTACACTAACTATTTTTTACTATCTTCAAAATCATTAAAAAATTGCTATTTTAGTTTGATGTATACATTTTGTTTACATTGAATTACTGCTTAGAATGGTTATTTATGGGGGAATTAACGCTTTTTTTCATTAGTATTTATATTATGTATACATTATGTATACATGTTTTTTTTAACTTATTTTTTCATGGAATGATCTTTCTTCGAGATATTGATGTAAATATTCCTTTGTTTTCTAGATAAATCTAATATTTCTAGAGAATATAATATTAATAAAGGATGAATTTTAATGCAATACAGAAATCATGAAAAAATTACTCTAACTATTCCAGCTGGGCTTTCTTTTATCATAGCTTTAATATTATTATACAAGTATACGTTTCCTATATCATGGGATGTTTACTATCATATTCACATGGCTGATTTATATATGAGAAATGGATTAGTATTTTGGGATTTTGAAACGGTTGCACCTTATGGTAGAGTAATAATGTATCCACCATTATTTCATTTAGTATTAGCAGGTTTATCTAAAGTAACAGGAATAGGATTAGTTAGCCTTGTGAGATTATTACAGCCAGTTTTTTCATTCTTTCTGATATTTTCAATAACATGGTCTAGTTATAAATTATTTGATTTTAAAACAGGTATGTGTACAGGTGTTCTGGGAATGTTATCTTTTATAACATTTAATAGAAGTGTAATATGTACACCTGCAACAATTGCTATTGGATTATCATTATTATGTTGTGTATACTTTTTCAATGGCTTTAAGGATAATAATATACGAAGTATAATTTTCTCAGCAATTCTACTGGGTATTATATTTAATTTGCATATGGCAACATCTATTATCACAGTATTTGTATTGGGTTTATATGGATTAGTTCAATTATTACGAAGAAATCTTAATATTAATTATCTTGTAATCTTCATATTATTTGTTGCAAGTGTTGGTTTACCTTGGTGGATTTATGTGTACCTGAAGTATACCTTAGTATTCAATTCAAAAGCAGGTAATCTTTTATCATTACCTAATTTCTTTTTTAAATATTATGGTATAATTCCTTCTGTTTTAACAATCATGGGCTATGTATACTTAATTAAAAACAGATCAGATAAATCATTATTCTTAATATTATGGACAGTATCTTTGATGCTTATTAGTCAAACTACTTATTTAGGAGTACAAACAGTTTCTATCAGAATATTAGAAGTTGCATCATATCCTATGATTCTGGTTGCAGGACTGGGCTTCACATATCTTTGTGATAACATTAAATCTACTACTAATAGGAGAGTACTTTTCATTTTATTGATATTGGTTTCTTGTTTATCATCAATGGTATATGTTGATAGTTATACTCCAGAGGTAATGTGTGATGATGATTATGATGGTCTTTTAATACCTGAAACAATTCACACAATAATTGACCCAGTAGGCACTATTTTGAAACCATCCGTTATATCTCTTAGGTTTGGAAACTCACAATTAGCTCATGATAGATATGATGTGATGGAGTGGTTCATGGCTCATTCTAATAAATCACTTGTTGTCTCTGAAGATTCAATTATGGACAGTATCATTGTATCTACTAGTAGATCACCTGTTGTCTATGGTGGTTTCACAGAATCTATTCCATTATATGTTGTTGATCCTGTTCATATTGTACAAAATCATTCTACTTCATCAGAATTATCTGATTTGAATGTGGGTTATATTTTACTAAGACAAAATACGCCGATTCCGATTTATGCACAATTGGAATATAATAATACAAATTACAAAATTTGTTCAATAAAAAGTACATATAAAAATTAATAAGTGAATTCAATGAAAAAAATATTTAAATTAGGTATTATATTATGTATTCTAATCATATTTGGATTAATAATTATTACTATTCCAAATTCTGATTCTATAGATGCAGATAATAATACTTTAATAATATCTGTTTGTACAGGTAATATGAGAGGTTTAGAAATTGGAGTATCTGTTCATGCTGGATATAATCAAGTTCCTTTAGTTTTATCTGATAAAACATTACCTGAACAATTGAACTCATGGTTACCCGGATATGTTAAAGAAAATAATATTAAGAAAATCATTGTTGTAGGTCCAATGACTACTCAGCAGTTAATTGAATTATATAGTATGGGTGTAAAAGTTGACCATATTAATGATAATTCAATAGCTAGTATATTAACTGATATTGCTAATAATACTCCTGATAAAAATAATGATACAATAATTTTCACAGCATCTAATCCAATTGCTGG
Source organism: Candidatus Methanosphaera massiliense (assembly GCF_028890305.1). Lineage (NCBI taxonomy): Archaea > Methanobacteriati > Methanobacteriota > Methanobacteria > Methanobacteriales > Methanobacteriaceae > Methanosphaera > Candidatus Methanosphaera massiliense. The sequence continues at coordinate 877,708 of NZ_JARBXM010000001.1, forward strand.
AGAATTAGGCGCATATATGAAAGTTCCAGTTTTTGTTACAGCAACTAATAGTTCATATAATTCCTCTGAAACTTTAGATAAGCAGTATGATAATTATATTAGAACACATAATATTCAGCATATTATTATTGTAGGTGCACTACCTGAAAGTTTGAAAAATGAATTATATCAGTATAATATTCCTGTGGAAGAAATTTCAGGAGTAACTGATGTTGAAGTTAGTATGCATGTTAATGATAAATTAAGGTCAATGGGATATCTAAATAATACTACAACAGCATATTATGGATTTTATGGTGAGTTACCTACAATCATACCAACAATCATAAAAAATAATGCCATGTTAATAGAAGATTCTTCAAATAATGGTAATTTAGCAAATTATCTTACTGATAATAATATTAGTAATGTTGTTTTTACTAGAAATACAGAATCAGATTATTTACAGATGGAGGAAACAGATTATATATCAAGTAGTGTAGTACAAGAATTTGAAGAGAATAATATGTCTATTAATTACATGACTAATAATCGTACTCTTGATGAGGCAACGGGATTATATGATATGAAAATGATTACTGCTGAGGATATGGAACATCCTACTAGTAAGATAAATGATAGTTTCACTGGTGATATTACTGAAAATGTTCCACCATTATTATCAATATTAAATTATTCTAATTGGCATGATTCAAATAATTTATCTGTTGAAGTAAATAATACGGATAGTAATTATACTGTTAAGTGGAGTACTATTCATCCATATTCCTGGATTAAGTATAATAATTCATCCTATTATGCAACTTCAAATACTGGGTATACATATAACTGGACATATAATCAGGATAGATGGGTTGTATTGTATCAATATAATAATAAAACATATTATAACGTGTCTTGGATTAAAAATGATGATAATTCTTGGACAGAACTACAAGCTTATGAGAATTATACATGGAGGTATAATGGTACTAAATGGGCTTGTTATGATAATAATTCAAATATGATATACTATATTGAGAAATCCTAAAATAAAAAAATGTATTATTCATAAATTTAATAATTATATATAATAGATAATTTATTTTATAAAAAAACTCTTAATTTATATAACACAAATCTAAGGAGAATATAATCATATGAAACAATTATTTGGTACATTTGGAGTAAGAAGAGTGGCTAACACAGTATTAACACCAGAATTTGCATCAAAAATAGCAGCAGCTTATGGTACAAAAGTTAAAGGAACAATTGCAATAGGTTCTGATCCAAGAACCTCTTCCGAAATGATTAAACATGCAGTTACTGCAGGTTTATTATCTACTGGTTGTAATGTTGTAGACCTTGGAACACTACCAACACCTACAGTACAATATGCTGTAAGAAAATATTATGATGGTGGAATAATGGTAACTGCTTCACATAATCCGCCAAAGTATAATGGATTAAAATTATTAGACTCAGATGGTATTGGTACTCCTGATGATTTAGAAGAAGAAATTGAAGACATCTACTTTAATGATAAACAAGAACGTGTAACATGGGATAAAATAGGAAAAGCTTACAAAAGAAACATTGTGGATGAATACATTGATGAAGTATTAAAAAGAGTAGATGTTGAAGCAATAAAGGACGCACATCTAAAAGTAGTTCTAGATTGCGGTTCCGGTGCAGCTTGTAGAACAACTCCTTATATTATAAGAAAATTAGGATGTGAAATAACAACATTAAACTGTCAACCTGATGGTGCATTCCCGGGACGTAACCCTGAACCAACAGAAGATAATCTACAGGATTTAATAAAAGTGGTTAAAGCGACCGGTGCAGATATTGGAATAGCTCATGATGGTGACGCAGACAGAACAATATGTATTGATGAAAAAGGACAATTTGTATTTGGTGACAAATCATTTGCACTAGTTGAAAAATCCATGTTAGAAAAAAACAACGGTGGAAAAATCGTTACAACTGTAGCTACAAGTAATGCAATAGCTGACATAGCATTACAAAATAATGGAGAAATTATCTTAACAAGAGTAGGAGATTTAGTAGTAGCACGTAAACTCCAAGAAGTAGATGGATTATTCGGTGGAGAAGAAAATGGTGGTTTAATTTTCCCAGATTTCGTATATGGAAGAGATTCAGGATTAGCTACAGCAATGCTATTAGAAATACTGGCTAAAACAAAAAAACCATTATCAGAGTTAATTAGTGAATTACCAACATATTTCTCAGAAAAAAGAAAAGTACAATGTCCAGATGATAAAAAATCTATTGTAGCTGAAGGTATTCTAAAAGATACAACTGACTATGAAGTAGACACAACGGATGGAGTTAAAGTAATTACAGATGAAGGATGGGTAATTATCAGACCATCAGGTACTGAACCAATATACAGATGTTTCTCTGAAGCTAAAACACCTGAAAAAGCAGCTGAATTAGCAGACTGGGGAATGTCCCTAATTGAAAAATACTTAGATTAATACTATTTTTCCTAAGATATATTCTCCCCCATATCCTTTTATATTTTTTAACCCCATGGACAAATTTTAACACAAACTCCACATAATCTAGGACGATTTTTATGTTCTAATTCATCCATATGATTATTACATTTATAAGCATCATATCTAAGTTCACGAGGCTCATTTTTAATAAATTTTCTGTTTTTAAATGCACTCACAGGACAATTTTCAACACATAAACTACAATTACCACATCTTGACTTTAACATATTTTTACAATATGGTACTGGTAGATTGGTTAAGATACTAGCCCAGCGTAATCGTGGACCATATTCTGGTGTTATTAACAGACAACTCTTACCTATCCATCCTAATCCTGCCAAGTTTGCAATTAACTTATGAGATAATTCACCCGCTAATTTATCTTTAGAACTAATATCTGATGCAGGTATACTTTTTGCATCATAGCCTTCTTTAATAATTAACGACACTATTTCTTGTGCAATATCATCCAGTTTATTATTTACTTCAAGATACTCCTTTAAATATGCTTCTTCAGCTCCAGGTATGTTAATAGTATTTGTAATATCATCATTAATACGCATACCTATACTTATAGCATAAGGGTAGTGTGCAATATCTATAGGATAAGTATTTTCTATGAATTCTTCAGCATATTCTAAATTACTATAACCATGTAATGATACGTTATTCTCACATATCTTATTAATTTTATCAATCAAATTTATTTTTAATTGTGTTGTTTTATTCATTATTTTTCAACTCAGTTTATTGTTTTAAAATTCTCGGTAGTTCTTTTTTCGTTCAATTATCATTATTATTTTCGATTATGGGCTTTGTAGTATGAATATAATATATTATCCTATGTGTTCCTGATTTCATACGTTTACATCTGGGACATTTAGAACTTTTTATATTAATATTTGCTGATGTGTAATGGTTTTGTCTTAGTTTTTCTAAATCTTCTTTTAGTTTATTGTACTCTTGTAAGTTTTTCTTTTTTGTTTTTTTCAAGTCTTTTAAGGAGTGTTTAGTGTATTGTAGTATGTAATTCATAGTACACCTTGTTTTTCTATTTCATCTATTTTTTATCTAAATTATCAGTATCTATATTGTATGTATCAGTATTATCTCCTTTTTCGAATTGGTCTATCATTTTATTACAATATTCAGCTTCTTCGTCAGTGAGGTATTCTTTTTCTGTGTATTGTTGGATTAATGCATTATATATTATGTCATTGTATGATTTATTTTTAGGACAAATTTTAGTTAATAATTTATGTGTTTTTTCACTTACTTTTATTGATTTACTTAAAACCATTAGTTAAAACCTCCTTATAATTATAATATATTATTTTAGAAGAATATAATATCCTTCTACTCAGTAGAAAGAGTGTATATAATAAAAATTAATAGTTAAAAAAAATATTGCTTTTTTTGTCTGTGTATGTTCCGTGTGAGGTGTACAGTGTTCTTTTCTTTGTTTATTTTCTTTCTTATATATATTAACTCAGAATAAAAAAAAAATTCTCATTTTTTGTTCCATGTATGTTCCGTTTGAGTTATTTTTACTTCAATCATTTCAATGGATTTCATTTTTATTTTTATTATTTAAAATAAAATTTTATATTTATAATAATATGTATTATTCTTTAGTAATTTTTATACTGTTTTGTCTATATGTACCAGCATAAATATTAGTATTTTCATCAAGTTTTAATTATTTTCATATGATTCAATATCTGATTATATGGTTTCAGTTCATTGACTTCTTCAGATATATAATATAATAAATAAGTAAGAATAAGTATAATAAAAATAAAAAATAATCAATTAAAATAAGAATTGATAATTTATACAAATCGTATATGTTGTATATCATTGAAGTATATTTAATCTGATTTAATATAGTTTAACATATTTTATAAAAAAAGGAAAGACCATATAATATACAGTTGTTTCTATACTATCATATACCAGTATGATTTTCAAAAAAAAAGAAAAGTTATATGAAATAAATAATTAAAAATGTTAACGTCAAGGGAATAATATTTAGTCCTACTACTATTAATTTTATTTTTCGATAATTTTTATATTTATCTATGTTTTTATCTTTTTCAATGTTATAATGTGTAAACTTTGAAAGTTGTTTAATTAATAGTTTTGGATTAAAACATAATGTAATTATTATAAAATTATATATTAATAGATATAAATTTACTATATTTCTAATGAATATGTCACTATAATCTATTAATAGATTATAACTTCCTTCTATTTGAACAAAGGTAACGAATATAAATATAGTTGTTAATTGAATATAATATGTATTTTCATCAAGTTTATTGTTTATAGGGTTTTGTATTTTTTTATTTAAATCATTTGATTTTATAAAAAATCCTATTATTGTATAAATTAAAAGAATTATCATTTGTCGTAAAAAAAAGGGATTAAAAATATATAATACGATTAACAATAAGATTAACAATAATATCATTAAAAGACCAATAAATTCTGATTTCAGACTCCTATTTTCTAAATAAATTTTAAATCCAAGTTTCTCATATATGAAATTACTTTTTTCAACATGGTTAATACATGGAAACATGAAAAGAAAAATAAAAATGAATATTAAATCATCTAACATATTAACAACTCTATAAATTTTCTTCTGGGAAATATAAATATGTTTCTTGAACAGTCATGTTTCTTGCTCCAGTTTCATAATCAATATATACTGCATGGTATCTATCATAACCAAATTTAGTATATGGTATTTCAACAATATCTACTTTATTATGGCTTGATGTATTATATATTTCCACATAATCGTAATCATCTAAATAATTTTTGTGGGTAAAATATTTATTCCAATCAGAAGAATTCCCTTGACTATCTCTAAAATAAATAGCTACCTGATGTGTTTCAAGAATAATAAAGAAAATTCCAATTACAGACCCTGATGTTGGTGAAAACTTGTAACTTATACTTGTTAAAGGTATTTCAATTAAATCTTTATAGGATTTAGCTATTTCTACATAATCATTTATTTGTGATGTTATTTTTAACCAGTTTTTATTGTATTTGTCTGATACTATGTATATTTTGTCAACGTCATCTTTCATAAAGCGAATGTCACTTTCGTCACGATGTATTACTCCACCATTTGCACTGGTATTTGTCTTAATAAACTCATCATAATCACTTGAATTTATGGTAATTGTATTACTAAGTATAGGTAACATTATATTATGAATTATTGAATCTACTCCTCCTATTTCATTGATTATTATTGTATAGTTTGTATTATTTTCCGTATTTAATGTAAGTGTATTATTTCTAACTTTCACGTGCATGTTTTTATTTTCGGATAGATCTTTGATGAAGTCATATGTAGCTGAACTTGCATTAAGACCTGTGAATTCTAAACAATATTTTTCTAAATATGATGCTGTAAAACCACTCCATATATTATAAGAATAAATTTTTGTTTATATGCTATATGAATTATGTATTTTATTAAAAATATAACTTTTAGGGGGGGGGGTTCTATTTCCAAAAAAAAAGAAGAAAATAACTTATGATTATTATACTAATTAAAATAATCCCCATGAATTCAAAAACATAAGTAATAATGCTACAAAGTCAGGAATAAATGGTAAAAAGTAAGCACATAACATGTAATCACTATATCCTGGTTGATATCTTATATCATAAGACCAATGTTCATTAATTTTATCCATAAATGTGAATAACAACAAAATAACCACAAGAGAACCAACAATTATAATCCGAGGTAAAACAGAAAATCCATAAGCATTATATACACCGTAGTAAAATGGAAATACTGAACCAAAGATAAAGGAAGGTATACTTCTGTTAACTAATTCTGTATAGCTTAGGGGTATACTTTCATTCAACAGACAGTCTTTTGCATATTCATCACATGGAATATCACACCTTGAATCTTCACCAAAAACATGAGGTCTCAATAAAATAACACAACCCCAATACAAAACAACAAAAGATATAGGCCAGACAGCGAAGAAAAATACACGTATTAATATAGTATCCCACAAAGAATGTTTATAAATGAGAAGTGCTGGAATACTAAAACTAAAAAATAATATTCCGGCAATTATATTTCTTACACCTTGAGCTTTTCCTGTTAATGTATCATTTTTAACACCATTATAAATAACATTCTTTTGTAAACCAAAAAAATTAAAGATTTTAGTTTCAAAGATCCAATATGTAAAATACACTATTAAAACTAAAATAACATAATACCAATACCAATGCATTCTAATTACAACCTAAAAAAACGGGGTTATACAAAGTATAACCTGAATTATAACTATCAGTAGAATCTGTAGCAACATACGTTGCATCAATATGAAGCGTATTTAAACCAGCAGCTATTCGTTTATAAAAATTATAAGCATATTCCTGTGCAGTTATAGCCTCTTTTAACATTTTATCAACAAAATGTTTAACCAATTGATTACTCATTTTTTATTCAACATTTAATTTCATCTCTTTCTAAAAATACTTCATAAAAAAAAATAATAGTTATAATAATATTTTTCTAAAAATTAGTATATAAAATCAATGATTAAATATAATTAGATGATGTCAACTATTGTGACAATGATTTTTTTCTATAGTAGAGACAGACAAAAATAGAATTTTCAAATTAAATCATACAATATAAAAAAAAAATATTATTTTTTATATGTACAATTAAGTCACCAAATCTGTTCTAAACTATGTCCTAATTCAGTCATGAAATAATTGGTTATAACATAACAAATATATGATTCCATAAAACACATGCTACTGATAAAAGTACATACAGTATAATGTATTTACAAAAAGTATTTGCAATAGATAAGATCCAGGATGTATTTACAGTATCATACCAACTACTATAACAGGTAGTATATAAAATAATTGTTGAATATTAGTGAGTGTTCTTTTAGTAATGTACTATAATTAACACTAAAAAAATACAATAAAACTTTTTCACGAGATTTTTCCAAAAAATCGTATAACTTGTTTTAAACATCCTTTCTTGAAGTATTAGAAAATATTTATTATATCATTTATTGTCATATATTGTAAATTTCCAATGCTTTTAACTATAGTAATACTTAGTGAGTCTATCAAAATTAGTTTTTATTTTATTAATATTCATAATTGAATTATATTGAAGGATATCTTTTATTAGTTTTACACTTCCCCTATTTGAAAATAGAAAACCCAATATAAAAAATACAGCCTTAATATCATTCTTCTTTTTTTTACAATAATTTTAAATGTGACAATAAATATTACAAAGTTTTATAGGTACTAAAAAAATATAAAAAAATCAGAAAAATTAAAAACTAAAAAAATGCTACATGCTACATTTTATATTTTTAAAAAAGATATATCCCTTTCACTGATTCTTATGGTATGTTTCATGCTCTTTTTCTAGTAGCTCAATTTTAGTATTTTTGTATAATATAGATACACTAATGTTATATTTATCTGCAATACGTTGACTTTGTTCTTTTGTTATAGTAGGCAGACCAAATTAGAGTTTAACATATTATCGTTTCTCCTATTTATTAATTTAATTATCGTTTTACCTATTTATAGTATGTAGTTATTTGATAGGGATTAAATAATTAAAAAAAAGAGAGGGGAAAGTGATTTTACAGGGGGAATTGTTGACTAAAAAAATTTTCTATTTTTTGTCATACAGCGATTATCTGAGTGTATATGATGTTGGATAATATTTTCAAGAGATTAATTTTGGATTAGCTCGTATTTTTTAGTTGTCTATAGAACTATGATATGGGTACTCTGTAACAGTAGTACTTAGAAATAAACTTTCATTATAAGTTAATTCTCCAGCATTATGATATCCTTCGGGAGGTGTTATCTGAAAGATTTCACATTCACCATTATCATATCCAAACCATCCAGCATTAACGGTAGTTAAAGATAATAAAATTATTGCTCCTATAAGTACATATCTTATATTCATTCATGATCACGAAGTTATTATTTAAATTAGTAATTAGAAGATTATCTTGTATATGATAATCTCTTCTGTTGAGTAAAGTAAGTCTAAAATCTCTTCTAAAACTAATTTTTCCCTAAATTATTTAGTGATTGTTAGTTGAGATGATTGTTATGTACAAATCAATCTCCACAGTAGTAATATTATTCTTAGATATTATTAAGATGGTAAATATTCTTAAATTATTTAAGATAGTGTAGAGTCTTACTAGAGTTCTTACTCATGAGAATTCTAACAGTTACAATTCTCTATATTTCCTCATAAAATTATTAGAAATTGCTTGATTAAGTATGCATAAACTTCTAATTACTAATGTTTACTTTTATTTAAAGATACATATAAATTTAATATATTATATCTAGTAATGATTTATCTATCTCTTATTTTAGATTATATATGGAGACTATTGCTCTGTTTTTAAATAACACGTAGGATGGTATCATCACAACAAGGAATACAAAGAAGAGTATTATCATTAGAATTATGAATATGTTTATTAGTATGCTTGCAAAGTTTCCTAGGAACATTATAGTCATTATTACTATTAATGTTACTCCTATAATTCCAAGAATGATTATAAATGTTGCTATTATGAATTCAATGTATGTTATTCCAACTGATTTAATAATTTCAAAGATCTTTGAAAAGTTAAATCCTTCTTTGAACTGTTTATTGTCTATCATAAGAACGGTAGCAATTTGGGAGAGGTAGTAGCTTAATAATGATAGTACGATTAATATTGTAAATAGGGTGTAATAATCTACTCTTTCTAGATTAAATGCTATTAATATTATAATGATTTCAGGCAGGAAATAGAGTGTTTTTAATATTAGTAGTTTTAATCCGTTGATGATTTTTTCTGTATTTAAAGTAATGTCTGGTAGTTTGTCCTTATTGTTTATCATCCCATCCATGCAGTTTTCAATAATATGATATGAATAACTTTCTATTAGTATTAGGGGAAATAAGAGTATTCCTATGTAATATAGTATTATCTGGTTTTTGTTTGTTCCAACATATTCTAGTCCATCTTTTAATATATCAAATATCATTTTTTTCATCCTTTTTTTCATCTTCTAATATGAACACTTCTTCTATGTGTTCTTTGTTTAATAATTTTGTTATTTTATATGCCACCAATAGTGATGGATTGTATTTTCCATTTTCAAGCGCGTTTATTGTTTGTCTTGAAACTCCAACTTTTTCTGCAAAGTCTTTCTGAGTAATTCCGATCTCCTGTCTTAAATATTTAATTCTTGTTTTCATAACTCTTAACCCTATACTTTCTTAAACATATTTTTGTTTTTATATGTATTTAATAGAATTTAATTTATGAGATTGAACTTTTTTTTTTTAAATTATAATGGTACGTCCTTTTTTATAAAGTATATGTATGATACAGCCAATCCTATTACAAATGTTGCTAGTATTATAAGATATGATGGGATATAGTTTGTAGTGTATTCTATTATTTCACCGCTTGTTATTAGATATGGACAGCTCCATGGGAAGTACATTCCATATTTGCTTCCTGTGATTATCATATTTGTAAATGTCAACATAGCCCCTCCTATTATTGCAGGTACAAGATTAGTTATTTTCATAGTTATAAATACTAATGGTGTGAATGTAAGGTATAATAACATGTTACATAACAACAACTGCTTAAAATTCTCAAGCACAACATTCATTGTTATTTCTGTTGTTCCTGCTAAGTATCCAAATGCCAACGCTGAAAGTATTGTTACTACTGTAATAATAAGAACCCATACAAGAAACATGATATATTTACCTAATATGAATAATTCTCTTGATGTAGGGGCAGTCAGTACAGTTTTTAAGGTATGTTCATTATATTCTCTACCAAATAAGTATGAAATTATGATTGTAAATAGCATGATTACAAATATCACACTCGTATACATATAAACTTGATGTAGAAATGTTTCTAAAGATATAGTTTGTGAAAATTCTCCAAATTTTGCTGATAAAAACAAAATAAATGATGGAAATATTGCTCCAAGTATTGTTAATAGAAATATCTTTGATCGTTTAAGCTTTAAAAATTCTATTTCAATAAAATTGTACATTATATAATCACCTCTTTTTTTCATGCTATTAATTCTATCGGGTTTATTATTCTTGTGAAATATTCTTCTAGGTTTTCTTCATTTAAATTCATTTTCTTAACTCGTATATCATTTTTAACAAATATTTCATTTATTTTATCTCTAAGGTTAATATTTGTGTATAAAAAGATTGTATTTGATTCAACAATATTATAGTCTGTAATTTTATGTAATCCCATATCTTCAAGTATTGTTGTTGCTTTATCTATGTCTGAAACTTCAAATTCCACGTTTTTGTTTAACTGTTCATGTAATTCTTCTTTTGTTAGTTCAGTTATTAGTTTTCCATTATCCATTACGCCAATTACATCTGCAATGTTTTCTATTTCACTTAGTATGTGACTTGAAATTAATATTGTTGTATTATTTTCCTTTGACATTTTCTTTAACAATCTTCTAATTTCCTTTATACCTATGGGATCAAGTCCATTTATGGGTTCATCAAGTATTAACAGCTCGGGCTCATGCATTATTGCTGCTGCTATACCCAATCTTTGCTTCATACCCAATGAAAAATTTTTGTATTCTTTTCTACTATTATCTAATGATACTGTATGTAATATTTCTTTTATCTTTTCTTTTTGGTAGTGTCCTCTTATTTTAGCTATAATTTCCAGATTTTCTTCTGCCGTAAGGTTCTCATAGAATCCGGGTGTTTCAATTATAGCTCCTATTTTCTTGTATGTTTCATTGTTTGGTTTACTTCCGAAGAGCATTATTTCACCACTAGTTTCTGTTGCAAGGTTTAACAGCATTCGCATCGTGGTTGTTTTTCCAGCCCCATTTTTTCCCAGTAAAGCATATATTTTTCCCTTTTCTACATTCATGTAGATGTTGTTAACTACTTTTTTGTCTTTATATTTTTTTGTCAAGTTTTTTGTTTCAATAACATATTCTGTCATGGATTATACATCTCCTAATTTTGATTCAAATCCTGTTTTTATATTATTGTGCACAAAAATATTTTGATATCAAAAATGTAAAATATTTTTTACATATGTAAAGATTATTTGACATCATATATAAAGGTATGTAAAAAATATACGACATCGAGAAAAAAATAAAAAATTAGGAGGTTACTTTCAAACTCATATGCTTAGCATTATATAGATAATTATCTGTCTCTTGTGCTGTTATTAGTATGTCATATGTTCCCTTGTTTTGTGTTGTTAGTTGTTTTTCATTTATTGTAATATATTATTATAATAAACTAAATTATTTTAGTTTTAAAGTAAAAATAGTATCTTTATATAATGGTAAATAAAGTTAAATCTATATACAGTTTTAATCAGATTATTCTATCAGTACTTTGCGGTGTGATATGAGTATATGATTGTAAGAATAATTAAATGAAGTCATTCAATAGATTATTCTAGACTATTCCAAGTAATTTCAGAATAGTTACTACCTTGATAATGATATCCAAGATTAGCAGTAATTTCTGTAAGTCAGTGTGATACATATAATCACCTCCACCAACTATGCACCAAACAGTACTAATCAAGGGTTTAATTAGGTTTGGGAGCGGTTAGATTTACTAAAGTTGATAGAATGATTAAAATGTACTAGAAATAAATATTTTTCTTTTTTAGAATTTTTTATATATCATGTTAAATAAATTAAAATATAATATAAAAGATATTTTTAAAAGATTACATTCTTTAATATTAAAATAACTAATACATTTAAACATCCTCTATAAAAAGGACTTTACTAATTAATAGGAGATAAAAATAATGACTAATATTCAAACTGAAATTGCTAGTCGTGTAAAAGACATGCGAGAAGTATGTGAGATAAGTATACAAGACATGGCAAAACAATTAGACGTAGATGTAGATACATATGAAAAATATGAATCAGGAGAAATAGATATTCCTGCAAGTATATTGTATGAAGCAGCAGATATTTTTAACGTAGATACAAGTTTACTATTAACTGGTGAAGATACAATAATGAGCGTATTCACAGTAACACGTAAAGATAAAGGAGTAAAAGTAGATCGTAGAGAAGCATACGATTATGAAAATTTAGCATCAAACTTCTCCCATAAAGCAATAGAACCATTTATAGTAACAGTTCAACCACGAGATGATGGATATATACCTGAACCAAACTACCATAAAGGATACGAATTTGTTTATGTACTAGAAGGAAATCTAAGAGTATATATTAAAGATAATATAATTGATTTAAATCCAGGTGACTCAATGTACTTTGACTCACTACATAAACATTCAATGGTAGCTATAGGTGATAAACCAGTTAAATTTTTAGATGTATTAAACAACAAGGATGAGTAGATTAAATGACATCATTATTAAAAAGATATGTACCAAGAACAGAATTTGAATCATACGAGGATTTCTATGAAAACTTAAAAATAACAGTACCTGAAGACTTCAACTTCGCATATGATATTGTTGATGTGTATGCAGAAGAACAGCCAGATAAAGTAGCATTATCCTGGTGTAATGATGATGAAGATAAAATATTCACATTCAAAGATCTTAAATTTTTCAGTGATAAAGCTGCAAACTTTTTCCATTCACTGGGCGTAAAAAAGGGTGATAGGGTATTATTAACATTAAAAAGTAGATATGACTTCTGGTATTGTATGCTAGCATTACATAAACTAAAAGCAATAGCAGTTCCTGCAACACACATGTTAAAACCAGAAGACATAGAATACCGTATAAAAGCTGCAGGTATAAAGACAGTTGTAACCATTCGTGAAGATGGCGTACCTGAAAGCTATGCTGAAGTAGAAAAAACATTAGGAATTTCTTTAAACAAGGTATTTGCTGGAGATGTAGACTTAAAAGGATGGTATAATCTAAGAGAAGAAGTAGAAAAAGCATCATCTAAATTTGAAAGACCAGTACATGAAGATGATTCAGTAGAAGATACATCAGTAATATTCTTCTCTTCAGGATCAACTGGACAACCAAAAATGATTAAACATAGCTTTGGATATCCTTTAGCACATATTGTAACATCAAAATACTGGCATCAAGTAGTAGATAATGGATTACATTATACTATTGCAGATACAGGATGGGGAAAAGCATTATGGGGTGAAATTTATGGTCCATGGATAGCAGGTTCTGGAATTTACATCTATGATTATGATAGATTCCATCCATACCAGGTATTATCCAAGGCATTAGACCATAAAATCACAACACTATGTTGTCCACCAACAATGTACAGATTCTTCATCAAAGAAGACATAGATAACCTTGACTTCTCATCATTAAAAGTAGCTACTACAGCAGGAGAACCATTAAACGATGAAGTATTCTATAAATTTAAGGATTTAACTGGTTTAGAAATACGTGAAGCATTTGGTCAAACAGAATCTGTAGCAGCAATTGCTAATTTCCCATGGTTAGATATAAAACTAGGGTCAATGGGAAAACCAGCACCACTATTCAATATTAAATTATTAAATGATGAAGGAAAAGAATGTGATGTTGGAGAAACAGGTGAAATAGTATTTGATATTTCAGAGGGATATCCACTAGGATTATTCAAAGGATACTATAATAATCAAGAAAAAACTGATGAAACAATCTATGAAGGATATTATCATACTGGTGATTCTGCATGGAAGGATGAAGATGGATATTATTGGTATAAAGGAAGAATTGATGATGTCATAAAAAGTTCTGGATATAAAATAGGTCCATATGAAGTTGAAAGTGCATTATTATCACATGATGCTGTACTTGACTGTGCAGTTACAGGTATACCTCATCCAATAAGAGGTCAAATAGTTAAGGCTACTATAGTATTAGCTGATAATTATGAACCATCTGATGAATTAACAAAAGATATTCAAAATCATGTAAAACATGTGACAGCTCCTTATAAATATCCAAGAGCTATTGAATATGTGGATGAACTTCCTAAAACTATCAGTGGTAAAATAATGCGTAAAAAAATAAGATCTGAGGATGAATTAAAATATAAAGAATAATATTTTTCATATTATCTTTTATTTTTTTGAATATTTTTTAATGTTTCAATAAATTTCGGATTTCTTAGTTTGTAATAAATCCAAACACCTTTTTTTGTAGATTTAATTAATTTTGCTTTTTTTAGTATTTTTAAGTGGTGTGATATTGTTGGCTGGGATTTATCTAGTTCCGTTTGTATTCTCTGAGTACACAATTCGTGTCCTTCAAGAAGATAGAGTATACTTAGTCTAGTAGGATCAGCAATAGCTTTAAAAAGGTCTACTTGTTCTTCTAATGTGTCATCATCTGGTAGATGAAATTTCTCATCAGAGGAACCACATATTTTATTTGAATTGTTTCTATCTTCAGTCATAACATTATATTTATTTTTTTTAATATATTATACTCTCTTTTTACTTATAATTTTGTTAAATATTTAAATATGTCTATATTAATTATTTTTTTAATAAATCACTAAAAACACAATCACCATAATACTTACAATATCCTACAATAATATTAATAATATTACTAAAGTATTTCATTTAAACTAAGCTATCTTAAATAATATTTAAGAGAAGTAAATAAACAACAAATTTACTAAAAAGAATATAGACCATCCAATATTTATTTTCAAAAAAAAGATTATTTATAAGGAGGTGAATTAATTATGTCTACTAATAAGTTCATCAAACACATCATCAATAGGAATTCCTTTATAAGCAAGAATTACTAAAGTGAAAAATATTAAATCAGCTGACTCATGAACAAGATCCTCATTATTCTTAGCAGCTAAAATAACTTCAGTAGCCTCCTCACCTAGCTTTTCAAGAATCTTATCCTCTGCTTTTTTATCAGAATCTTTCATTAACTTAGATGTATATGAATCTATAGGATTTTCTTTTCTATCAATTAATGTATTATATACTTCTCTAATAATTTCATCTTTCATAATTTCACTTCTTAATAGTTGTATTTTTATCTCTTAAACTACCAGTAATAGCAATCAAAGGATGCTGAGCATCAGAAATAATTTCAATATCCTCTAATGAGTAAATACCTGCTTTTTCAGCAGTTTTTTCAATACCCAATTTTATCTGTTTATTCATTTTAATGACATATGCCATAATTTCTGAACAACCCATCTGATTAGAAGCAACTAACCTATGATGACCATCAACCACGAGGTATTTATGTTCACCTGTCTGAACAACGATGATAGGTTCAGCTAAACCTCTTTCAATTTCATAGGTTCTGCCCTGTAATTCATCAGCATAAACCTTATCCTGTGTAGGTTTCAACTCACTAATTTTAACTTTTTCTTTAGTAAGATACGTCTTAATACCATACAATTGTTCAAGAGTGCCCCTGTACTGGTTAACCTTTTCAGGTGTTGATCTTTCAATATGAGAACGAAGAATATCTGTATTAGTAATAATACCTAGAACCTTTTTATTCTCATTAGTTACAGGTAATCTTGATATTCCCATACGAAACATTACACGTGATGCATCACTAATAGATAAATCCTCATTAGCAATAACGATATCTCTAGACATCATATCTCTAACAGTTGGCTTAGCATCACGAATAAGAAGATCTGAAGCAGTGATTATTCCTACAATTTGATCATTTTCTTCAACTGGAAATCCATCGTGTCCAGTTTCTTTGATGATATTTTTTATCTCTGATATAGGCATGTCTGGATTTACTGTTATAACATTACGTGTCATGTAATCTTTTACTTTCTTGTAATCACTCATCATTATCCCTCCTTATTATTTTTTTTATAAATTAAAGATTAATAAAATCATAATTGATTTAATTTATCTCTAATCATCTTATTGGTTTCCCCTGCGTTAGCTTTACCCCTTGTTAATCTCATTACTTGTCCAACAAGGAAGTTAACAGCATTTTCTTTACCATTCTTGTAGTCTTCTACAGCATTAGGATTTTCATTTATAGCTTGATCAATAGCTTGTGCTATTGCATCATCTTCTACAACACCTATTATATCCATTTCTTTACCAATTTCGGTAGGTGTTTTATCATTATTAGGCATTTGTTCAATGAGTTTATGTGCAGCTTCAGGAGTTACCTGTTTGGATTCAATTAAGTTGATTAATTCAACAATATCTGAAGGTGTTATTTTACTTTCAGCATATCTTATTTTATTATAGTGTAATACACGTTTTAACTCATCTCTCATTAATCTAGCAGCAGTATTAGGGTCTACTTCTTTACATACTTCTTCAAATGCATCTGCTAACTCTAATTCTGATGTTAATACCTTTGCATCTGCTTCGTCTATTCCGTATTCTTCTACAAATCTTGCTGTTTTGAGATGTGCTGGTTCAGGCATGTTTTCTCTTATTTCTTCTACATGTGCTGGGTCTATTTTGAGTGGTGGAAGATCTGGATCTGGTATGTATCTGTAATCATCTGCATCCTCTTTTAATCTCATAGGAACGGTAATCATCTGAGATTCTAGATATGCACGAGTTTCCTGTTGAACTTCTCCTCCTCTACGGAGTATGTTTTTCTGTCGTATTAATTCGAATTTAAGAACTTTGTATGCTCCTTTAATAGAGTTAACGTTTTTAACTTCTGCTCTTTTTCCACCTTCAATAGAAATGTTAACGTCAGCTCTCATAGTACCTTCACCACGTGCACTACCACTGTATTCTAGTACACGTATTAATTCATTTAGGAAGCTTCTTGCTTCTTCTGGTGATTTCATATCCGGCTCTGTAACAATTTCTATAAGCGGTATACCTGACCTATTAAAGTCCACAGTACCTCTATCAGGTTTGTACTGTCCTGGATCTTCTTCAACGTGTATTTCATGGATTCTTACACCATTAAGTTCTCCTTTAATTCCAACAGGTACAGATGTTCTTTGGTATCCACTTGATAAATCAGGGTAATCATAGTGTTTTCTCATAAAGTATATAATTTCATCTGAAATTTCACAGCCTAACATTAATGCCACTTTAATAGCATTATCTAATGCTGCTTGGTTAGGTGGATATGGTTTTGCACCTGGCTGGTTTAAACATACTGGACATATGTTTGTATTGTTTGCTGCTGACTGGTAATTTGTAGGACAACTACAAAATAGTTTTGAATTAGTGTTTAATTGTACGTGGATTTCAAGACCACACATCATATCTGTAATAATGATTCCTCCAGTTATAAATAATCTTTTTAATATAATTAAAAATTTTCCTATTATTTCTTTAAATAATTAAGTATATGTTTATCTTTGAAGTTCTATTAATTTAAATTTTTAGTTTTCATAAATTATTTTTTCATTTCAACAGTAGTATAAAAAATATCTTTTCTTTTATCATGAAAAAAAATAGTAAATATGTCTAACTGTTATGAATCCGGGAAAATTGGGATGATTTATTAATAGGTATTACCTTTTATTAAAATAATAGTCTTCCATTAGAACTTAAAAAAAGTAGGGGGGATGGAATTAATGAAAATTAATATACATTCCTATGGTGCAATTGAGTATAAAACCCAAGAAGAATAGAAATGATCCCATTCCATGTCTTAAAATCAATAGGAAACAACCTATCCCATACATCAGGAAAAAGCATAATCACTGATATAAAAATACCACATAATAATATTAAGGAGAGATAAATCCTCCAGCATAACTTCTCATAGAACCTACAATAACTGATAAAACTCCTGTTAACACGGCAAGAAGGATATATTTATCTGTGGAATAACGATTTGAATCAAATTCAAATAAAATACTTAAATATGATTTAGGTTTAGGTAATCCTCTAACACTAAACACCTCCTTCCTAATATACGTTATGAAAATAAGAAAGATTGCGTAAGCATTACCAAATATAACAGCGTAAAACATTGTATCGTTTAAACCTAATAAAATCGCTGTAATATTTATCACGAACATGGTTAAAAAATATACCATGTAAATAAATATCCTATTCTTGTCATATTATAATTAATTTCCTGTGGGTCGTGTGGTATATCCATATCTATATCATATACAGTTATTCCACACATTTCACCTAGAATACTAAAGAATTTAGGATATTTTTGACTAATATAAGCTAATGTTACTAAAGGAATCACGAGAATAGCAACGGATAACAACCCCATCATATCACCATACTTATTTTCTTAGCTTCTGGGTCTCCAGGTACGTTCATATATCTTTTATCAATATTGCTAGAATTTTCTATATTATCTGCTGATACAGCAGAAATTGTGCATAAAAGTAGTAATAGTATTATGGTTATTTGAAATATTTTTTTTCATTATATTATATAACTCCATAATTGAATTAATAAACTAAATTTAACTAAAAATTAAAATCAATTAAATATTTGTTTATAATGATATAAAAATTCTTGTGTACCTGTTATTTAGGAAAATTATTGGTTTTCTACATTGTATTATCATTATAAAAATTAAACACTATTAAAAAAAGAAGGTAGGGGGTTATAAGTTTTATATTTAACAGATTCACATCTTTTAATTATATTTTTTTAATGTCTAGATTTTCATGACACATGTCAATGTATCTCTGAATAAATGGGTCTAGTTCTGGTCTTAAATTATTTTCCTTTTCTAATAAACTTAAATCAGAAAAACTACCTTTAAGGTTTTTATCAGCCCATTTAACTTCTTCTTCTACTCTTCTACCATACCTGTTACCATACATTTTGAATAGGGGGAATTTTGTTAAACCATTACTTCCTGCTTTTAGTAGTACTCCAATGTTGGCTAAGTTATCTGTCCAGGTACCTGTTATTATTTCTATATTAGGGAATCTTATTCTTACGGCAGCAACTATACTAGCATAGTATAGTGAAGCTGGTTGCGGGGTTAAATGATATTCTGTTGCAGGATGTGGATTTAGTGAATAAAATATTATTCTATCAATATCTAATTCTTCTATTAAATCAAATAAATCATTTAAATGTTCTATTTCTTCACCAAGACCTATTATGATTGTTATTGCTTTCTTGTAGCCAAGTTCTCCAGCCTGATTTAACATTTTTTTAATGTCATCAATAGATTTACTAGGACATACGTAGTTATGGAATTCAGGATTAGCGGTTTCTATTGCACCAGTTACTCCTACAATTTCATCATCATACTGATCTAATTCATCTGTTATACCAATGTTTAACCATACTGGATTAGCTGTAATATCATAAATTGTCTCACAAATTTCCTTTAATTCACTTGTTGAATATACTCCATATCCACCTGATAGAAATTCTATATTCCAACCCATACGTTTAGTAAGTTCTGCTTCTGCATATATTCCTTTAACATGGCGTTTTGCTTTTTCTGGATTTTTTATTCTGTCTTTTTGTGAAGACATATAACAGAATTTACAATCTCCTTTTTCGCACCACCATGATAAGAATATAGCTCTTTCAAGACTAATATCTTTTCCATGAATTCTTTCAGTTATTTTGTTGGCTTCTATAAGTAAATCAAATATTTCTTTATTCTTAACTTTTTCAATTATATCCATGTGAATAAATTCTCCTAATATAACATATCCTTATTTTATTATTTGTTGTTTATTAAGTATAATTAATATTCTATTTTTTTCATTATTTTCTTTGAAATTTTTGTATTTGAGTATACCACAAGGTTTATATACTAAGAGAACAAATATTATATTGTACTGTCAAAGCAGTTATACTAATTCTAGAGTTTTGACAGATAGGTTTATATATTAAGAGATATAAATAAACTATTGTAAGCTAAAGATAGATGCCGTCGTGGCTCAGTAGGTAGAGCGTTCGGCTGTTAACCGATTGGTCACAGGTTCAAGTCCTGTCGACGGCGCTATAATTGGGCCCATAGCTTAGCCAGGTAGAGCGCCCGGCTCATAACCGGGCGGCCATGGGTTCGAACCCCATTGGGCCCATTTAAACTTATAATTTAAGATTTTTTGCTCCGATAGTGTAGTCCGGCCAATCATTTCGGCCTTTCGAGCCGAAGACTCGGGTTCGAATCCCGGTCGGAGCATTTTCTAGAATCATATTATTTAACAATTTATCATTAACATTGAGTTCTAGATTGTATTAGCAAATACAACATTCCTATATATAAAGTATGCGGAAATATTTTATATGCGGGGGTGCCCGAGCTGGCCAAAGGGGACAGGCTTAGGACCTGTTGGCGTAGGCCTCCCAGGGTTCGAATCCCTGCTCCCGCACTTCAATAAGAATGTTCATAAGTTTTAAATGCCGGGGTAGGATAGTGGTTATTCTTCGGGACTGTGGATCCCGTGACTCGGGTTCGATTCTCGGCCCCGGCCCCATTTAAAAAAAATCTTATTTTTATATTAGCTAAATTTATATTTGCTCCGATAGTGTAGTCCGGCCAATCATTTCGGCCTTTCGAGCCGAAGACTCGGGTTCGAATCCCGGTCGGAGCATTTATCATAACTTTTTCTACTAAAAATTATTATTTAATCATAACTGTTTCTTATAGTTTTTTAGATTTTAACTAGTTAGTTATATGATTATTAGAACAAGTTTTTTTTATAAATTTAAAAGGGTAATAAAAAAAGAGTAATTAGTAGATTTTTTTATTTTCTACTTCTTTCATAAATCTATTTTTGATTTCAGATGCACTAATATCAATAATTGGTGCTTTTGTATTTCCAGGTTTAACTTTTATATGTACAAATACCGGACCTTCTTTACTTAATATGTCTTCCATATCTATGTTATCAGTACTTTCTCTAGCATCAATATAGTATACTTCTTTATATCCAATTGTCTTTGCAATATCTGAGAAGTTTATCTTAGAAGCATATGTTTCCTGGGAACCTGTTGAACCATAAGCCTCATTATCTATTAATGTAATAATTAGATTTCTTGGATTTTGTGCATATACTGTTATAAGTTCACCAAAATTCATTAATAGGGATCCATCACCATCAATAACTATTACTTTACGGTTATCATTTTTTTCTTCTAATGCTAGTGATAGACCTAAAGCTATTGGTGTTGCCATTCCCATTGATCCAGACATGTAGAAATTTTTTGTTCTATCAAATAATCCATATAATTCTCTTGATGGGAATCCAATATTTGAGATAACTAGTTCTTCATCTAAATCTTCCACAATCTTTTTTATAGCATCATATCTCTGCATTATTCCACACTCCTACTCCAGTAGCTGATTTCAAATAGTAATGCTATTGGTTCTCCTGATATTTCTGATAAGTCCCATGCTTTTTTCACTATTTCTCTTGTCTCATTAGGGTCTTTTACTTGTTCATATTTCAGGTCTAGACTGTCAAGTATTTTTGTTGTTGCTTTACTCATTGGGAATTGTCCGTATACTTTTTCTCCTAATGATCCTCTGTGGCTAATAATCATTAGTATGGGGAAGTTGTATAGTTTCATTAGTGATGCTATTACGTTTACACTGTTTCCTAGTCCTGAGTTTTGCATGAGAATTGCTGGTTTTAATCCTCCCATATATGCTCCTGCACAGATTCCGAATCCTTCTTCTTCTCTTGTGACTGGAACGTGTTTTATTTCTTCATCTTCTTCTATGAGTTTTAGTAATTTTTTTAAGTTAGCACAAGGTACGCTGACTATGAAGTTTATGCCAGCATCTTTTATTCCCTTGTAGATTACATCTGTTGTATCCAAAAATAATCACGCCTTATATTATTTGTATTTGTTGAGTTAGTATTTTTTTCCTTATTTATTAGTTTAGTTTTTTGTAATATAAGATTGGTGTGTTTTTTATAAAAAAGAGTTTTAGGGTGGTGGTGATGAGTTTGATTTTTTAGTTTATTCTTCGAAGTATGATTCGATGTCTAGGTCTTTTGCTTCTGCGATTTCTATTAGTTGTTTGTATAGTACTGGGTCTACTGGGGTTCCGTTTTCATGGTTTTTGTTTATGTTTTCTATTTCACGGTCTCCTGGTATTACTCCGTTTTCTTCTCTTATTTCACTTACGAATCTGTCTACGTAGAATTTGAATTGCATGGATCCTGCAAAGTGTTCTGGGTCTATTGCTATTAGTAGGTCTCCTTTTGTACACATTTCATCAGGTGTTGCGGTTCCTTTTACTTTTTCTCCATATTCTGCTCCTACTAGTGGTCCTGCTAGTAATTCAAACATGAATGCTAGTGCATATCCTTTGAATCCTCCGAATGGTAGGATTGATCCTTCTAGTCCTGCTGCAGGGTCTGTTGTTGGGTTTCCATCCTTGTCAAGTGCGAGGCCTTCTGGTATTTTTTCTCCTTTTCTTTTGGATTCTAGTAGTTTTCCTCTAGCTGTTACACTTGTTGCCATATCTACACATATGTAGTTGTGTATGTCATCTGATGGTATGCTTATTGTTATAGGGTTTGTTCCGAGTAATGCTTTTTTACCGCCAAATGGTGCCATTGCTGGTTCTGTATTTGATATTACTATTCCTATCATATCTTGTAGTGATGCTAAATCTGAGTAGTATCCTGCTATTCCATAGTGGTTACTGTCGTGTATTCCTACTATTCCTACTCCTGTTTCACTTGCTTTTTTCACTGCTAAATCCATTGCTTTTACTGTTACGTAGTGTCCGAATTTATGATTTCCGTTTATCAGTGCTGTTGATGGTGATTCTTTTTCTATTTCATAATCACCTTCTGTTTTTATTGTTCCAGCGTTTATACTTTTTATGTATTGTGGAAATCTTCCTAGTCCGTGTGTTGAGAATCCTTTTAGGTCTCCGTCTGTTATTACATCAGCTACTATGGATGCTTCATTTTTTTGTACTCCATATGCTAGTAATATTTCTTCGATTAGTTTTGATTCATTTTCTATACTTATCTTCATTGTTTCGCCTCTTATTTATTGATTGTTTTTCGTTAATTTATGAAATTATAATTCTATATTTTCGTTATTATATGTGTTTATGAGTACTCTGTTTTTCTCATCTTCCTGTATTTTTCCGATTACATATGTGTCATGGTATTTGTTTAGTATTTCTAGTGCTTGGTCTTTGTATTTTTCATCGAGTATTACTGCAAATCCTATGCCCATATTGAATACGTGGTACATTTCTTTGTCTTCTATGCCTGTTGCCTGTATTGCTTTGAATATTGGTAGTGGTTCTGGTAGGTTATCTATTATGTATGTCATGTTGTGGTTTAGTCTTTTTAGATTACTGAATCCTCCACCTGTTATATGTCCTAGTCCATGTACTTCAACATCTGAGTTTAGTAGTTCTATTATTGGGTCTACGTAGATTATTGTTGGTTCTAGCAGTGCTTCACCTACTGTTACTGAGTTGTCTGTTGGTAGTTTGTCTGTTACTTTGTAGTTAGCTATGTCCAGCAGTGCTTTTCTTGCTAGGCTTAATCCGTTACTGTGTACTCCACTACTGGTTATTCCTAGTATTATATCTCCATCTTTTATTTCTGTTCCTGTTATTATTTTGTTTTTGTCTACTGTTCCTATACCTGTTCCTGCTAGGTCAAAATCTTTTATTATTTTTGGTAAGGATGCTGTTTCTCCACCTATCATTGCTATTTTGGCTTGTTGACATCCTGCTTTTAGTCCTTTTCCTATTTCTTTTGCTATTTCTGGGTTTGGATGTTCTACGGCTAGATAGTCTACCATTGCTATTGGTTCTGCTCCCACACATAGTATGTCGTTTACAACCATAGCTATACAGTCTATTCCTACAGTATCATATTTTTCCATTTGTTTTGCGATTAGTATTTTACTTCCTACGCCGTCGGTACTCATTGCTATTGCTTTTTTTCCAAAGTCTACTAGTGCTGCGAAGTGTCCCTTGTTTTTTATTATATTTCTGTATTCTATTGTTTCTGCTAGTTCTCCTGTTAGTGCTTGTACTGTTTGTTCTTCTAGACTAATATCTACACCTGCTTCAGAGTATGTTACCATTTTCTCACCTGAATATTTTTTTTATAAAATTATTTCTTTTCGTGTTGGGGGGGGGGGTTTAGTTTTAACGAAAATATTTTTTCATGAATTAATTGTTCATTAATTAATTAGTTATTAATTATTTATCTCTTTCATAATTTTTATATATTCAGATAATTTTTTTATTTTTGTTGGGTGCATGTTATGTAAAAATAAATGAGTATTGTTTAGGTTGGTGGTTAGGTGAGGGAGGTTAGGTATGAGAGAGTTTACTTTTATTATTGTAGTCTTGTTGTTTCAAGATTCATTGGTGTTTTTGTTTCTATCTTATATGACCTGTATATACTACTTGCCAGGTCTAATGCTTTGTATGCATCTCCGTGGCATACTAGTATTTTATCTGGTTTTGGTGATAGTCTTCTTACATATTCCATTAATTGTTTTCTGTCACTGTGTCCACTGAATCCATCGATTGTTATTACTTCTAGGTTTATGTGGAATAGTTGTGTTACTCCATCTTTTTCTAGTGGCACTTCTTCGAATCCTTTCTGTATTCTTCTTCCTAGTGATCCCTCTGACTGGTATCCTACAAATATGATACTGTTCTTTTCGTCTTCACATAATTCTTTGAAGTATTCTACGGAGTTTCCTCCTGTTAACATTCCTGATGTTGATAGAATTATGCATGGTTCTGGGTTATCTATGAGTTTTCTTCTTTGTTCATTGTTTGTTACTTTTTCGAATACATCTGATATGAATGGATTTTTACCTATGTGGAATATTTGGTCTCTTAGGTCGTTGCTTAAGTATTCTGGGTGTGCTGTGTGTATTGCTGTTGCTTCCCAAATCATTCCGTCTATGTATACTGGTACTTCTTTTAGTATTCCATGGTTTATGTATTCTTCTAGTACTATCATTATTTCTTGTGCTCTTCCTACTGCAAATACAGGTATAAGCACTTTTCCGCCTCTGTTGAGTGTGTTGTATATTGTTTTTATTAGTTCTTTTTCTGCTGTGTTTCTTGTTGGTGTTACGTCTTCATGTCCTCCGTATGTACTTTCCATTACTAGTGATTCTATTCTTGGGAATCTTGTTACGGATGGTTCTAGCAGTCTGCTTTTCTCGTTTTTGAAGTCACCAGTGTATACAAAGTTGTGTTTTCCGTCTCCTATGTGGAGGTGTGCCATTGCTGATCCTACAATGTGTCCTGCATTATGTAGTGTTAGTCTCATATCTGGTGATATGTCTGTTACTTCTCCATAATCTAGTGTTATTGTTTTGTTTATTGTTTCTTTCACATCTTTTATGTTGAATGGTAGTGGATCGTCTTCTCTGTGTGATATATCTATGTGGTCTTGTTGTAGTAGTGTCATCATGTCTCTTGTTGGTGTTGTACAGTATGTTGGTCCCTGGTATCCGTAATGGTATAGGTATGGTACGAATCCGGAGTGGTCTAGGTGTGCGTGTGTTATGATTACAGCGTCTAGGTCGTTAAGGTTGAATTCTGGCACGTTTAGGTATGGGTATGATGTTTTATCATCGACTCCTGCCACGTTTACTCCACAGTCTAGTATTACTTTACTGTTTGGTGTCTGTAAAAATAGGCAGGATCGTCCTACTTCTCTGAATCCTCCTAGGGATGTTAGTCTTACCCAGTCGTTATCGAATTCTGCTTCTCTGTGTATTCTTTTTCCCAGTCTTTGTAGGAATTCTTTTCTTTCTTTACTGTTTCTTCTTAGTGTTAATCTTATTCTCTGTATTGTTTCTGAGGTTATTGGTGGTGTTCTTAGTATTTTTGGTGCCCATCCTGTCTGTTTTACTATTTCACGTGATGTTGCCCCATATTTTCCTATTACCAGTCCTGGTTTTTTGGATTCTATTATTACTTCACATGTTACTTCGTCAAAGGATATGTCTGTTATATCTGCATCTTTTGGTACTATTTCCTCTATTTTTTCTATTGTTTCTGTTGGGTCTAATAGTACTGATTTGTCTGATCTGATGATGATTCTTTTTCTGATATCTTTTGCCAGGTCTCTTATGATGTTTCCGTTGTCTTTGATTATTTCAGGATTTTTGGTGTATATGACTATCTCTGGACCTTCGAATTCTACTTTTGCTAATTTTACTCTTTCGGGTAAACGTTCAGTAATTTTTTCTGTGATCTCTTCGATCATACTCATGGTTTCACTCTCTCTTTATCTATTGATAATTTTTACATGTAAATTATCTTCATGATTTGTTGTAATTTTGTTGTAATATTATTTTTTTTAGTTAAAAAATTCTTTTAGAAAAATAATGTATGCGATTTTTTAACTAATTATTTTTTGAAATAAATAGTCTTATTTTTTGTTTTATAAGTTGAGTTTGAATAATAGTTTATTCTCATGTATTCTACGTAGTGTTTTTTTTTATTGTTTAAGTTGATTTTTGGATAATCTCTATAATTAGTATTTGTGAGTTTATCATAACTTAAAAAAAATTGTTATTATGTTGGCTATTTTTTGTAGAATTACATGTTAAAAATAATTAATAATAACTTTGTTTGTTGTTATATATAATTGTTTTATCTTAATTAGTATAATTTTTATTAGATGTTGGTATTTTTTTTCTTTAGAAAAAAGGTAGTGGTGGGGGTTATATTTTTTTTCGTGTTTACATGTTTTCTTTTATTTGTGCTATTTCTTCTCGGGTGTATATTTTCATTCCGTCTTCTGTTATTGTTGCTAGTCTGTAGTGGTTTCCGGAGTATACGTCTCTTTCCATTGCTGAGGTTATTGCTTTTATTGCTACTTCTTTTCCTTCTTCTACGGTTATGTCTTCATTGTATCTGTCTTCTAGTACTCCTAGTGCGTATGGTGATCCTGATCCTGTGGATATGCATTTGTCTTCTATGTAGCTTCCACTTGGGTCCATGGAGTATAGTTTTGGTCCTTTTTTGTCTACTCCACCTACAATTGTTTGTACGTAGAATGGTTGTGATTTTAGGATGTTACTTGTTAGTACTGCTAATGAGTCTATTGACATTTCTTTTTCGTTTCTTAGTTTGTATAGTGATATTTCTGCTTTGAGTATGTCCATTAGTGATTGTGCGTGTGATACTGTTCCTGCGATTGTTGCTCCTATTTTATCATCTAGTTGGAAGAGTTTGTCTGCATTTTTATTTGCTACTAGGCTTCCCATGGTTGCTCTGGTTTCGGTTGCTAGTACAACTCCGTCTTTGCAAACAAATCCTACTGTTGTTGTTCCTTTCATATTTTTGTCTGTGTCGTTCATGGATTTACACCTCATTTCTTTCATATTTTTGTGATTTGTTTATTATTTTTATTTTTTTTTTAATGTATTGTTTTATGAAATAATTTTTTTGATAATAATAACATTTTTTCTTATGATTTTTTGTTTTTTTATTTCATTTATTATACATTAAATTTTTTTTATTATTTTTTTATTATTTGTTTTTACGATAATAGTTTATTAATTTTATTTTATATACTTTTGGTTATTAAAATGTTTCTTGAAATAAATTTATGAAACAATTATTTCTTAATTAGTATGATTTTTATAGAAAAAGTATAAAGTGGGGGGGGGGAAGTGTTAATACATGTATTAGTCTTTAGTCATGTATTTTTCTTTAATTGTTTCTGCAATTTTCATGAATTCTTTTGCTGCTGCAGATTCAGGTTCTGATTTAACAATAGGTTGGTCGAATTTATCTGCTGATTCAGATACACTTGTTCTGAATGGTAAATCTCCCAGATAATCTACATCCATTGCTTCTGCGAAGTCTTTTCCTTTTGTATCTCCGAAGAGGTTAATCTTCTCGTTACAGTGTGGACATTCGAAGTAGGACATATTTTCGATTAAACCTATTTTATCTATGTGTAGCATTTTTGTCATGGTTACACATTTTGTTACATCTTCTTCTGATACTGAGCTTGGTGTGGTTACCATTACTGCTGCGTCAAGGTCTGGTATCATCTGAAGTACTGTTAGTGGTTCGTCTCCTGTGCCCGGTGGGTTGTCAAATATCATAACATCAAGATTGCTCCATGCTACATCTGATATTAATTGTTTGATTGCACCTGTTTTTTGTGGTCCTCTCCATATGATTGGTGAACCTGTGTTTTCTATTAGAAATGCCATGGATGCAACAAGTATACCGTCATCTGTTTCTACTGGTATTAACTTGTTTCCTTTTACATTTAGTTTTTTATCTTCTATTCCTAACATTTTAGGTACGTTAGGTCCATGAATGTCTACATCATATAATGCTGTTTTTAATCCCATTGCATTAAATGCTTGAGCTAAATTAACAGCAACAGTGGATTTTCCTACTCCACCTTTACCACTCATAACTGCTATTTTATATTTGATGTGTGATAAGTTACGAGTTATATTAATATTTTGTTCCATTATAGCTTTCTTATCTTCTTCGGATAATCCAGCTCCATGTTCATGTGCCATTTTTTTATAACTCCTTATATTGAAAAATGATAATAGAATATAAGTTTTTTTTAGCTAAGTATTTTAATTTATCGTTGTCTTATTTTTTTATATATTCTATAATAATTTTTATGCTTTTGCTGTTTTATAAAATTAATCATTATCAATCATAAAAATTAGTTTTGAATAAAACGAATAATACCTGTTATTGCATAAAAAAACACAAACAGACAAACAAAAAAATAAAAAAAAGAAAAAGAAAAACCCGAAAAACTATAAAATAGAACTCTCAGGAAGTATTTTTACTAATGTATGATCATACATCTTAGATTTTTTAATCTCAGCAATATCACCTAAACGATAATCCTCAACCATAACATCACTAATCTCATCATGATACTCATCATAAGGTAACTTTACACGAACACCGTCAAGCTGACTAACAATACTCATAGGAGAATTAATATGAGCAACATCAGGAACCTTCCTCTCCAAAGCAATCTTAGTAATAACAGGTGAAACAATTAACGGGTCATCATTAAGATCCTCTTTCTGTTTAGAAATAATATCCTCAGCAGTAGAAACAAGTTTTCTAAGAGCACGGATATTCTCCCCACGTTTCAACCTTCTAGGTATACGGCCAAAACCAGCAACATAAGCATTAGCATTAATCTCTTCTGCAGGAATCTCAGGACTACCAGTTACAATAACAGGAATATCAATATCCTCAAATAAGAATTTCTTCTTACGAATACAGTCTTCAAAACTACCTAATGAAAAGATTGCAAGGTCATGCTCCTCAATTAAATCCTTCTCACGCTTGCTAATCTGTGAAATACCCTTACCAGCACCACGGGCAAGACCAATCATATTAGTCTTAGTACCATACCGTCTAAGATACTCAGCAATATCACAGGCAGCATGAGGTAAATGCTGACGTGCAAGAGTAGGAGATACAACAGCAATCTCAGTACTAGCTAAAGGAGAAAGCTCCACATCACCAAGTAAATCCTTAGCCTTATCTTTAATTTTACCAGTGTCCTCTGCAGGAACAGCTATAGTTAATGTAATATCAAGTTGTGATGCATTCTTTTGTAAAATAAATCCACCAAGATCCTCAATCAACTCTTCCATCTCATAATGTTTGTGGACTCCACCAGTATAAGTCATTGTTTCATACATAATTCATTCTCCAGAAATTCATATCTTTTATTAACACGTTTAATAATACTTCTTGATACATTCTTATGTGAAGGAACAATAATAACATTATCGCCCTCCACATTTATATCCATATAATCAGGCATAACAACATAATCATAATCCTCATCAACAAGAGTAAAACCCATGTCTAACAAGGTATCCTTAAGAAAATCACTATACACTTTAACCAGAATATCCTTCCTGTATCTCTTTCTATTCAAATTATTCTTATTTAAATTCTTAAGTCGGATAATAGCATTCTCATCAACATCAGTACCAAATTTATCGCTTAGCATGAAGATATTATCAAATATCTGAGGATAAGTATTTAATTTAACAGGAATCACCGGAATATCACACTTTGTCTCAGATAAAAGAATTGCCACATCAGCATCCCTAATCTCTGAAGGTTTAACTACAGTATAATCAGTTATTCCAGACATTTTC
The DNA here is from genome assembly GCF_028890305.1 of Candidatus Methanosphaera massiliense. Lineage (NCBI taxonomy): Archaea > Methanobacteriati > Methanobacteriota > Methanobacteria > Methanobacteriales > Methanobacteriaceae > Methanosphaera > Candidatus Methanosphaera massiliense. The sequence continues at coordinate 908,356 of NZ_JARBXM010000001.1, forward strand.
AGAATATCTTCACACATTGGTGTTGTTATAATTTTCATACTAAATACTTCTTTTAATTTAAATTCTTAATTAAATATTATAATTCTTATCACTATTACTTTTTCTTACAATAAAATCTAATAATCCTATTATACGTTTATATATTAATAAAAAATACATATAATAATCCTAAAAAAATAAAATGAAGAAAAAAGATAATAATATAATAATATCAATTTAAAAGGTGGTACGTATGAAAGTAAACGTAAGCTTATATAATTCTGAAACCAGTGATTTAGCAATAATGGTTGACTTACTACGAGCAAGTACAACAATAACAATAGCACTAAACAACTTCAATAGAGTAATACCAGTAAATACTATTGAATCAGCTTTTGAATTGAAAGAAAAATACCATGCCATACTAGCAGGTGAAAAAAAGATAATAAAAATAGATGGATTTGACGTATCTAATTCACCATATGAAATACAAGACTACACAGATGACACACTAATACTAAAATCAACAAATGGAACAAAAGTTCTGGAAAACTTGGGAAAAAATGAGAAAACTAAGATACTCATAGGATCTGCAATAAATGCAAAAGCAGTAGCACAAACAGCACTAAACATGGCTGATGAAGAAATAGACATAATAATGGCTGGAAGACATGGAAAATTCACAATAGAAGACTGTTTGGGAGCAGGAATAATCATTAATGAAATGATTAAATTAGCAATAGAAGAAGATATAGATTTAGAACTAACAGAATTTGCTCAGGTAGCTAAAATGATATCAAGTGATTATCTTATAGCAAAAGACCTTATAAATTCATCAAACAGTGCAGATATACTAAGAGACTTAGACTACATAGAAGATATAAAAATATGCACATTAGTAAATGAATTGGACACAGTACCAATATACAGGAACAATGAAATAACCAAACTAGAAAATTAGAACGCTCAATAATTATGTGATAATAATGAATGAAGAAGAAAATATTAACCCTTTAAATCAAAGAATATTCCGACAACCACCAATAATACGCTTCAATCAAAACACACCAGCAACACAGGAAACAGAAGAAGAAACTATAGAACCAATACATGAACCATCACTAGAAATAGTAGGAACAGCACACATATCCGATAAAAGTATAGACAAAGTACGAGAAACAATACATGAGAAAAAACCAGAAATTGTAGCAATAGAATTAGACCTGGGAAGATATCAAGGATTACTGGATGAAGAAAGAGGAATAAAAAGAGAACAAAAATTTGATTTAAAACAGTTACTCAAATCATCAAATCTAACAGTGACAATAGTAAGCTTGATTCTATCACACGCCCAGAAACAAATGGGGGAAGAAGTGGGAGTAAAGCCAGGATCAGAAATGCTTGAAGCAGCACATATAGCACAGGAAGTAAATGCAGATTTAGCACTAATCGATAGGAATATTCAGATAACACTAAAACGTACAATTAATGGAATGAGCTTCAGAGAAAAACTATCATTCGTATGGGAACTAATAACATCCTATTTCCTGGGTGATGATGAAGATGAGGAAGCATTCAAAGAAGAAGTAGAACAGCTAAAACAAGATGATACAATAAAAGAGGTAATGAACTACTTCAAAGAAGCATCTCCTGGAGGATACAATGCTCTAGTACATGAAAGAGATGCATATATGGCATATAACCTAAAAAGTTTAGAAGATAAGAACGTAGTAGCCGTAGTAGGAGCAGGACATAAAAATGGTATACTAACCTACCTAGACCAGCCAGGCACGATACCCCCCATTGAGTCAATTGATCAGGTAAAGGAGTCAAGATTCTCTATAATCCAGATAATACTATACTCAATACCAGTGCTATTTATTGTAGTATTTGGATTAGCATTTATAAATGGAATAAATATACAGGGTGGAATAATAAATTACCTAATATTTGCTGGAGGAGGAGCACTAATAGGCTCATTACTATCAGGATCAAAAATACAATCAGCAATAGTGGCAATGCTGGTAGCACCAGTAACAGTAATACATCCGCTACTGGCAGCAGGATGGTTTTCAGGAATAGTTGAAGGAAAACTAAGACATGTGGGATTCAAAGACTTAGAAGAACTATCAAACTTTGAATCATTCAGTGATTTATGGCATAATAAACTATTCAGAGTAATACTAGTTGTGCTAGGAACAAACATAGGATGTACAATAGGATTTCTAATAACATTAAACAATGTATTCCTGCCATATCTTCAAGCAATATTCTAAAAATAATTAAAATAAAGGGATGGTGATATAATGGCATATCTAATATACAGGTGTGACTGTGGAAGAGTACTATACTCAAAAGAAGATACAAAAACAAAAAAATGTCCATGTGGAAAAACACTGAACGTTAAAAAAAGAAGAATATTAAAAACTGCAGAGACAGCAAGACAAGCAACAATGGCTGTACAAGATATGCAAGAAGAAATATATGGTGGGTCTATATTTAGAACTGCAGACCAATTATAAATCACTCATTTTTTCTATTATTTCTCTAGTCATCTTACAAGCCTTACATGGACTTTGAGCTGTAGGCTGACCACAAATTTCACACTTATCTAAGTGTACTTGTTTTGTTGGAAGACGAAATGTCTTCTTAAATGAATTAAATATATTACGCTTAATACCCTTCTGGTTTTCCTCTAATTTATTAAGATATAATTTAACATCACTTCTAAGAGAAGTGACTGAGTAGGGACATTCCTCATCATGAATAGGAATATTATTTATAACACACCAAAGTCCAACGTCCTTCTCAGGTAACTGCCATAATGGCTTTATCCGTGGTACCATATTCTCGTGGATACGGTCAAGTACTGGTGAAAACTTCGGAAATTTATTTCTATCATTTCTTGCAAAGGTCATGAGAAAAGATTGAATTTCATCATCCATGTTATGACCTGTAGCAATTTTATCACAATTATGTGAATCTGAAATTTTATTTAACAAGTATCTTCTATAAACTCCGCAGGGCATACATGTACTTTTATAGATGTCATGAATATCATCTAAATTATAACCCCACTCATCTTTAAATGAATAAATGGTTAATGGCACATTTAATCTTTCACAGTTTTCTTTTGCTGAGCGTATACCATGCTCTCTGTATCCACAGATACCTTCATCAATACAAACTGCTTCAATACTAAAATTAATATCTGATTCTAACCTGTACTGGCATAACATATGTAATGTCAGTATACTGTCTTTTCCACCAGAAACACCTATCATGATTTTCTCATCATCTTTTATGAGTTTATAATCATTCAGGGTTTTAAATACATTATCTTTCACATATTTATTAAATTGTTCTTGTTCTATTTTCATAGTTAAAACATTATCCTATTAATTGAATAAAAGAAAAAAAGTAGGGAGGGTGATGAGTTTATTGTAATAATTCTTCAGAACCTTTTTTAACAGTTTCAATAATTGTGTCAAGTTCCTCAGTTGTTAATGATGGATGTACAGGTAAGGAAATTACTTGACTTGCTGCTAGTTCTGCTTCTGGACAGTTTCCAGTAAATCCTTGTGCTTGGTAGTATGGTTGTTTATATAATACTATTGGATAATGAACTCCTGTTCCTATTTCATTTTTAGTTAGGAAGTCTCTGAATGCATCTCTGTCTTTTGATACACGAATAGTGTACTGGTGGAATACGTGTGTACCATAATCTGCTATTTCAGGAGTAGTTATGCCTTCAACATCTTTTAATCCTTCAGATAAATATGCTGCATTTTCATTTCTGATTTTGTTGAATTCATCTACTCTTTTTAGTTGAACTAATCCTATACTTGCAGCTATGTCTGTCATCCTATAATTATATCCTAATAAGGATTGTTCGTATCTTTTGCTTTCACCGTGAGCTCTTACCATACCAGCTTTTTCTGCAAGGTCAGCATCATTAGTTGTGACCATTCCACCTTCACCAGTGGTCATGTTTTTTGTTGGATAGAAACTGAAACATCCAAAGTCTCCAAGACTTCCAACTTTTTTACCTTTGTAAGTGGTTCCATGTGCTTGTGCTGCATCTTCAATAACGGTTAAGTCATGTTCTTCTGCTAGTTCAAGTATAGGGTCCATGTCAGCACTTTGTCCATATAAGTGTACAGGTAGTATTGCTTTTGTTTTATCTGTAATTGCTTCTTCTACTTTAGCAGGATCTAATGTGAATGTTTTTGGGTCTATATCTGCAAATACTGGTGTTGCTCCAGTATATAATACTGAATTTGATGTTGCTGCAAATGTGAATGGTGTTGTTATTACTTCATCACCTGCTTTTATTCCACTTGCAACTAGTGCTGTGTGTAGTGCTGTTGTACCGGAGCTTGTTGCAACTCCATATCCAGCTTCTACGAATTTTGCAAACTCTTTCTGGAACTGGTCTACTTTTGGGCCTTGTGCTAACATTCCAGATTTCAATACTTCAGTCACAGCTTCTATTTCTTCATCATGTATTATTGGTTTTGCTATATTAATCATATTATCGTCTCTTTTAGTATATAATTGATAAGTACTTAATTAATTATGAAAATAATTCTTTATATCCTATTTTTTAGATTATTATTATGTTGAAATAAAAATCTATTAATGAAAATTAATTATTGTATTATTATTTTTAATTTAATCTATAATAATTTTTTTATTTCCCTATATAATCTACTCTAAATTTTTAAAATATAATCAAAATATAGATAAAAATCTTTTACTTAATTTTTATTATCCTTGTTAAATAAATATAACAATATTAGAATTTTATTGAAAATACATGATATTACTTTAAAATATTTTATAGGATGTAAGATTAATGGATACACATATAATTGAAGAAGGATTAGTTAAAATAGAAGTGCCTGATTTTGAAAAAGTATCAGCAAAGGCTCCTGTTTTCTATAATCCTGTAATGGAAATGAATAGAGACATATCTGTTGTTGTAATAAATCAGTATAGAAAACTGGTAGACCATGATATTAGTATATGCGACGCCTTTGGTGGTACTGGTATTAGAGGTGCAAGATATTCCAAGGAGATACCAGGCGTTAACCATGTTGTTGTAGGGGATGTAAATCCTCTTGCAGTTGAAATAGCAAGAAGTAACATGGAATTAAATGATATTTCTAATGTTGAAGTTGAAAAAAATGATGCTAACATATTACTACAATCTAATAAGGGATTGTTTGATGTTGTTGATATTGATCCATTTGGTACACCAGCCATGTTTCTACAATCTACAGCAGCTAATATAAGACCCGGTGGATTAATATGTATTAGTGCTACTGATACATCCGCATTATGTGGAACATATCATGATCCTTGTCTTAGAAAATATGGTGCTGAACCTCAGAAAACTGAATATTGTCATGAAAATGGTATTAGAATTCTAGCAGCAGCAATGGCCAGAAATCTTGCAGTTAATCAGAAATATTTACACATCCTGTTTTCACATAGTACAGAGCATTATATGAGAATATATGCTATAGTTAAACGTGGGGGTAAGAAGACTAATCAGTCATTGGATAATATTGGATTTATTGCTCATTGTCCAGAGTGTCTTCACAGAGAAACAATACATGGATATGCACCAAGTATTCCTGAAAATTGTCCTATATGTGGAGCTAAATATAATGTTGCTGGTCCATTATGGCTTGGTGATATATGGGATAAGGAATTTTTAGAAGGAATGATAAACATGGCAGAGTCCTTAAAATTAAATAAAAAAGATGACTTGCTAAAATTATTCCATAAATGTTATGATGAAGCAGATGGTCCTGTTACATTCTATGATATTCATAAGATTTGTAAGAATTTAAAAATTAGTTCTCCTAAGATAAATGATGTAATTGATGAAATAGATAAGAGAGGTTATTTCATATCAAGAACACACTTTAAATTAACTGGTATGAGAACAGATATGCCTTTAGAGGAATTAAAACAATTAATATTAGATGTTAAAGAAGAAAAACTAGGTAATGATGTATAAGTTTTATTAATTCTAATATTAAATACTCTTTTTTTATTAAAATAGCATAAGTTAATTTTCTTTCAAAAAAAGTAAGAAGGAAGGTTAATATGTTTATTTTTTTTCGTTAGTAGAAATTATTTTTTCATTAATATTATTTATTCATAATTTAACATGTTATGAGTGTAATAATATTGTAATTCTGATGCATGCTGTATCTCATATGATCTATATGGATTATTGAAGTATGGGAATAGGAATCCTGTCAGTGCATGAACTGCTCCACTAAAGTGTCCGAATTGTTTACAACAGATTTGGTAATATAATGGGAATCCACATCCAGGGTTTATAAATATACTTCCCTGACGTACAGTTCCGTGCCATACCATTGGTATTGGACCTTCCTGTCCATGGTCTTTTGCCATAGTCATTACTTGTGCCCATGCATCATCATAATTATCGAATATTTGACCATCTACTTTATAGTTCCATTTATCATCAGGAACTCCATTAATACCATAATCTAGTACTTGTCCCCAGTCAATATTTACTTGAGCTCCAGCAGTATCCATGAATGCCATTTCGATAATATACACATTACCATTCATGAAATTTCTATAATTTGAACTTCCCGCGTAATGTATAACAATTGCACATTTAGAGCCACGTTCCTCTGCATATTGTGCTAATAAATTTGCATGAACGTGACCTGGATACATATCAGGATTTGCAATTTTTACGAATGCAAGTCGACCTAGAGGTTGAACATCATCAGACGTTTGTTCTGATGCGACAAATACGATACCTACTAATAGAACAATGATAATTATAAATCCTGCATACCATTTCATTAAAGTTCACCATTTTCTTAATTAGATTAAATATCAATAATCTTTTAGTTAATATATATTTTTTTAAACCTTTTAATATTATGGTAATTTAAAATATTTTTTTTATTAGATTGGAATTAGTTATTGTTCAAATGTTATTTTAAGTATAACTAGCTATGGATTTATCAAAGATTAAATTATAATTTATTCATAATTTAGGACGATTATATGTATTTTTTTTAGTTAATACTCTGAATTTCTTTGATTTATTCGTTTTATTAAATCCAGGATTATTATTAAAAATTGTAATTTATCATAGTTTTTTATAAAATCTGTTCTATATCATTAGAAATATTTTGAAAATAATTTACATAATTTATAAAATTGTTCATTTTTTTAAAAAAGTATATAAATAGTGATAGTTATAATAAGAGTAACGATAATTGTAAAAATTTAAATTAGTATTCTAATTTTATTTTTAAATAATTTTAAAATACTTGTTGGAATAAAAAACAACATATACAATTATTTATTAAAGATTAAGATAAAATAAGAGCTGTGGTAAATCATGAAGGAAGAATATAATGTTTTTGAGGAAGAACCTGAAAATTTAGCTCTATCTATGGATAATTTGGATAAAAAAATATTGGAATTATTAAGCGATGATGGCCGTAAATCTTATAGGAAAATATCAAGAGAATTAGGTGTTTCAGTAGGTACCGTCCATAACAGGGTAGATAAACTAACAAAAACAGGTATAATTAATAAATTTGTTCCAGTAATTAATCATGAAAAACTAGGTTATACTCTTACAGCTATAATAGGATTAGAAATCAAAGGAGGTTCAGTATCCTTTTTAACTGATAAAGAGGAATTTAAAGATAATTTATTAGCAGTTTATGATGTTACCGGACAATTTGACGGTATAGTTATAGCTAAGTTTAGAAACACATTTGAACTTAACAAGTTTATTAAATTATTATTAAAAGAAGATACTGTAATTAGATCTTACACTCAAACTGTATTAAATATAGTTAAAGAGGAATTAAATACCTCTATGATTAATTTTGAGGATTAATCGTTTTTTTTTACTTATCTTTTTTTTTAATTAATAGCTAATTTTTGTAATTAATTTAATTTATAGTAGTTAATATTTTACAATTTTTTTAGGGAATGCCATTTCTTTTTTTTTAAAATCTATTTTTTTTTGGGAATGGGTTATATTTGAATATGATAAATATCAAATAATAGATTATAGTAGAAAATTATTATTTTTTAAGAACTTAAGAGGAGAGGAGTTTAGATAATGTCAGTTCCTGAATTTCCAGATACACAGGATAAACAACCATCTGCACCTATTTCATTAACAAGAGTTGGTGTTACAGGTGTTAAGAAGTTATTGAAGATAGAACGCAGTGGTAATAAGCGTCCAATAATATTATTACCAACATTTGATGCATTTGTAGATTTACCAAGTACTCAAAAAGGAGTACACATGTCAAGAAATCCTGAGGCAATATCAGAAATAGTAGATGAAGCAACAAATGAACCAGAAATACATATTGAAACAATATGTGCAAATCTAGTAAAAAAATTACTTGAAAAACATGAATATGCAGTTAATGCAGAAACAGAAGCAAAAAGTGAATATATAATAAACAAACTATCACCAGTAACAAAAAAGAAAACACAGGAAACAACACAAATCATTTCAAGAGCAGTAGCACATAAAAACGAGGATGGAACAATAAACGTTAAAAAAATGATAGGAGCTGAAGTAGTAGGAATGACAGTATGTCCATGTGCACAGGAATCAGTAGAAAAAGATTCAAAAGAAAAATTACTAGAATTCCTAGATAAAGAAACAACTGAAAAAGTATTAAAAACAGTTACATTTGCTTCACATAATCAGAGGGGAATTGGTACAATATTACTGGAAGTATCTGAGAATCAAGAAGTTAACGTTGATGATTTAATAAGTATCATACAGGAATCTATGAGTTCACCAGTATGTGAAATATTAAAAAGACCAGATGAAAATAGAATAGTAACTAATGCACATCAAAACCCTGTATTTGTGGAAGATTGTGTACGTAACATGGTAATTGGTTTATTAAACAAATATCCTAATTTACCAGATAATTCAATGGTTACAATAAGACAAGTAAACCAGGAAAGTATTCACCAACACAACGCATTTGCAGAAAAAGTAGCATCATTTGGTGAATTAAGACAGGAAAACATGCAGGAGTAAAATAAAATGGAAGTAATGGAATTATCACGAAAAATTATGGACTACCTAGGCGCATTCAAGGGATCAAGACCAGTAGTTCATAACCCTGAGGCAATGATAATCAGAGGAAAAGCAGAACATAAACTAAAACCTGAAGAGATATTACCAAAACTAAATAATTTATTCAAAGACTTAGGTATAAAAAAGGTACAGGTTAACTCAGAAAAAGCAAGAGTATTAACTGATCAAGTTGATGCAACGTTTAGAAAAACAACTGACGTCTTTGATGAATCTCATGGAATTGCAGGAATTGAAAAATTAAAACATACATTTGAGATAACAGGCTTTGAAGCAGATTATCTTGTAGGAGAAATAGAGGATATAGCAACTTATGTTGTAATGTGGATGGATAAATCTGGAGTTGGACCAATGTTTGTAGAAGCAATGGTTGTCAAAGTACATCCACTAGAAAAATAAATTCTTCCCTCTTTTTTTATCATTATATTATATTTACATATAAACGTGATTTTTATGAATTCTATCATATCAAAAAATGAAGCTAAAAAAATACTAGAATTAGATGTTATAGATATACTTGACATAATAAAAAAAATCAATCAAGATAGGCCTAATAAAAATATTACATATTCACGTAATGTATTTCTACCAATAACACACATCTGTAATAATAATTGTGGGTACTGCACATTTAAACAAACACCAGAAGAATCCGATTATCTGTTAATGAATGAAAAAGAAGTAAAAACAATCATAGAAGAAGGCGTGAAATATGATTGTACAGAAGCACTATTCACCTTTGGAGAATCAGCAGATAAAACAGAACCAGTACAAGAAAAACTAAAAGAATACAACTGTGAAACAATGGTAGACTATGTATACAAACTATCAAAAAATACACTAGACAACTATGACATATTACCCCACACTAACATGGGCATAATATCACGTGAGGATTTAGCACGATTATCACAGGTAAATGCATCAATGGGATTAATGTTAGAAACAACAAATAAACACTTACTAAAAACAGTAGCACATAAAGACAGTCCAGGAAAAAATCCTAAAAAAAGAATCAAATATATAACAGATGCAGGAAAAGAAAACATACCATTCACAACAGGACTATTAATAGGAATCGGAGAAACTATGGATGACCACATAGAATCATTATTCAAGATAAGAGAAATACAGGATAAATACCAGCACATCCAAGAAATAATAATACAAAATTTCAAACCAAAAACAGGAATTGCAATGGAAAACTATCCAGAGCCACCAGTAACAGAATTAATAAAACTAACAATACTAGCACACATAATGTTTCCCGATGTAAGTATACAAATACCACCAAATCTTAATCAAAAATTAATGTCCATATTTACAATAGTCGGAGCTGATGATATAGGTGGAATTTCACCAATAACTAAAGACTACGTTAATCCTGACGAAACATGGCCTAAAATCACAGAACTGGAAAGAGAACTAAACAGTATAAACTTTAAATTAGAAGAAAGATTACCAGTATACAAGAAATACATCAATGAAAAATATTTAAATGAAAATATATTAAAAAAAGCATTAAAACTTCAAAAAAGAATTGAAATTAATTAATTTGTATATCTACAACTGTATGATATACACCTGGTGAATATTTTTTAATTTTACGCTTATTCAATACTTTTATACTTCTGCCCTGTTTTTCAGCAGCTTTTCTAACTCTTTCCACAGGTCTTGTGAATAAAATTGGCTCTGGAGTTGATTCATGATAATGTAATACTCCACCTTTTTTTAAATAGTGTATACCACTATCAAGGTAATCCTCTGTATTACCAATATATCCCATTAATACTCTGTCAGCAACATGATCAAAATCCTGTAAATCACAATCCCCGAGTATTGGTTCGACTATGTCTTCTACTTTATTTAGTTTAATGTTCTCACAGAGAAATTCATAAGAATTTGGATTTATCTCAATAGCATAAATCTTTTTTGGCTTAGAATGTACAGCCATTGGAATTGTGAAATATCCAATACCTGCAAACATGTCTATGATAGTTTCATCGCTTTCAGGTAACTTACTCATTCTTAATCTTTCACCAGTATTTCCCTTAGACCACATTACTTTGGCAACATCTATTTTAAATTTACAATAGTTTTCTTTATGGATAGTTTCTGTACCTTCACCATAAATCATTTCAATATCTGGTTCTCTTTTCTGACCATGTATTTGTCCTAATTTTACTACTCTATTGATATAAGGTAATTTTAGTATTTCATCTAAATTATCAGGTACTTTTTTTACTACCAATATATCGCCTATTACTTTACCTTTCATATGATTACCTTTATTTATCTATGTACGCCCATGTAATTTATTAATTCAATTAAATCTTCAAATGCTATTAATTCCTGTTTAAGAACATCATTCTTTGTTAATGTTCCACTCATTTCTCCATCAGCAGTTAACATGTCTGGTCCTCTATGAATAAGACGGAAATTTCCATCACGTCTGAAAATTTCCTCTGCACGCAAATCATGTACAAAGCATCTTCCAGGAATTATCACAGTATCTTTAACTTCATTTAAGTCAATTGCTCTCAAGTCTTCTTCTGTAATTAGACATGCAATTTCTTGTTCTGTTCCTATAACATTGACATAGTCTGTTGCTTCCAGATTTGTCAGTATTTTTTCTATGTATGGTGCTGATATTTTACTAGTAATTATTGTGGCCTCGGCTCTTATTTTTGTAAGAATATCCAGGTATTCTTTATTTTTATCTTTTGATATTGCATAAGGAGCATCTGTTTCTGGGTCACATACAGGAGTTCCTGTAACTCTTAAATTATATTCACGTGCTGTGTCTCTTACTAATTGTTCAAATTCTTGTATTGGCTGGGGTTTAACACCAGGAACTATAGGGTCACTATTCAGGATTAGTCCTTGATTTCTTGTATTTGCAAATCTCATTAATATTAATGCTTTAGCACCCCATGATTCTAGTTGTTCACATGTTCTTGCTAGTTCTTCACCATCATTAACTCCAGGTATTATTATTGAAGCAGCATGAACATCACAGGTTTCACAGAATCTTTTCAGTGCTTCGATTGATGCTTCAGGTGTCGGGTCATGCATCCACTTCTTTCTTAATACAGGATCTGTGGAGAAAACAGTGTATGTAGTTTCGATAACTCCATTATTGGTTAATTTATCCACAAGATCAGGGTCATCTATACCTTTACCACTAGTATATCCCAGGTGTATTGGAAATCCCATGTCATGTATTCCTTTTGATAATTCTAATAAATGAGGATAACAACTAACATCACCATCACCAGTAATGTTTACCATAGTGTCTCTTGAGAGTTCTGTTTGAAAAATATTGTTTTGTAATGATGCCAGTACATTAAATGGCTGTAGATAGTCTCGTTTCATGTTTGTATCAGTGGTACAATGAGGACAACCTATTTGTCCTGGCGGACAGTTTTTACAGCCTAGTATCTTCTTATCTCTAACATTTTTAAAATAACAATATTCACAAAAACCTCTACAGTTTTTACCAGGTATTCCTCCAATATCGGCCATTATTTGCATAAGTAATTATTTATTAGTAATGTATTTTAATAATATTGTTAAGTTTGATAAAAATAATTTAATTTAAAACAAGAATTATTTATTTTCGTATCAGGAATATAATCTGAAAATAGGGACAAATAGTTGTTTATTATAGTATTTACTTCATAATGTATGGATAAGTCTTTTTTTCATTGAGTTTAAGCATTATTATTTGAAACTTAAAAATTGTTGATAAAAATATCATTTTTATTTCATGAATTCTAGAGTTAAATTAAAAAAATATAATCTATGCTACGTATATAATTATATATATTATAATAATGTATCACATTAAAAATTAATTTAAGGTAATTAAAATGATTGGAAAAAGTACTCATATTGTTGATTGTAGGGAAACAAGAGGAATAGGTGAAGGTGGTGGAATAGCACAGCGTGGAACATATGCTCAATGTGGAGATGATTTGTTAGCTGTGGCTATGTCACCAGGTCGTAGACATATTACAAAACCAGTTTGTGAAATTACTTTTGCATTAAGAGAGGCTAATATTCAAACCAGTACTTTAGTTCTTAATGCTGGTTCAGGGGTTCCTAGAGACACACCTACTGGTGGAGGTAACGGTCTATTTGGAGTTACACCTAAAGAAATTTCACAGATGGGTAGGCATAAAGTAGTGTTAATACACTTTGGCGGAGTAAAAAATCATATTATTTATAAGGCAAAACACGTACTGAAAAATATTAACAAACCTGTTATAATTATTTCACAGTATCCTGTTGACTTTGAAGATTTTGCAAAAATTGGAGTTAAAACTGCTGCTGTAATGCCTGAAAAACCAGAAACACAGGGAACAATTGTTGAATTAATAACTGATGTAATTCGTGGAGAATCCTGTACTCAACAAAAATTAGATGAAATAATCGATAAAGTTGAAAATACAATTGAAAAGTATGGGTATTAATGAAGAGGTAACGAATATGGATATAGTATATAATCTATGTTTAGTTACTCTGATGGGATTTTTAGCAATCTTAGCTGGTATGTTTGAGGATTTGGAATCTGATGTAGCATCAACAAGTAATCCAAATTCTCAGGTTCAACTAGCACCACAGGTAGGTAATTTACATAAATTATTTAACAGAGCAGTATCTGGAGAACCATTGCTTGTTGGTACAATGGCAACTATAGCTGGATCTATTACTTATGTATTATTACAAATAAATCAACCAGTACTATTGTCAATATTATTAGCAACTATTATAACAACAATAATACAAGCTATTTTTTCAGTTACTTCATACATGGGACGTATAACAAGTCAAGCATTATATAATCAACCATTGTTTATGGATGTCATATATAAACATGTTCCTGTAGCTGCAGCACATGCTTTCATAAACTTATTTTCAATTACAACACTAGCTTATCTAATGATTTACGTCTTACAACCAGCAATTCCATTAACATTACCTATTGCAACATTGTTATTAGGTGTTTCATTAGGTTCTATCGGGTCTGCTGTTGGAGATATTCACTATGGTGCTGAAAAACTATATCAACATCATAAGTATGGTTCAGGAATACCTGTATCTGTTAATGGTGATATAACAACAAGAGATTCATTAGGTTCTAGAAATTCATTGGATGTAGTTAAATTCTGTTCTAAATTTGCTGGACCAATAACAGGGCTTTGTTTTGGAATAATTATATTCCTTAATTTTTGGATATTCCTAGTTTTCGGAGTACAAATAGGATTAGTTGTAGGATTTATAATAGTTCTACTAATATTAGGATTAAATTACTTATTAGAACGTAGGTCTCGTTCTATATATGGAGAATATGAAAAATAAATTGGAGATAAAATGAGATGATGATTGAATTATTAATAAGTATAATAATAGGATCAACAATTATTGGTATAGGTGTTCATTTCATACCTGTAGGTGGTGCACCAGCTGCACTATCAACAACTGCTGGTATACCTACAGGAGCTCCAATGATAACAATTGGAATGGGAATCACAGGAATATTAGCTGCTACAAGTGTTATTGGACAACCAGAATATATTATTATCATGTCTGGTGCAATAGGTTCCATGATAATGATGGCAGTAACTATGCTATTTTCTAACATGATACATGTTTATGGTGTGGGAGTTCCACCAGCATCAGCCAACTTTGAAAAAGATCCAATCACAGGTTTCCAGCAAGAGCCGTATGTTAGTCCAGGTACAACAGGTCATGGAATACCAACAATATCATTCGTAAGTGGTTTGATTGGTTCATTTCTAGGTGGTGTCGGTGGTTCACTTGCATTTTGGGCAATATATAATGAATTAAATTTAAAACAAGTATATTCAACAATGGCATGTGGATCAGTATCAGCTATTTTAGCAATAATGTTATTCTTTGTTATTGCTGTTGTAGCATCATATAATATTGGTGGTACTATTCAGGGATTTTATGATAAGAAATTCAAATCAAAAATAATATCAGGTACTATTTCATGTTTTATCATGTCTATTATATTAGCAGTAGTATATGCATTGATTTTAGGGGGTCTGTAGATGGCTGATGATTTAATTCCACATCAGATTATAACACTAGTATCACTTGCCGGTGGTTTAATATGTATCTATGCAAGCAATATCTCATCAATTGGGGGTATTTTCTCAATCATAGCTACAATATTGGGTGTTGTTTATGGAACAAATACACTCAGACATGTGGGTAAGTATAGTTTAGGTACTGGAGTACCTTCTATTGTTTACATGTTAACTGCATGTGGTCTAATAAGTTCTATTGTAGGTATTTCATTATCCCTGTTTGTAGATCAGTCAATGCTATTTCCAATAATTAGCGTAGTAATTGCTGGATTAATTGGTTTATCAATCTCATTAATATGTAAATACGTATTTAATATACAGGTTGAAATATTATCAAAATCTTTCATGTCTATTGCTATTGCTACTACAATCACTATAATGGCAATGTCAACACTAGTATTATCTTCTTCAGACGCTAATATGATATACCACTATGTTATAGAAAATGGGTTAATAATATTGTTTATGATTATAACAGTAATGGCTATACAAAATCCGTATAATTCATGCATGGGACCAAATGAAGACCAATATAGAACATTATCTCTAGCAATAGCTAATGCATTTTTAATGTTGATGGTTATTTCAATTATAAGTGTGGTTAGTAATGGTTATTGGTATGTTTATCTAGTGATATCACTTATCGGATGGATTATAAGTATTAGAAAATACTTCCAATACACTAAACAACAAGCAGCATCAGTAAGATGGTATGGATTATGGCCTAAAAATGATGAGGAGGAATTTTAATGGTTGATAACTCAAAAGTTATAATTGATGATGACCTTGTTATGGATGTTAATACTGGAGTCATTGGGTCTAAATCAAGTATAAAATCAGAGGGAGTATCATTTCCAATAGATGATGTTATATCTGAAATCGATAGATTAGAAAGTGCAATAGATGATTTGGAATCCTCCTTAGATTCTAGGACAACATCTAATTTATCAGAAAATAATAGGAATGGAGTATATAGAAAAGCAGGATTATTAACAAATGTGGTTATAGGAGTAATAATTGCATTGATAATATTAATATTAATAGTCTAATATAGGAGGAAAGTACTTTGGTAGAAGATATGGAAGTTGTACAAGGTTGGCCTCTAGAAACTGGAGATTATGATGTTGGTGATTCTAGTAGTCCAGTAGCAGTTGTATCATTGGGTTCAAAAATGAATGAAGAACTTGTAAATGCTGGAGCTGCTATTGCAGGACCATTACATACAGAAAATCTAGGAATAGAAAAATTTGTTGCAAATGTTATTTCTAATTCAAATATTCGTTATGTTGTGATATGTGGTTCAGAAGTACAGGGTCATATAACTGGTAAAACTGTTGAGGCTTTATATGAAAATGGTATTGATTCTGATAAGAAATCTATCATAGGTTCACCTGGAGCAATACCTTTTGTGGAAAATTTATCTGTTGAAGCAGTAGAGCGATTTCAAAGACAAGTGTCTCTTATCAGTATGATAGATAATGAGAATTTAGATGAAATATCTGCTAAGATACAGGAATGTATAGATGAAGATCCTGAAGTTTTTCCTGAGGAACCGATGGTTGTTGAGTTAAGTGAATCTGAGGAAGATGAAGAAATAGAAGAGGATGAAGTTGAATATAGTTCTCAGGGAACAGGTAATGTTGATTCATCAGCTTTAAGATTACTTGAAATAGAAGACCGTATAAGGTTAATGAATAATGAAGTTAAGGAAATTGGCAGTCTTGAGAAAATAAATTCAGGGTATTATGCAGGAAAAATAGAGGGTATAGTTCTTGGTTTTATATTAACCTTAATCCTTCTAATTGTAATAATGATAGGTTGGGTTTAATATGAAAAAGACAATGAACAATATTGGTGAATTGGTAGATTCAATAGAGTATAGAGCCCAGTTAATTGGAAGAAACCAAAGATTAATTAGTGGTGTGGAGAGTACTCGTATAAGTGGTATATTAATTGGATTTATATGTACATTAATCATTGTAGGTATACCTATATTATACTATAGTGGGGGCTTTTAATGTCTGATAATATAAAAGAAGATCTTGAACAAATTAATGAACGTTTAGATAAGTTAGAGGAAAGACTAGAAGAGTCTCATGGTGAATTTTCTCAGAAAACTGGAAAAAGTATTGGAAGAGATATAGGATTTTTATATGGTATAATAATAGCACTAATTGTAGTGATTATATTAATGAAACTCACAATAATTTAGGGTAAAAGACTTAGAAGTAATTATTTAAAAAGGAGCATTTTCATGTTTAAATTTGAACAAAAACAAGAAGTATTTGATGTTTATGGTGTAAAGATAGGTGGACAGCCTGGTGAATATCCAACTGTATTAGCAGGTACAATTTTTTATGCTGGTCATAATATTATATCTGATGAGAATAAGGGAATTTTTGACAAGGATAAGGCAGAAACTCTATTAAATACTATGGATGAAATGACAGATTTAACAGGAAATCCTAATATAGTACAAATATTCGGAGCAACACCTGAAGCTTTACTTAAATATATAGATTTTGTAACATCAATATCTGACGCACCATTTCTTATAGATTCAACATCAGCAGATGCAAGAATAGCCGGAGCAAAACATGTAACAGAATCAGGATTAGCAGAAAGAACCATATATAACTCTATAAACATGTCCATAGACACGGAAGAAATCGAAGCAATAACAAACTCAGACATAACCTCATCAATAATACTAGGATTTAATCCAACTCAACCAGGTGTTGAAGGAAAAATAGAATTATGGGACAATGGAGCAGGTATTCTAGAAAAAGGATTACTGGAAATAGCTGATGATTGTGGTATATTCAAACCTTTAATGGATGTTGCAGTAACACCTCTAGGACAAGGAGGAGGAAGTGCAATAAAAGCAACAATAAATGAGAAAAGTAAATGGGGTTATCCTGCTGGTAGTGGAGTACATAATGTACCATCAGCATGGGATTGGATTAAAAAATATAAAAAGGAATATCCTGAAGTATGGCCTGTATGTGATGTAGGAGCTAACATTGTCCAGCAAATGGCTGGTGGAGACTTTGTATTATTCGGTCCAATAGAAAATACTAGAAAAGCATTCACAGCATGTGCAATGACAGACATGTTTATAGCTGAGGCTAACGAGGCAATAGGCATTAATCCAATAGATTCACATCCATATAAAAATTTATTATGATACTATGACACTAGATAAAGTTACAATACCTAGAATATCACCTAACGATATAAAGGACCAATTCTTCACAGTTTTATCAGTAGAACTAGGAAATACAACTATTAAGTCTATAATTATGACTACAAATATTAAAACTAATAAGAATTATCAGTTGAATAAGATGGTACGTTTAACTAGGGATATAAGACTGCCATCACCATCAGAGGAAATATTCGGTCATACAATATGGGATAAACCGTTATCAAAAGAAGCTATAGAAGAAGCAATATCAAGCATAATTCTTGATTCATTAGCTGAAATCAATTTATCTGTAAGTGATTTGGACTTTGTAGTTAGATCAACAGGTGTTGTTGCTATTTCTGGTTTATCTAGTGAAGTAGGATCTATTATCAAAGCATTATCCGATGGTTGTTTGAAGGCAGGAGTTAAACCTGCACAAATGACTGCCCCATTTTCTATAAATAATATTCCAAAACATATACGTAAATTCTCATTTTTTAATAATATACAGTTTGATGGATCAGTTGTCAGTGTATCTTCACCAGAATCAATAGGCAGAGTCGCTAATGAGATGGAGGGGGAATTAGTTACAGCTGGTTTAAAGCTTGCTAGTAAAGGTTCTGTGATAGATTATCGTAATCCTGTGATATCTGTGGATATGGGGACTACTCTTGCCGGACAAGTGATTGATAATCATAAACCTTATGCAAGTTTAACCTGTAATTATGTTGGACTGGCTGGCGGTATCTCTGATATTATTTTGAGAGATTGTGAAATTATAGAAGATAATCATTCAACAATTGACTTAACATTTACTGAAAATAATAATGGATATGATGAGGTATTGTTACATGAAAATACTCTTAAATTACATGAATATATTGATATCATGGAAGTTCCTCCGGAAGTTAATGAATTTGGTTCTGTTGCTGTAGATTCCACGAAGATAAAACAATCAAAAATCAAAGTTATAGGTTCAAGAATTAATAATACCGAAAAATTAGTAGATACATTTAATAACATAATAGAAAACTTTGATAACAATCAGGTCATGTTACAAATAGATGATATGTATGCATTTTTAATAAAACGGTTAATGGATAAAACTAATGAATTAAATCTCATAAAACAAGATACAACACTAGGAATAACTGGAAGAGCAGGAATAACAGGATATAAACCTTATTTCATAGAACAATATTTGAAAGAAGATTTTGATAATATTTTATTTGCACAGGACGGATTAGCATTAGGTGCATTAATGATGGCAAGATGTATGAATTCCTTAGGTACGCCATCTAATCCAGTAGGCGGATCTAGAAGGGGCATGTGTATAATGCAGCAAAGAATTAAAAATAATAAAATAAGAAAATTCTGATAGAACTTAATGTTGTTAGTATTGTTGGCTAACAGCCATTCCTTCTAATCTTTTTATTCTATCAGCTGTACTTGGATGAGTTGAAAATAATTTCTGTAATGCACCACCTATATTAGTAAGTGGATTTATTATAAACATATGTGCATCTGTTGATTTAGCATCAGTCATAGGCATATTAATATTAGCAAATTCTAGTTTTCTAAGTGCCTCTGCTAAAGCATGAGGATTACCACATATCTGGGC
The DNA here is from genome assembly GCF_028890305.1 of Candidatus Methanosphaera massiliense. Lineage (NCBI taxonomy): Archaea > Methanobacteriati > Methanobacteriota > Methanobacteria > Methanobacteriales > Methanobacteriaceae > Methanosphaera > Candidatus Methanosphaera massiliense. The sequence continues at coordinate 928,413 of NZ_JARBXM010000001.1, forward strand.
ACCAGTTGCATCAGCCTTGTATTCACGTGATCTGCTAATAGATAACTGTATTAATGTTGCAGCTATCGGACCAAGAATTGCTATTAATAATGATCCTAAAATACTACCTGCATCATCATCGATTGCGAAAAATACTGCATATCTTCCCCAGTCAGCAATAGCTACAATCATACCTGCAAGGGTTGCTGCCACAGAACTTATTAGAATATCTCTGTTTTTTATATGTCCTAGTTCGTGTGATAATACTCCACGTAACTCGTCTTCGTTTAGTATTTGAAGAAGGGCTGTTGTAACTGCTACTGCTGCGTGACTTTGATTACGTCCTGTTGCAAAAGCATTAGGAGTATTAGACTCGATTATTGCTACTCTTGGTTTTTTAATGCCTGCCTGATTTGATAGTTCACCAATGATTCTATGAAGATTTGGTGCTTCTTGCTCTGACACAATACGTGCATTATATGAGGATAATGCAATTTTATCAGAATAGAAATATGATACGAAATTCATAATAATTGCAAATATAAATCCTATGAAGATACCAAAACTACCTAAGCTAAAAATACTTCCGATAGCTCCACAGACTACTACAAGTATTGCAGACATTATTCCTAATAATAATGCTGTTTTCAGATTTTCTAACATTTTTATTTCTGTCCTTAATTATTTTTTTGTATTTACTTCAAACTCTTAAAAATTTATAAGTGTTCCTATATATAGTTTTTTAAATCATCATATTAATATTATATATAATATTCTATTTTTCCAATTAAACGGTCTTATTAATTTTATATTAAGTAGGAATAAATATAATATTAAATAAACTTGGAAGTATAACATGACAACGGCGTTAGTAATGGCTGGTGGAAAAGGCAGTAGAATGGATTCCGATTGTGAGAAACCTATGATTAAAGTTAAGGGTAAGCCAATGGTTACACATGTATTAGATGCTTTAACAAGTTCTAAATATATAGATAAAATTATTGTAGCTGTGAGTCCTAACACTCCTTTCACTGAGAAATATCTGGAAGATTTCCCAGTTATAATAATAAAAACTAAAGGTAATGGATATGTGGAAGATTTGTCAGATATTCTTTCTGACAGAAAATATGTTGAGGAAGATGAAGTTGTAATGACTCTTGTAGCAGATTTACCTTTTATAACTTCAGAACATATAGACGACGTGTTAGATCATTATTATGATAGGGATAAACCTGCTATGTGTGTTTCAGTACCAGCAAATTTATTTGATAAGTATAATTTAACTCCAACATTAGTCTTTGAGGGATTAGTACCTACAGGTGTTAATGTAGTGTTAGCTAATACTAAGGAACAAGATCAAACAATCTATATATCAAATAGTGTAGAATTAGCTTTTAATGTTAATACACTTGATGATTTAGATATCTCTAATCATCATGCTAAGAAGGAGTAAGTTATTATATTAATAAGTTATATATAGTTTTAAAAATAAAGATATTAGTAATTATTATTACCAATAGGTAACTTGTTAAAATACGTTTAGGTGGACATAATGGCAAAAGAAAGGGAATTAATAAAAGGCGAAGAAAAATTATGGGCAGATATCAGAGGATATCAAGTTGCAACAAGTAGTGCACGTATTCTAGGAGAACTAGAAGAATTAACTATCGATGAAAAAACTGGTAAAATTACAGATATTATCATAAAAACAGACAGTGAAAGAAATGTTAATGTTAAAGGTGCTAAACGTAATGGCGACTTGTTAATTGTTCCATTTGGTAAAGTTGAAAAAGTCGGTGAATTTATTATTATCTCTGGATAATAACACTATGGGAAAAGAATAATCTATTTGAGGGTTATTTTTTCTTTTTTTTATTATATATTAGAGCTATTTTATATACGAAATTTCTTATCTATTTTTTATCATATTAACTTAAAGAATTGTTTATTATTTTTTTCATGTAAATATTAATGTAAAATTAGTTAATCTATTTTTTTTTAAATAATAAAAAAAGAGGGAGGTTAATTATTTTTAGGATTACATTCCTTCCATACTCATATCCATGAGTTTTTTGGTTTCTTGAGCTAATTTATCTGGTAATCCTTTAATATCAATATCAAGGAATCCTCTTACAATCATTGATGCAGCTTCATCTTCTGTTAATCCTCTAGCCATTAGATATTGGATTTCATCTTCAGCTATTTTACCTACAGCAGCTTCGTGTGATAATTCCATGTTTGTAGATTCTCCTCTTAGTTCAGGTACTGAATATATTTTTGAGTCATCAGATAATATTAATCCCATACATTCAAGGTGTCCCCGTACATCTGGTGATTTACCTAATAAATCTCCTCTGGTGTATATTGTAGAGTTATCTTCAGATATTGCTCTTGTAATCATTTCTGATTGGGAGTTTTCTCCAGATAATACTGTTCTGGATCCTTGGTCAATTAATGAATCTTCTTTTCCTGCTAATATTGATTGGAAGAATACTTTACAGTTTTTACCATTTGCGTATGCTGTTGGGTATGCTTGTAAGTTTCTTACTGGATGTGCTAGTATGTAGTTTGAGATGTATGTACTGTTATCATCCATTATAACTCCAGTTCTTGGTCTTACATCTACTTCTTTTGCCCAGTTGTGTACCATGGTGAATGTTACTTTTGCTCCTTTTTTAAGGTAGAATTCTGATACACCTATGTGTGCTGCATTGTCTACGTGTGTTGCTGTTGAACAGCCTGTGATGATATTTATTTCAGAATTTTCTTCAGCAATAATTATGTTGTGTGCAGTTTGTCTTACTTCATCATCACCAATATACATACATGCTTGTATAGGTATGTCTAATTTAGTGTTAGGTTCACTTCTTATGAAGTATCCACTTCTTGCACCTAACTCTGTTGTAGCAGTATATTTATCTGCATCTACCTGTACTGCTTTCCACATGTAATCTTTTAACCAGTCATATTTATCCAGTGCTTGTGCTGTTCCCATTACTTCTACACCAGGGAACATGTTATTTACAAATATTTCTGATTGGTCCATTTGTAGGAATGATGCTGCTCTTCCTTTTTCATCAGTTTCCATTCCAACACTGTTTAATGTTTTTTGGTCATCTTTGGTTAAATCTTCTAATGAATCGATGTGGTCGTATTGTCCTACATCTGCTGCTTCAAATTCATCTAAATCTACATCAGCACCAACGGATGCTTTTTTGTCTATTGCTTTTTCTGCTCTGTCTTTAAATGAAACCATTTTATGCATCTCCAAATCCTGATTTTCTAACGTCGTTCATAATATCTGTAGGATTACCTGTTCTTGTAATTTTACCATCTATTAATATATGTGCGTGTGTTGCATTCACATATTTTAATATGTATCCCAGGTGAGTAATGAGTAATCCACTTTTCTTGGTATTAGGGTCATCTTGTCCAAGAAGTGTACCTATTTCTTTTGAAATCAATTCAACATTTTCTATGTCTACTCCAGAATCAGGTTCATCGAACATGATGAAATCAGGTTTTTGTGCTAATAATTGTAATAATTCAGATCTTTTTACTTCTCCACCAGAGAATCCTAAATTAACATCTCTTTCAAGGAAAGTTTCATTTAATTTTAATCTTTTTCCTAATTCAACTACTTCATTGGTTAATTCATCATCATTTTTGTATTCGTGGTCTTTGTCTTCTATTTTTAGTAAATCTTTTAGTTTTACTCCATGAATTGCTGGTGGATTTTGGAAGGTTACACCTAAACCTAATTTGATTCTTTCGTGGGTTTCCATATTTGTTATGTCTTGTCCTTTGTATATTATTTTACCATTCGTGACTTCATATTTTGGAAATCCAAGTATTGTCATAAATAGTGTACTTTTTCCAGCTCCATTTGGGCCGAGTAGTACGTGTCTTTCACCTTCGTTTATCTCCAGGTTTACTCCTTTTAATATTTGCTTTCCTTCTACTTCTACTTCTAAATCTTTTATTTCGAGTAGCATTTAATCACCCTGTTTTTAAATTATAAAAAGTATTATTGTGATATCCTAAGTTTTATATTTTTTTATCAATTATTACTTTCTCTTTCTTTTATTTATTATAATTATCGTGTGTTATATAACAGTGTTATGCTTATTAAGTAATATAACAACGTTATTTTTAATCTGGAGGAATAAAATAGGATTGAATAATATTCGTACAGTTTCTATTTTGAAATTTATTAAGTATTGTAATTATATAATAATTAATCATCTTTAATTTAAATATTATTTCATATTCAATCAATAATACTTTAAAGTAATAATCATTTTGTAAATAGTATTAATATATTTATTAATTAGGTTAACCTAAATTTTTCAATGTTTTCATTAAAAAAATCAAAATTAAAAAAAACTTATAAGCAACGTTTTAAGACGAAATATAATTTAAACAACGATTTTTTACAACAAGAATTATACTGAAAAATCATGATAATAACACAAAAAATTCAATCATCATATTTAAACTTTACGGTATACTCTATAAAATAACCTTTATAATAATAGTTAAAGTCATATAATATTGTACATTATTTTAGTTTGTACATTTTTTTAAATTGTACTAAATTAATAGTACAATGAACACGTGTTTAATATTAATTATAATGTCTAATCTTAGATTATAATGAGTAGATTATTTTTAAAATAAAAAAAATATTTTAAAATAATCATGTTTTTTTAATAGGAGGAAAAAAAATGGCTAATGACGATATTAAAATAATCGTTTTCAGTTGTAACTGGTGCTGCTACGGTGGAGCAGACACTGCAGGAACTTCAAGGATGCAATACCCACCTAACATAAGAATGATCAGAGTAATGTGCTCTGGTAGAATAGAACCTCAATTTATTCTAAAAGCTCTAAGAGAAGGAGCAGATGGAGTATTCGTAGGAGGATGTCACATGGGAGACTGCCACTACGATGCAGGTAACTACAAATTCGATAGAAGAATGAGATTAGTTTACAGATTATTAGATGAACTCGGAATTGAAAAAGAAAGAGTACAACACGACTGGATTTCAGCATCTGAAGGTGAAAAATTTGCTTCCACAATCAGAAGAGTAACTGCTGAAATAGAAGAATTAGGTCCATCACCACTCAAAGCTCAAATAGAACAGGAGGCATAATCACATGGCAGAAAAGAAAAAAATAGGAACAATGTGGCTAGGCGGATGTTCTGGATGTCACATAGCTTTAACTGATTTACACGAACTATTATTAGATGTTCTCGATGTTGCAGAATTCGAATTTTCACCAGTATTAATGGATACAAAATACGATGAAATTCCACACATGGACATTTGTCTTATAGAAGGTGGAATCCGTAACGATGAAAACAGAGAACTCGCAGAAGTATTAAGAGAAAAATCTGACATGATTGTTGCTTACGGTACCTGTGCTGAATTCGGAGGAATTCCAGGATTAGGTAACTTATATGACAATGACGAGTTAACAGAAGAAGCATACATAAACTCTGAATCTACAGTAAACCCAGATAAAATCATACCTAATGAATCTGTACCACACCTAGAAAGCAGAGTAAGACCATTATCTGAAGCAATCAAAGTAGATGCAGCATTACCAGGATGCCCACCAAAATCTGATGTAATTGCACAAGTATTAATTTCATTAGTAAAAGGTGAACCAGTAGAAATTCCTGATAACAACCTTTGTGATGTATGTGAAAGAGAAAAACCACCTACGGGAATGGCTATGGATACCATCAAAAGACCATGGGAAGTTGGACCAACCGACAAAGACATGTGTCTAGTACCACAAGGTATCATATGTTTAGGTCCAGCAACACGTCCATTATGTGGAGCACAATGTCCAGCAGTAGATACACCATGCCGTGGATGTTATGGACCTACAGACAAAGTATATGATGCAGGAGCAAAAATGATAAGTGCTATCTCATCTGACTTTGGTGTAGAAAACGATAAAGATGTAGATCCTGAAGAAGTTGCTGAACAAGTAGAAGATATAGTAGGAACTTTCTATACTTACACATTACCAGCAGCATTAATCCCTTTAAAAGTCAAAAAATAGATGGAATAGGAGGATAAATAAATATGGTAGAATTAACATTAGAACCAGTTACAAGAATAGAAGGTCACGCAAAAATTACAGTAGACCTTGACGAAGAAGGAAATGTAAAAGATACAAAATTACACGTAATGGAATTCAGAGGATTCGAAAAATTCCTACAAGGAAGACCAATCGAAGAAGTTCCAAGAATCGTACCAAGAATCTGTGGTATTTGTGATGTACAACACCACTTAGCAGCAGCTAAAGCATGTGACCAAGTATTTGGATTCAATGATGATGAGATATATCCAGCAGCTTACAAAATGAGAGAAATCATGAATTGGGCTTCTGTAATGCACTCACACACATTAAGTTTCTACTTCTTATCTGCACCTGACTTCATAGGTGGAAAAGATAGAAAAACCAGAAATGTATTCCAAATCATTAAAGATAAACCTGAATTAGCTAAAAAAGCTTTAGAACTAAGAAGAAACTCACAAGATATCGTAGCTGCTGTCGGTGGAAGACCAATTCACCAAGTATCCAACACACCTGGTGGAATTACCACTGAATTAACAGACGAAGAACAAAAAGACAACTTAGTAAAAGCACAAAGAGCTCTCGAACTTTCATTAGACACATGGGATGTAGCACAAGGTATTTTCGAAGAAAATATGGACTTAATCAAAACATTAGGTAATGTTGAAACATACCACTGTGGATTAGTAGACAAAAAAGATGGAAGTTGGGAAATGTACAATGGTAATGTAAGAATGTGCGATAAAGAAGGAGAAAAATACGCAGAATTCGGTTCAGAAGATTACCAAGACTACATGGCTGAAGGTGTAAAACCATACTCCTGGTTAAAATTCCCATACATAAAAGATATAGGATACCCTGAAGGTATATACAGAGTAGCTCCTCTATCAAGAATCAACGTATGTACAAAAATGCCTGACCCAGCTGAAAGAGCACAAGACTACTTAAAAGAATTCAGAAGCAACTTCGGTTACGCTCAAGAACCATTATTATTCCACCCAGCAAGACTCATAGAATTAGTTGCATCAGCAGAATTAGCTGTTGACGGCTTAGAAGGAGACTTAAGTGGACAAAAACGTCCTGAAGCAATAGACCGTGATCAAATCACAGGTAAAGGTATTGGTATTGTTGAAGCATCAAGAGGTACTTTAACCCACCACTACGAAACTGATGAAAACGGTTTAGTAACCAAAGCAAACATTGTAGTAGCTACAGTACAAAACAACCCTGCAATGGAAATGGGTATTCAACAAGTAGCTAAAAACTACATAAAACCTGGAGTAGAAGTTGACGATAAAATCTTCAACTTAATGGAAATGGTTATTCGTGCATACGACCCATGTCTATCCTGTGCTACTCACCAATTAGATACCCAAATGAGATTATCTACTGTAGAAGTATATGATCACATGGGTAACTTAGTAAAAAAAGTCTAAGTATGTAATCTAAAAATACAGTCTTCATTGAAGAGTGTAGTTAAAGTTTAGGATAGGTCCTCCTATTCTATACTTTCAAATATTGATTAGTTTATTTTAAACTAATAGGGTATTGTATTTAATATATTGTTTGTTGCATCTTTGAACAAATTATGACTAAAATAATATAAAATCGGAACATACTTCATTGGTTTTTATCAATGAAGTTATCTTATTTTTTTTAATCAATTTTTTTAGAATTTCTTTATAGAATTAGTATTTTTCTTTTTTTATTAGTTATATTGATGAATTTTCTATTTTTAAAAAAAAAGAATTATTTTTAGATCTTATAAGTATAAGGTCTAATCCGTTAATTATAGTTTTATAGATATTTGAACACTTTAATCTTTACTTTTTTTGGAGTTTTTTTTATATTCGAATTGGGTTTTTTTTGGGGGAGGGTATGTGTAGAATTACTTTAGTAATGTAGAATATTATAAAAAATCATACTATTTTATATTTTTTTATTACTTTCTACAATTATTATTTTATACATACGATGATAAATACTTTTTGATTAAAAAGTATTACTTTTTATCATTTTTAGGATTTAATATTCATAATTTTGTTAATATTGTATAATTGGGGTTTGTTTTTATCGAAATATATTCCAGTAATTGTATTTATTCCAAGTTTTACATTTTCTTCCATATCATTATTACCATTTGTCGCATATTTTAGTTTTAAATTGGTTTTTGGAAGGATTATGCGGAGTAGAGATATTATCTTTTTTAAATATTGCTGTGAATATTGGGGATTATATTCCCTTGGTGAATCATAGAATGGATCATAACCTTTGATTTCTATAGATGTAGGTTTAATTTTCATAAATATTTTAAAAATTCGATAAAGGTCTATATGTGTTTCACCAATATTGATTGGAAATTCATAAGTTATGTCTTTGATTGAATTATCATTAATTATTTGTGATAGTTTATATGAAATCTTATCGAATTCTTCATGATTACTATGAGTATAATAGTTCTTAGTAAGTAATGAATAATCGATAATTAGAGAATCAACGTCAAAACATGAAATTAACTTATAATCATTCCAGTTAGTTATATTTACATTAATGTCTATATCATACTGATCAAGAGTATTCATAACAATTTTTAGTATATCTTCATCAAGAGTATTAGTAAAATAACAATTAATTGCATGAATATCATATTGATTTATATCACGTAGTCTGTATTCTAAAATATTTTTAATATATAATGGATTATATTCACGTCTTGATTCAGGTGTTCTGTAACCACATGTAGGACAGTTATCCTTAACTCTGTAAATATTAGGAAAATATAAGTTAGTTTCAAATTGAGTCTTTTCATTAAATATTTCTTGTATTTTTCTTGCATTCTCAAATAATTCATTTAAACTATCATTATCCTCACAATTGACGATGTTTTTTATGTCATCACATGTAAAATTCATATTTTTTGTATTATTTATACTATTTTTTTCCATTTTATTTTATCTCCTCTTTATTTGGCTTTTAATTGTTTTATTTTTTATTTATGATGATTTGAATAATATAAAATAATCAATCGTGATTAATATAAAGTATCTTCGTTTTATTTTTTTTATAAAAAAAATTATCATGATTTATTGGTAAGGTTTTATTCTATAAAATTTAGAAATATTTATATTGTATTCTAATTATATAATTCAATTGTAAGAATATTTATTACAAATTAGTATGAATTACAAAAATATTCATAAGTAATGATATCTTTTGTATTACTCATAATGACGTATTAAACGGTTAATTAAATACATCCTAAAATCATACAATTTGTAAAATATACAATTGGAGTGTTGTATGATATAACGCTAAGTTATTAGGAGTATTTTTTCTTTGTATGAATATTTGAGCACAATAATTATGGAAATGTATTTTTAGATAAACAGTTGGAGGGATAGATTTCATTTGTTTAAGTTAAATAATTAACTGAATTCTTTTTCACATAGACATTATAAATTTGATGTTAAAGATAAAAAACACGTGGATATAATCTTGTTTCATTAAAATATTTCTACCAACTAAGTATTTTATTGAATCATAACAAGAATTATAGTGAAAAGAAGAGCAATATGAAAGTATAAACCCGGAATGAATAATAATAAGTTCATTTCTTAATAAATTTAATTTAAGAGGTGTACATATAAATGCCAACATATGACGATAAAATAGATTTGTATGGGGTAGACGGAAAACTTTTAGAAGAACAAGTACCTCTAGAAGCAATTAGTCCTCTAGTAAACCCAACTATAAAAAACATTATAGAAGAAATTAAGCGTTCTGTTGCAGTAAACTTAGCAGGTATTGAAAAATCCTTAGCAAACGGAGCATACGGTGGAAAAGCTAACTTTATTCCAGGAAGAGAATTAGATTTAGCAATTGTAGACAACGCAGATGCAATTGCTGACAAAATGGAAAAAATCTTAAAAGTTAACGACGATGACGATCTTAACATAAAATTATTAAACGACGGAAAACAAGCATTAGTACAAATTCCATCAGAAAGATTAGCAGTATCCGGTGACTACTCCGTAGCACCATTAGCAACAGGAGCAGCTTTAATCCAAGCTATACTCGATACATTTGATATAAACAAATATCAAGCTTCAGAAATAAAAACAGCAGCTATGGGTGGATATCCACATAACGTAAAATTAGGTGGAGCATTAACAACATTATTAGGACAAACAACTCACCTTGAAGGTTTAGGTTACAGTCTAAGAAACATTGGTGCAAACCACGTAGTAGCAATCACAAAGAAAAATACTCTTAACGCAGTAGCTTTATCATCAATCCTTGAACAAACTGCAACATTCGAAATGGGTGACGCAATCGGTGCATTCGAAAGAAGCCACTTATTAGGATTAGCATACCAAGGATTAAACGCAAACAACATAGTTTATGACTTAGTAAAAGAAAACGGTAAAGCAACACTCGGTGACGTAGTAATTTCATTATTATCCAGAGCATCCGATGATGGAATAATCAAAGTAAAAGAAACATTACCATCAGGATATAAATTATACGAACCAGTTGATTGGGCATTATGGAACGCATATGCAGCAGCAGGTCAAATTGCAGCAGTTATTGTTAACGTAGGTGCAGCAAGAGCAGCTCAAGGTGTAGCATCATCTATATTATACTACAACGATATCTTAGAATACGAAGCAGGTTTACCAGGAGTAGACTTTGGTAGAGTAATGGGTACTGGTGTAGGTATGAGTTTCTTCTCACACGGTATTTACGGTGGTGGAGGACCAGGTATCTTCAATGGTAACCACGTAGTAACAAGACACAGTAAAGGTTACGCTATACCATGTAACGCAGCAGCAATGTCCTTAGATGCAGGTACACAGATGTTCTCTGTAGAAGCTACATCAGGATTAGTTGGAGAAGTATACAGTAGTGTAGACAATTTAAGAGAACCAGTAAAATATGTTGCTGAAGGAGCACATGAAGTAAAAGATAAAATCTAGATAGGAAGTTAAATAATGTCAACAGACGTAGATGAAACAGAATTAAAAGTAATAAAAGCAAGTGATGTAAAAATATTCCCAGATAGAATTCTCAAACCAGAAACAACTGAAAAGATATTAAATCAAATCATGGAGTTAGATGGTATATTGAGAGTTTTAATAAATGGTGAATCACTACCTACAGTAGTAGCTTATGGTCCAGCTAAAGGAGCAAAAGTTAATCATACAGATAGGAAAACCATCCATGTTAAAGGTAATGATGTTCCATTAAAAGTATCTGTTGGTGAAATTATTTTAACAGTCCAATTAGAATTTCTAGACGATTTTGTAGAACAGGTAAACTCTATTTTAGAAGATACCCTAGATTTTGGTTTCCAAGTATCAACAGGTATATTCACTAAAACCACAACATCAGTTTCAGATTACATGAAATATGGAAAAGGTTTTGAAGACAAAATAGACTCAAGATTAATTGGATTAGTAGATCCAAATGCAAAATCATCAGAAACTATAAGATATATCAGGTGATTGTAAATGGCATATGACGTACAATTTTATCCTGGAGAAAGTGTTATTGCAGAAAACCGTAAGAAACACATGAATCCAGATTACGAACTTAAAAAACTAAGAAATATTGCAGATGACGATATAGTAAAACTCTTAAGTCACAGAAACCCAGGAGAAGGTTACAAAACAGTACACCCACCTCTTGATGAAATGGACTTTGAAGAAGACGCTATGAAAGACTTCGTAGAACCAATCGACGGAGCAAAAAAAGGAATCCGTATAAGATACATACAATTCGCAGATTCAATGTATAATGCACCTGCTCAACCATACGACAGAGCAAGATCATACTTAAGAAGATTCAGAGGAGTAGATACAGGTACACTTTCAGGAAGACAAGTAGTTGAAATGAGAGAATCTGACTTAGAAGAAACCTCCAAAATATTACTAGAATCCGAATTCTTCGATGCAGCAAAAACAGGTTTAAGAGGAGCAACAGTACACGGACACTCCCTAAGACTTGACGAAAACGGATTAATGTTCGACGCATTACAAAGATACGTATATGATGAAGAAACTGGCCACGTAATATACGTAAAAGATCAAGTAGGAGTAGAACTTGACGAACCTGTAGACGTTGGAGAACCATTACCAGAAGACGAACTTAAGAAGATCACAACCATATACAGATACGACAACGTAAGTCTAAGAGACGACCCAGAAGTTATCAAAGTTGTTGAAGAAATACACTTCGCAAGAACTGAAGGTGGATATGGTTTAGATGTATTCAATAAAGATTTACAAAGTAAATTAGGTGGTAACTAATGGATAATGAGAAAAAATTATTCTTAAAGGCTTTACAAGAAAAATTTGATGAAGACCCTAAAGATGAAAAAACTAAATATTACTGCTACGGTGGATGGGAACAATCCGCAAGAAAAAGAGAATTTAATGAAGAAGCTAAAAAAGCTATGGAAGCTCGTGGAGGACTACCATTTTACAACCCAGACATTGGTGTACCTCTCGGACAGAGAAAATTAATGGCATACCAAGTATCTGGTACAGACACATACGTAGAAGGAGACGACCTTCACTTCTGTAACAACTCAGCTATTCAACAATTAGTAGACGATATTAAAAGAACTGTAATTGTTGGTATGGATACAGCTCACGGTGTACTAGAACAAAGGTTAGGTGTAGAAGTAACTCCTGAAACAATCAACGAATACTTAGAAACAATCAACCACGCACTCCCTGGAGGAGCAGTTGTACAAGAACACATGGTAGAAGTTGACCCTGGATTAGTAGTAGATTCCTACGCAAAAATCTTCACCGGTGACGATGATTTATTAGATCAATTAGACCAAAGATTTGTTATAGACATCAACAAAGAGTTCCCTGAAGAACAAGCAGAAATGCTCAAAAAATACATAGGTAAGAAAACTTACCAAGTAAGTAGAGTACCTACATTAGTAGTACGTGCTTGTGACGGAGGTACAACCTCAAGATGGTCTGCTATGCAAATCGGTATGAGTTTCATTTCTGCATACAAATTATGTGCAGGAGAAGCAGCTATTGCTGATTTCTCATACGCAGCAAAACACGCAGACGTAATCTCAATGGCTACCGCAATGCCTTCAAGAAGAGCAAGAGGACCAAACGAACCAGGAGGAGTAACCTTCGGTGCATTCTCTGATATGGTACAAACCAGCAGAGTATCTGATGACCCTGCAGAAGTAACATTAGAAGTTATTGGTGGAGCAGCACCATTATACGACCAAGTATGGTTAGGTTCATACATGTCTGGTGGTGTAGGATTCACACAATATGCTACTGCAGCATACACAGATGAAATCTTAGACGACTTCATATACTACGGTAAAGACTACGTAGACAACAAATACGGATTATGTCAAGCTGAAGCTAATTCCGATGTTGTAAGAGACATCGCTAGTGAAGTAACATTATACGGATTAGAACAATACGAAATCCCTGCAGCATTAGAAGACCACTTCGGTGGATCACAGAGAGCAGCAGTTCTCGCAGCAGGTGCAGGTTGTTCAGTAGCATTCGCAACTGCTAACTCTAACGCAGGTGTAAACGGATGGTACTTAAGTCAATTATTACATAAAGAAGGACACAGCAGATTAGGATTCTACGGTTACGACTTACAAGATCAATGTGGATCATCCAACTCACTCTCCATAAGAAGTGACGAAGGACTTATTCACGAATTAAGAGGTCCTAACTACCCTAACTACGCAATGAACGTAGGTCACCAACCTGAATACGCAGGTATTGCTGAAGCTCCACACGCAGCTAGAGGAGACGCATTTGCACTTAACCCTCTCATAAAAGTTGCATTTGCAGATAAAAACTTACTCTTCGACTGGACTCACCCAAGAAAATGCATTGCTAAAGGTGCAGTAAGAGAGTTCATGCCTAGTGGAGAACGTGACTTAATCAACCCTGCTTTATAAATTAGCGGATATTAAACTAATAGGGTAAGTTTATATATTATGTTAAACAAATATACAAACTGAAGTTTTCCAAGTAAACTTTAAAGTATAAATATATTTTAATAATAGTTAGGAGTGTACGTAAGTGAGGTACGACCTGTATTACTGAGGTAAACAAGGTACGACCCGCATTACTACATACTAAACTATTAGTACTTTTTACTAGGAAATATCTAAAGGACTAAGTTGCTTGAAAAACTAGAACCCTATTTATTTCCTTTATTTTTTACTTTGTTTTTTCTAATTTTATTTACAATTAATTCTATTTTTCATAAATTCACTAAATTTTATAATTAAATCATTTTCTTAAGAATTACTATAAATCTAAAAATAGGTCTATTTTTTTTTAAAAAAGAGTGGGGGATGAGTCAAAAGGTTAGTATATATATTTTCCATTGTGTTCATAGACTTCATCATTTTCACAGATTACTGTTCCTCTGTTAATGGTCATGATGTTACTTCCATGGTATGGTCTATTTTCAAATGGTGTGTATTTCCCTTTAGTATATGTGTTTTCTGTGCTAATTTTTCCAGTTTCTTTCATATCTATTACTGTGATATCGGCATCATATTCTTTTTCTATTTTTCCTTTATTTGGTATTTTGAATATTTTTGCTGGATTGTTACACATTAATCTAACTATATCGTGAAGAGTTAAATTATTGTTATTAACTTCTGTTAGCAGTAGTTTCATTGATGTTTCTAGTCCGGGTATTCCTGCAGCACTACTCCATGTGTCTTTTTCTTTTTCTTCTATTGTGTGTGGTGCGTGGTCTGTTCCTATACTATCAAATTCATTTAGGTTGGATATAGTAATATTATAATTACTATCTCTTAGAGGTGGATTTGTTTTTGCTTTTACTCCATATGTTTCATATACATTATTTTCTAGGAATAGATGATGCGGTGTTGCTTCTATGGTTATGTTTAGTTTTTCTCGTGCTTCATGTATTAATTCAAGTGTTTGTCTTGTGCTTATGTGACATAGATGTAATTGCAGGTTATATTTTTTTCCTAATTCTATTGCTCTGTTTACTGCTATTAGTTCTGTTAGTGGACTTCTTGCATAACTATATGTTATTATTTTTTCTTTATTTTCCGGGTCTTCTTTTAGTCGTTTTATATTATAGTCTACTAGTGTTTTATCCTCACAATGTAAGCATAATGGTTTATCGGTTTTTCCTACATAACTAAACATTTTATCTAGTTGTTCATTTGTATGTAAATCCATGAATATTTTATATGATGCTGGTTTTTCTTTGTTTATTTCTAGCACATCTTGCTCAGTTTTAACACCTGCCTGTAGACCAAAGTCAACTATTGATTTTTGTGCTATTTCCTTTTTTTCTTGGAAGTTTTTTAGGGTGTCTGTTTTCGGTATTGTGTTTGGCATGTCTATTACGGTGGTGTATCCTCCATGTGCTGCTGCCTGACTGCCTGTTTTCCATGTTTCCTTGTGTGTTAATCCGGGGTCACGGAAGTGTACATGGGGATCTATTAGACCAGGTATTACTATTTTATCTTTTATGTCAATTGTTTTGTCTGTGGCTGTGTCAGAAGGTAGTATTGTTTTTTTTATTTCTTTTATTTTTCCATTTTCTATAATGATATTTATGGTGTTATTGTCTATTGTTTTACAATTTTTTAATATGAGATTTCCCATCTTTTTTCACCTTCATTATATTTTATTTATATTCGTTTTTCTATTTTATATGATAAGAATTCTATGGTTTATTTTTTTCCTATTTTTTCTAGGCTTTGTTGTTATATGATTATATATTAGTTTTAACAAATTTTTTCATACGTATTGATATTATTAATTTTTAGGGGTTATTATAATGGGTATTGAATCATTTGTTGAGAATAATTTATGTAGGGATAGAAAGCAGTTTTATAAGGATCTGGATTCTAATGGTCTGAAAATTATGGGTAATAAAAATATTACTCCTATGATTGCTGATTTTACTGAGTATTCTCCTTTACATAATGGACATTTATTTTGTATGAATGAAGCTAAACGTTTACATCCTGAATGTTTATTTGTAGCAATTATCCCAGGATTGTTTGAACGTAATGGTAGAGGATTACCTTATATATTAACTAGACAAAAAAGAGCTGAACTTGCAATTAAGGTAGGTGCAGATATTGCTGTAGAAGGTCCACCTATGGGTATCATGGGTTCTGGCCAATATTCCTTATGTTTATCTTTAATGTTTAAGGCACTGAATGCCGATTATATTCCAAGAGGATATATTAGTAATGACCCTAAATTTAAAATAATACTTAATTATATAAATAATGGTAAGGGCGTAGCACCAAAACCATATAAAATTATTTCTATGGAAGATAAAAAGGTGTTACTTGAAGGGAAATTAAGCAATGATGATTATGTTATTGTGTCCCTTGCTAAATCATTGACAAAACTAAATTTTGATTTTAAGAATAAATTTATTTTCATTCCAAGACTAGAAAATGTTAGTGGTACTAAGATAAGAGAAATGGTATCAAAAAATGAATTCAATAAATTAGATGATATGTTACCAATTGAAACCATTAACATGTTAGAAAAGGAAATTGAAGCAAATCATGCTCCATTACATGATGTGAGAGCAACAAAGACCTTGCTTGATAATGTGAATAATCTATCAAGAGATGAATTATCTAATTTAGCTCTCATGGATGATAGTACAGTTAGTAATATACTTGATAATAGGCCATTTGATAATATTGACGAGATATTAAATAATATTACTTATGGATTCAGTAGTCATAAAAAACAGAGAATACTAAGTGTATTAGAGGCAGGTATTTTTAAGGATGAGATACATAAATATATTAATAATTATCCACAAAAAATCAGAATCTTAGGATATAAAAATAAAGATATTCTGAATCAATTTAAAAATAATATTAATAATAACTTAATAGGAGATAATGGAAAAATATGCCAATAGATGATAAAGATTTTGTAAAACTAAATTACACTGGAAGAGTTAAAGAAACTGGAGATGTATTTGATACTACATACGAAGATGTAGCTGAAGAAGCAGGCATCAAAAACGATCAAAAAGATTACCATCCAATGGTTTTAGCTGTAGGATCATCACAATTAATACCAAAATTACATGATGAGATTAAAGGCTTAGAAGTAGGAGACAAAAAAACAGTAGAAATACCATGTGAAGATGCATTTGGTAAAAGAGACCCTAGTTTAATAAAATTAATTCCAATGAGAGAATTCAAAAGACAAAACATAAAACCTTTCGTTGGCATGCCATTAACATTAGAAGGAAATCCTGGTGTAGTAAGAACAATCAGTGGTGGAAGAGTAAGAGTAGACTTCAACCATGAATTAGCAGGTAAAGACATAGTATACGATTTAGAAATTGTAGACACAATCCAAGATGACGCAGAAAAAATCAAAGGATTAATAGAAGTATACTACGGAAACCCTAACTTAGATGTTGAAAAAACAGAAATCGAAATAGAAGATGGTGTTGCTAAAATTACACTAGACAAATTATCCGGATTTGAACAGAGAACTGTACAAGAAGTAACATTATCCAAATTCAGAGTAGCTAGAGAAACATACGAAAACATTGAAGGAATAGAAAAAGTTCAATTCATCGATGAATTCGAAAAACCAGAACCAGAAGAAGAAACTGAAGAAGAAGCTGATTCTGAAGAAGTAGCACCTGAAGTATTACCAGATGATGAAGAATAAGTAAAATAAAGGGATTATTATTTAATCCAAATCTTATTTTTTTTATCTAAAAATTTACTATTTTTTTTATTAAACAATTTCTGAGGTCATTTCAATCATCTTTTCACATTGAATCAGATCCTCAATAGTATTTAATACAGTTGTTATATTCTCATTTTCAAAATAACATACTAATTTATTATCTATAACCTCAGATTCAACAAAACCCTCATTATCAGGGTATAATGATTTATAAGCAATTTCTGCATATTTATTATCCGTATATGTAAAAGTCATTTTAGTTTTTACTTTCATAAATTTAAAACCCTATTTATTTATCAATATTAACTAATTTATAATTTATTTATTAATAGTAAAGTATATTAAGTTGATATTTCAAAAAAATTATATAATTAATAAGAAATAATAATCTTATTCTAAGTCAATATATGTATTAATATAAAATCTATTTTTTATTAACACTATTTTTATATAATATCTTTAACATATCATAAATTAGTATATTCAAATTCATAAGTTAATTACTGAATTTGATTTTAATGAATACTATTTATTGTATTATTAATTAGATTTTTTCAAATATTTTTTTCACAATGGAAATAAAGTATTTAGTTAAACGGAGGAGAATAACATGGTTAGACCATACACAAGAAAAGATTATATTAGAAAAATCCCAGCATCAAAAATTGTACAGTATGACATGGGAAATTTATCAGAAGACTACCCATTACAAGTAACATTAGCAGTTAAAGAACACACACATTTATCACACAGTTCCTTAGAAGCTGCTAGGGTAGCTGCAAACAGATACTTACAAAGAACAACCGGTAAAATGGGTTACAGATTAAAAATAAGAACATACCCTCACCACATAGTAAGAGAAAACCCTATGGCAACTGGAGCAGGAGCCGACAGGGTTCAGAGTGGAATGAGAGGAGCATTTGGTAAAGCTATAGGTTCAGAAGCTTTAGTACGTGCAAACCAAAAAATTATTACAGCATACGTAAATGTTAAAGACTTTGAAAATGCAAAAGTAGCACTTAACAGAGCTGCAATGAAATTACCAGTAACTTGTAAAATTGTTATAGACAAAGGACATGACCTTGTACAATACTAAGTTTATAACAGTTTAGTACAAGATTATAAAATAGATTAAGGATTTAATAATAGAATAAATAGTGGTATTTATATAACCCACAAAGATGACTGATTATTATCATATTTCATGAAATAATTGGTTAATAATCCTTTTCGTATGTTATATAAATAATTATCAAATAATAATAAAATAAAATTTTTTAGAAGAGTGTTACAGATGAATTACGTTGAATTTTTTAAAGAGATAGGTAAAGATGATATACCTATTGCTGGAGGTAAGGGAGCAAACCTTGGAGAATTAACAAATGCAGGAATTCCTGTACCTCCAGGATTTGTAATCACAGCAGAAACCTATCTTAAATTCATAACAAAGACAGGTATTGTTGATAAAATTAATGAAATGTTAGATGGACTTGACTTTAATAATACAACAGAATTAAATAGAGTAGCAGACAACATCAAAGAATTAATTACAACAACTGAAATACCTGAAGATATACAACGTGTAATTATTGAAGCATATAATGCATTATGTATGCAGGTAGATATCGAAGACGTAGTTGTAGCTGTAAGATCATCTGCTACAGCAGAAGACTTACCAGATGCTTCATTTGCAGGACAACAAGATACATACCTAAACATTTCTGGAATAGATGATGTATTATATAATGTAAGAAAATGTTGGGCATCATTATTTGAAGCAAGAGCAATTTTCTACAGAGCAGAAAATGATTTTGATCATTCAAAAGTACTAATTGCTGTAGTAATACAACAAATGGTAAACTCTGAAAAATCAGGAGTAATGTTCACAGTTGATCCATCAACAGGAGCAGAAGAAATGCTCATAGAAGGAGCATGGGGACTTGGAGAAGGTGTAGTATCAGGTACAGTAACACCAGATACATGCCGTTTTGATAAAATAAATGATGAAGTAAAATCATACAAAATAAACACTAAGAAAACCATGTTCACCAAAAATCAGGAAACTGGTGAAACAGTACAAATTGATGTTCCTGAAGATAAAAAAGATGCAAGAGTATTAACAGATAGTGATCTTGAACAACTAACACAGCTTGGTAGAAGAATACAGAAACATTACGGTGCTCCTATGGATACTGAATGGGGTATCGAAAATAATAAAGTATACATGTTACAAGCAAGACCAATCACAACATTAGGCAATATCACTGAAGAAAAAAGTTCCTCATCATATGATGAAGAAGAAAGAGAGATTATTGTAAGAGGTCTTGGTGCAAGTCCAGGTATGATTTCTGGTACAGTAAAAATTATCAAAGACTTAGATGAACTTGATAAAATAGTAGATGGAGATATACTAGTAACAACAATGACAACACCTGATATGGTACCAGCAATGAAAAGAGCTAACGGTATTGTAACTGATGAAGGTGGAGTAACCTGTCACGCAGCAATTATTTCAAGAGAATTAGGAATACCATGTGTATCAGGTACTGGTGAAGCAACTTCTGTACTTAAAGATAATCAAGTAGTTACAATTGATGGTAAAAAAGGATTAGTATTTGAAGGAGAATTCAAAGAAGAATCTGAATCAACAACTACCCAAGCAACACAGGCAGTATCAGCAGAACCATTATTAACAGTAACTGATGTTAAAGTAAATGTTAGTATGGCTGATGCAGCAAAAAGAGCATATGCTACTGGAGCAGATGGAGTAGGATTACTAAGAACAGAGCATATGATGCTAGAAACAGGTACAGTACCATATAAATTCATCGATGAAGGTAGAGAAGATGAATTAGTAGACGTACTAGTTAAAGGAATACTCAAAGTAGCAGATGTATTCTATCCAAAAACAGTATGGTACAGAACACTTGATGCACCTACTGATGAATTCAAAACATTAGAAGGTGGAGAAAATGAACCTGACGAAGCAAACCCAATGCTTGGTTGGAGAGGAATCAGAAGAGAATTAGATCAGCCAGATATTCTCAAAGCTGAATTCAAAGCAATCAAAAAACTCCATAATCAAGGATACACTAACATAGGCGTAATGCTACCATTACTACATAAACCAGAAGAACTACGTCAAGCAAAAGAAATTGCAAGATCTGTCGGTTTAGAACCACATAAAGATGTAGACTTTGGTATGATGGTAGAAACACCAGCAGCAGCAATAATCATAGAAGACTTCATAGAAGAAGGACTTGACTTTATAAGTTTCGGTACAAATGATTTAACTCAATACACTCTAGCATTAGATAGAAACAATGAGTTAGTTGCTAAACATTACACCGAAGCACATCCTGCAGTAATAAAATTAATTACAAGTGTAATTAAAAAATGTAAAGCAGCAGGAGTAACTACAAGTATCTGTGGACAAGCAGGTAGTAAACCTGAAATTGTTGAGAAATTAGTAGAAGCTGGAATTGATAGTATTTCAGCAAATACAGATGCAGTTCCTACTATCAGAAGAATAGTTGCTAAAGTAGAGAAAAGAATCATGCTTGACGCAGCTAAAAAAGTTTTAAATGATAATTAAGTTTTAAGTAAACACTCTTCATCATTATCATTTTTTTAAGATTTTATTTTTTTTAATGTTATTTTTATATGACATTTTTTCTATTTTTTTTATAATTCTAAATGTTGTTAAAATCCATTTAAATATTCTTTTTTTTTTAATATTCTGATTTCTATTTTTAATTGAAATATTTGCTATAGAATATAATAGTAAAATTTCAAGGATATTATTGGATAACATGTAGTGATTTGTTTTTTTTTTAACTTGAATAAAATTTTTTATGACATGATTTACAAATAATTATATTAGAATTATTGTGTTAATTTTTCTATAAATTTTTTTTCAACACATTTAATTAGGGTTAAATAATGCATGATAAAGGAAGAAGTAAAGAAGATATTTTTAATGATTTAAATAAGTTTCATAGTATGGATATGTGCTATGATTCAGGTAAAATACTAGGTTCTATGTGTACTAAACCAGATCCTATTGCTGTGGAAGCTTATGAAATGTTTCTAGAAACTAATCTTGGTGATTCTGGATTGTTTAAGGGTACTAGTATGATGGAAGTTGATGTTATTAATTCATTAGGTAACTTGTTACACTTAGATAATCCTTATGGACATATTGTTACAGGTGGTACTGAGGCTAATATCATGGCTATGACTGTAGCTAAGTACTTATTTGAAGAGGAGCATACGGGTGTTCCTGAGTTAATTTTACCTAAGAGTGCTCATTTTTCTTTTAAAAAAGTTTTATCTATGTTATCCATCAAGCCTGTTTTTGTTCCATTAAATGAGGAATATAAGATAGATGTTTCAAAGTTGGATGATCTGATTACAGAGAATACTATGGCAATAGTTGCTATTGCAGGTACGACTGAACTTGGACTGATTGATGATATTAAAAATATCTCTAAAATAGCATATTCAAATCAGGTATATCTACATGTAGACGCAGCTCTAGGTGGATTTATGATACCCTTTATAAATATGGACAGGGAGCCTAAAATAAACTTTGACTTTAAATGTAAAGGTGTATCTTCTATGACTATAGATCCACATAAAATGGGTCTTGCACCAGTACCAGCAGGTGGAATTATCTTTAGGAAAAAAGAATACCTGGAAAAACTAGCTGTTAAAACACCCTACCTTACTAGAGACCATCAGACAACATTAGTAGGTACTAGAACTGGAGCTTCAACAGCAGCAACATGGGCGTTAATTAACTATTACGGAAAAGAAGGATACAAGAAAATAGTGGATAGTGTACTAGATTTAACAAAATATACGTATACTATACTTAAAGATATGAAACATGTTCATGTAGTACATAAACCAGAACTAAATCTATTATCATTTATATCTGACAATATGGAAGTGGATGTATTACAGGAGAGATTGCTTGAGTATGGTTGGAGAGTGTCAGTATCAGAATATCCTCATGCAATAAGATTAGTATTAATGCCTCATATTAAGAAAGAACATATAAATCAGTTTATTATAGATTTAAAAAATATATTGAATGAATAAATATAAAAAAGTGAATCATATAAAATATGGGTGGTGAAGATAATTTATGGATTTATCCACCATAAATTACTTTTATAATTTCTAATTCATCATCATCTTTAACTATTTCGTCTTCAGTTACTGTATCACCATTTAATTTAACAACAACTGTTTCTATTGGAATTTCTTCTTGTTTTAGTATATCTTCAATTTTCGTGTTTTCGGATATGTCTATTTCTTTAACATTACTTTTATTAATCAGTTTTATACTCATGTTAATCTATTCTCCTATTTTTTCATGTATTTGTTTTAAAAATTTACAGGATTTACATATTCTCTGGGAGGATGGTTCTCCACATATTTCACAGGTACTATTAGGTTTTCCAGGATGATTTTCAAGGTATTCCTCTCTTATTACTGGCCTGATTTTTTCAAATCCATTAAGAATAGAATACATTATTGTCGGATGTTTTATAGTAGTGCTTCTTAGGAAGTCACCTACCTCCATTCTAAAGGAGTCATGTGCATATGGACAGCCATCAAAGTGTACTTCAAAGCCACTTTCTAACACATATAATCCAATCTCTTTTTCAGGTATTTTACGTAGTGGTTTTATTTTCTGGGTAAATCTTTCATCACTAGCCTGTGTTTTATAACCTATGCGTACCATGTTGTTTATGTTACCTTCAAGGTAGTTCATTAGTATACTTTGTGTTTCATCATCAAGGTTGTGACCAGTTGCTATTTTTGTAGCATTAACTTCCCGTGCTACCTGGTTAAACACTTGTCTTCGGAATACTCCACAATATGTGCATGCATGTTGTGGATTTGGTTGATTTTTTTCTGCTTCCATTATCTTGTCTATTGTAAAACCATACTTATCTTGGAAGGATATTATATGATGTTTTATATTTAGTTTTTCTGTAGTATCCTTTGCTATACGTATACCTTCTTCACGGTATCCAGCAATTCCTTCATCAATAGTTATTGCTTCCAGTGCTATAATGTGTTTTTCTTTGAGTATGTTTAGTATTTTTAGCAGGGCTACACTATCTTTTCCACCAGATAGTCCTACCAGTACTTTGTCACCCTTGGTGATGAGTTTTTGTTTTCTTATTGTTGTGAGTACTTGTTTTTCTATTGATTTTCTAAAGCAGCTACTACATAGTCTTTGTCCATTATATTTTCTATGGATTATTGGCTTGTTTCTTCCACATTGTGTACATAGCTTTTCTGTCAATTTCAATCTCCCTTATATTTATTTGAATATAATCTTGTAATCAGAATAAAAAAATTTGTAATTTAATTTTTTTGGTGTGTGCTTCTTATTAATATTATATTTTTTTAATTCTTTTTATTTATTATCCATGGGTATTTTTAGTAGAATTAGTTGGTTATTGTTAATTAGTATATGGGGTGATAGAGGGGGGGGAGTGTGATAATATGTACACTAGAATATTGGGAAGTCCTGTACATATTTTTTGTTTAATTTGAGTGCTATTTCTGCTTTTTCCAGTTCCATTCCCAGATATGCTGCATGTTCCATTCTACTTATAAGATCTCTTCTTAGTATTTCTTCATAAATTGCACGTGCTGTTGTTGCTGTTATCACAGCTGTTTTCTCATAATTTTGATATAATACTGCCTTGATTAAATTATCTTTAACAATAATTTTAAAGCTACCTTTTGTGTCAGGTATGAATTTTCCATCAGCTACTGCTTTGATTTCTGGAATGTCCTTAGTATCTATTTGAATATCATCCTTCTCGTACTCATCTTTTAGTTCTATAAGATTAATTCCGAGATTCTTTGGAATGGTATTTCTTATATTAGCTATGAACATCATATTTGATGCTGTTTTAAGTTCTTTTATACTGTTTTTTGTTTTCAAACTAGCTTCTGGAGTAAATAGTATATTTGCACCTATTTCCATTCCAATTCCACTAAGAACTGCATTAACACCATTACTATCTGCATCAAGTAGTTCTGATACATTGCCCACTCCGAAAAATAATGGTTTTGTAGGATTACGCTGTCTGTATAATGAACATGCAATAATAGAATCTGTTAATGAAAAACTATTTATCGGGTCAAGTAATGGGTCGGCTATTGTCTGAATATTTCCACATAACTTGTCAAGTTTTTCTAGTGATTTTACTCTGTCTATCGGAATCTTAGGGATATAATTTTTAGAGTAATTTGTCGGTAATATTACACAGCTAGCATCATAATCTCTGATGTCATCAAGTACCTTACTATAATTTCCATGATCTAAGCTAAGTACCAGGTCACATCCTGCATTTAATCCACTTTTTATTTCATCAGGATTTAATGTATCAATACTTACCGGCACATCATAGTTATCTTTAATAAGTTTCACCATTTCATATGCCTTGTCAGGGTCATTTTCACCTGCATGCATTCCAATATCCACCATATCTGCACCAGATTCTATGTAGTATCCTACTCTCTCTATTAGTCTATCCTCTGTTAGTGATGGTGCATTTGCAATTTCTCCAAGAATTCTCATTGGAAAATCGGGTCCTAGTGGACAATCTTTTATTAATATGTTTGATTTTTTTTCTAGTAGTTGGTTTATTTTTTCACTACCTTGCTGGTAGTTATTGATTATCTGCATTGCTTCCTGATATTGTTTGTCTCTTATAAGTATATTTGCAGGACGTGATGTGGATAATTTCATTGTATTTACAATGTCTAATGTTAGGTTAATATCGGCAGCATTTGTTGGTCCTTTATAGGAGGGTATGTTTAATTTTTCTTGTATTTCTGTTGTGTCCTGTTTCATGAGACCGGGTGTAATAATCATGTCAATATTATCTACAGGGGAGGTATTATCTGTGTTGATTGATTCAATGATATTTTTTTGTTTCATATAATATATTATCAGTTTTGGTGTTATGAATGCTGCAATGGGTATAGGCATTACTTTCAGGTATAGTTCATGGTCTTTGTAATTCTTTATTTTTTCTTTTATAATTGGTTCCGCTAGTTGTCCTGTTATTATTAATATTTTCAGTTTTACTTCCTCCTATTATTCCATTATAAATAAGTATTCCTGTTTTTTAGATATCCAATTTACTTATTAATATTATGTATTTTTTAATGGTTATAATTAATATACCACAATTATAAATATAATAAAAAATATAATGATAAAACATGATTAATTATAGTCTAGATATTTGTAGTATTTTATTTTCAAAAAACATATATCTACGATGTAACTATTTTTATTCAAGAGACATAATATAAAAATTATGAGATGATTTGGAGGAATATTCTCAATGATTGAAATAAGATTTCATGGACGTGGGGGTCAGGGAGCTGTAACAGCAGCAGAAATCCTGGCAAAAGCAGTATTTGAGGAAGATAAATATACTCAAGCATTCCCATCATTTGGTGTAGAGAGAAGAGGCGCACCAGTAACTGCATTCGCAAGAATCAGTGACAAACCAATAAGAAGAAGATATCAAATTTATGAACCAAA
The DNA here is from genome assembly GCF_028890305.1 of Candidatus Methanosphaera massiliense. Classification (NCBI taxonomy): domain Archaea; kingdom Methanobacteriati; phylum Methanobacteriota; class Methanobacteria; order Methanobacteriales; family Methanobacteriaceae; genus Methanosphaera; species Candidatus Methanosphaera massiliense. The sequence continues at coordinate 954,828 of NZ_JARBXM010000001.1, forward strand.
ATATGTAGTTGTTCTTGATGAAACTTTAGCAAATGTTGTTGATCTTACATCAGGATTAAAAGATGATGGTTCAGTATTAGTTAATACAGAAAGGGATAGTATACCTTCCTTAGATGAAAAAAATATAGATACACACTTAGTTGATGCAACAGGAGTCGCATTAGATATAATCGGAAGAAACATAGTAAACACAACAATGTTAGGATTCCTATCAGCTAAAACAAACATAGTAAAAATAGATTCTCTATTAGACACAATTAAAGATACATTTAGTGGAAAAGTAGCAAAAACAAACGTGGAAGCTACAGAATTTATCTACAATAAATATGTTAACGAATAATTAAGGAGAATGGGTGAATATTATGGAATCAGTAGGAGCAGCTGTAAAAGAGCCTGGAAGTACCAGGAAAAACAAAACTGGAAGTTGGAGGACATTCAAACCAGTTGCAGATAAAGATAAATGTGTAAGCTGTGGTATCTGTTATTTATTCTGTCCAGATGGATGTATTGATTTAGAATATAATCCTAACTATGATTACTGTAAAGGTTGTGGAATCTGTGCAGAAGAATGTCCAGTAAATGCAATAAAAATGGAGAGAGAATAGTATGGTTGTAAAAGTTATATCATCTGCAGAAGCAATAGCTGAAGCAGTAAAAAGAGCAAGACCAAGTGTTATACCAGTATACCCAATTACACCACAAACTGTAATCTCTGAAAGATTAGCAGATTATGTTGCAGATGGAGATTTAGATGCTCATTATATAAGAGTAGAATCCGAACACAGTGCAATGAGTGCTTCTATAGGAGCAGCAGGTACAGGTGTAAGAGTATTTACAGCAACATCAAGTCAAGGTTTAGCATACATGCATGAACCAGTATTTGCTGCAGCAGGTATGAGAGTACCTATAGTAATGGCAAACGCAAACCGCGCATTATCTGCACCAATTAACATATGGAACGATCAACAAGATTCAATCTCAGAAAGAGATTCTGGATGGATACAAATATATGCAGAAACAGCACAAGAAGCATTTGATACCATATTACAAGCATACAAAATTGCAGAAAATCCTGACGTATCAGTACCAGTAATGGTATGTGTAGATGGATTTATATTAACACACACAGTAGAGCCAGTAGACTTACTTTCACAAGAAGATGTAGACACTTTCTTACCTAAATATCAAAGAGGACACTCATACTTAGATCCTGAAGATCCTATGAGTATTGGTACATTAGCAGATTCAGATTACTATCTTGAAATTAGACATGATTTAGAAGTAGCAATTGAAAATTCAAAAGCAGTAATTGAAGAAGTAGGCAAAGAATTCGGAGAAAAATTCGGAAGATCATACGGTTTAATAGAAGAATACAAATCCGAAGATGCAGACATTATAATACTAGCAATGGGTTCAATTTGTGGAACAATAAAAGATGTAATTGATGAACAAAGAGAACAAGGTAAAAAAATTGGACTAGTAAGAGTAAGGTCATACAGACCATTCCCAAAAGAAGCTCTTAAAGCAGCAGTTAAAGATGCTAAATTAGCAGTTCTTGATAAAAACATATCCTTCTCATCTGGTGGAGCATTATACTTAGATTCATGCTCAGCATTAGATAATGAAATATATGGATTTATCGTAGGATTAGGTGGACGTGACATTACTCCATCAGACATAGAAGAAATCATTGAAAAAACCGAAAATCCAACTAAAAAAGTAGAATGGATAGGATTAAGGGAGTAGATTAAGATGGATATTGACGAAAGAGAATATTTAGCATCTGGACACAGAGCATGTGCAGGATGTGGTGCTACAATAGCTGTAAGATTAGCTTTAAAAGCATTAGGACCTAATACAGTTGCAGTATCAGCAACTGGATGTCTTGAAGTAGTTACATCACCTTATCCAGAAACTTCCTGGAACATACCATGGGTACATGTAGCATTCGAGAACGCTTCAGCAGTAGCAAGTGGTGTAGAAGAAGCACTTAAAGCACAAGGAAAAGAAGATACAAACGTCGTAGTATTCGGTGGAGATGGTGGTACAACAGATATTGGATTACAATCATTATCTGGTGCAATGGAAAGACAACAAAACATAATTTATATTTGTTATGATAACGAAGCTTATATGAACACAGGTATTCAGAGAAGTAGTTCAACACCATTTGGTGCAAGTACAACAACTTCCCCTGCAGGTAAAAAAAGTTTCGGTGAAGATAAACCTAAGAAAAACATGGCAATGATTATGGCAGCACATGGAATTCCATACGTAGCAACAGCATGTGTATCCCATCCATATGATTTAATGAACAAAGTTAAAAAAGCAGCTGAAACTAAAGGACCAGCATATATACATGTGTTACAACCATGTGCAACAGGTTGGGGTTACGCTCCTAATAAAACAATTGAATTAGGAAAACTCGCAGTAGACACATACTCATGGATACTCTACGAAATTGAAAACGGTGAATTAAATATCACTGTAAAACCTGATAAGAAATTACCAGTAATTGACTACTTAAAAGTTCAGAAACGTTTCAAACACTTAGACGAAGCACATGTAAAAATGATTCAGGAACTTGTAGATCAACAAGCTAAAGAGTTAGGTTTAACGGAATAAATTATATTATATAATTTTTCCTCTTTTTCATCTTATTTTAAGCTCCCAAGCATAACATTACTTTTTTGTTTAGACATTACTTTTTTGATTTATTTTAATAATGAACTATTATTATCTAAAATATAATTATAATTATTAGTATTGACATATTCTTTAATAGTAAACATTTATTTTTTGAATAATAGGATGATAACATGATAACACAAGAACAAGTAGCAGATGCAGTATGTGAAATATATAAGAAAGCTGTGATTATTTTACCAACAGACATAAAAGAAGCATTGGAAAATGCTTATGAAAATGAAGAAAGTGATATAGCACGTTTAAATATAAAATCTATACTAGATAATATAGCAATAGCAGAGGAAAAAAGTATTCCTATGTGTCAAGACACAGGATTACCAATAATATTTGTAAAATTAGGAAAGGTTGACGTTGAAAATTTACAGGAAGGAATAATAGACGGAGTAAAAAAAGCCACAGAAACAGTACCACTAAGAACAAATGTTGTTGACCCGTTAACTAGAAAAAATTCAGGAAACAACATAGGAAATGGAATACCTCAAATAAACGTAGAGCTATCAGATAAACCAGAACTGGAATTAACAGTATTTCCAAAAGGTTTTGGTTCAGAAAACAATAACAAACTAGCAATGCTACTACCTGGAGAAGGACTTGATGGAATTAAACAATTCTTTGAAGAATCAATAAAAGCTGCAGGAGGAAAACCATGTCCACCATCAGTAATAGGAGTAGGAATAGGTGGATCATCAGACATGGTAATGAAACTAGCAAAAAAAGCACTACTAAGACCAATAAATGAACATAATGAAGATCCAAGATTAGCACAGTTAGAAGATGACTTACTAGATATAGCTAATGCTACAGGAATAGGACCTATGGGTTTAGGTGGAAAAACCACAACACTAGGTGTAAATGTAGAAATGGCTGATACTCATACTGCAGGTCTTCCAGTAGGTATATGTGTACAATGCTGGGCTGCTAGACATGCTTCAATAACCTTAAAAGATGAATAAAACATTAATATCATCTTACAATTCTTATCTTTTTTTAACAAAATTAATTTAGAATAATATAATTACTTATTTAAAATTTTGAAAACTGATTGTATAAAAAATAGAAATTACTATAGCTATTAGTTTTCGGGTAATAAATTCTTTAAAAAAAAATAAATCAGAGGGGGTTATTAGTCATATTCCCTAAGGGGTGATGGCTCACACTACCTAAATAATAGGGGGAACTATTATTTATTTTATTATATTTTTTTACGACTTTTTCTAATGACTAAGGGATTATAAATTTTATAACTTTATAGGGAATTATCTTTTTATTTACTTAATTTTGTTTTATTCTATTTTTTGGGAATATGACTTAAATGGGGATTTTATTCGGTTTCGTATTTGTTCATTAACAATACTTTTGCACCGATACTTTCTGATCTGTCAGCTATTCTTTCCAGGTATCTTGATGTTAATATGAATGGTACTAAAACATCTATTGTATCGGTGTTTTCTTTCATAGTTTTTGTGATGGTAAGTAAAAATTCATCGAATAAATCGTCTACAACATCATCATCTTCTTCCAGCTCAGCAGCTTCTTCAGAATTTCTTGTTAAGAATGATCTGATACTTCTTTTAAGCATACTTCCTGTTTCTGCAGCCATTTTGTTCATGGATTCTAACGGTTTTTCAGGAATTTCATCTACTTTTAAGTCTGATGCAATTCTTGCAATATCTATTGATAATTTGCTGATTCTTTTTAAGTGAGAAGATATCTTTATAGAACTTTCAATGAATCTTAAATCATTAGCTACAGGTTGTTCCATAGCTAATAATTTTAAACACATTTGTTCAACTTCTTGACTTTTTTCTGTGATTTCTTTTGTGTTTTCTTCTATTTTCTGATATTTTTCATCAGAATAGTTGTTAAATAAGTCTATAGCTCCTTCATAATTTGATATAGTTAAATTACTTAGTTCTTCTATAGAGTCTTCTAGTCTTCGGATTTGTTTTCTAAATTTTCTTCTATATTCTGGCATTTTATTCACATCTCTTTATCGTGTATTTAAATAATATCTATCCATCTGTTTTATCCGAATCTACCTGTAATGTAATTTTCGGTTTGTTTATTTGTTGGATGTAGGAAGATATCCTCTGTATTTCCTGTTTCTACAATTTCACCATTTAAGAAGAATGAAGTATATTTAGAAACACGTGTTGCCTGCTGCATGTTGTGTGTAACAATTACGATTGTATAATCATCTTTTAACTGATTGATTAAATCTTCAACTTTAGTAGTTGAGATTGGGTCTAATGCAGAACAAGGCTCGTCCATTAATATTATTTCAGGAGACACTGCTATGGTTCTAGCAATACATAACCTTTGTTGTTGACCTCCTGATAATCCAAGAGCAGATTTATCTAATTTATCTTTAACTTCATCCCATAAAGCTGCAGCTTTTAAACTTTTTTCAACGATTTTTTTGATTTTACTTTCGTTACTTTCACCGTGAATTCTAAGTCCATATGCAACATTATCATATATAGATTTAGGGAATGGGTTAGCTTTCTGGAATACCATTCCAACTTTTTTTCTTAGGTCAACAACATCTATGTCATCGCCATAAATATCTTTACCATCGATTACGATTTCTCCTTCTTTTCTGAAGATAGGTATTAAATCATTCATCCTATTTAATGTACGAAGGAATGTTGATTTACCACATCCTGATGGACCAATAAGTGCTGTAACTGCATGTTCTTCAATAATAGTATTAATATTTTTTAGCACATGGTGATCATCAAAGTATGTGTTCAAATTTTTTGCTTCAATAATTTTTTTACTCATATTATTCTCCCATCATTTTCTTTTGATATCTTTCAACTAAAATGTTAGTTGTAATAGTTATACCTAATATTATTACTATAAGAACTACTGCTGTTCCAAATGTATTTTCAATTGAAATACCTTCAGTAGCTAATATGTATAAGTGTAATGGTAATGGTCTTGCAGGATCAAATATTGTTACAGGTACTGCAATTGATGAACCGACTGTATACATAATTGCTGCAGTTTCTTCTATTGCTCTTGCCATACCAAGTATTACACCGGTTATGATTCCAGGTATTGCTGCAGGTAAGATAACATTTTGAATTGTCTGCCATCTTGTTGCACCCATACCAAGACTTCCTTCTCTGTATGCTGCTGGCACTGCATCTAAAGCATTTTCAGCAGTTCTCATTATTGTAGGCATAGCCATAATAGCTAATGTTAGGGATGCTGATAATATACACCATCCTAAATGTAGAAATTCTACAAAGAATGCTAAACCAAATAAACCAAATATGATTGATGGAAGAGATGCTAATGATTCTGAACAGAATCTTATTATCTGAACAAATTTTCCACTTCCTGCATATTCATACAGATATACTGCAGCTCCTACTCCTATAGGTGTAGCTATTATCACTGCAAAGAATGTTACATAGATTGTAGATACAATCATTGGGAATATACCACCACTAGCACCAAAATCTACAGGTGCAGTTGTTAAGAACTCCCAACTAATTACAGGTAATCCTTTTACAAGGATGTATCCTATGATTACAATTAAAATTAATAATGTTATTAATCCTAATGCATAAAATATTCCTTTCATTATACTATCATTTCTCTTACAAGCTGCTGCATTGGTTGATGCTTCTGTATTGGATGAGCTCATAAATCTCCACTTCCTTCAATTCTACTTTTGTAAGCTACATAATCTGCAATAGCTATTAAGATCATTATCACGATTAATAGTATAATACCAGTTGCGAACAATGCATTGTAGTGTAAGTCAATTGCGTAACCCATTTCTAGTGCAATGTTTGATGTTAATACTCTTACTGGTTCGAATATTGATCCAGGTATTTGAGCAACGTTACCAGCAACCATGATTACTGCCATTGTTTCTCCAATAGCTCTACCCATACCAAGAATAATAGCTGTTACTATTCCAGGTGCTGCTGTTGGTAAGATAACTTTATAAATTGTTTGCCATTTTGTTGCACCTAATCCATATGAAGCTTCCTTCATTGCACCAGGTACAGCATATATTGCATCTTCAGATACACTAATGATAGTTGGTAATATCATAATTGATAATATGATTGAAGCTGCGATTAAACTGAAACCAGTTCCTCCAAAATGGTCTCTTATAAATGGTACTAGAACAACCAGACCAAAGAAACCATAGATAACTGAGGGAATACCAGCTAAACTTTGGATTGTTGGTTTTAATATTCTATTCATTGTATTGTTTGCGTATTCAGTCATGAATACTGAGCACCCAATTGATAATGGCACTGCTATTACTAGTGAGATGGCCATCATTTCGAGGGTACCTATAATCATTGGGAATACACCGTAGACTTCATCTTTAGGTGCCCATTTCATACCAAATATGAAATTGAAGAATCCTATTTGTTCGATTGCAGGCATTCCTTCTACAACTATAAACCCAATAATAAGTAATATAATGATTACTGATAATATTGCAATTATCATTAATCCTTTTTCTATTATTAGTTCTGTTAGTTTATTATTTTCCATAACTAATCCTCATTAACATTTTAGAAAGTTTTAATTTACAGGGACTAAACCTTCTTCTGCTACTATTTGTTGACCTTCATCACTTAATGTCCAGTTAATAAAAGCTTGTGTTGCATTGTCTGGTGTTTTGTTTGTCAAGAATAAAAATGGTCTTTGTACTACGTAACTACCGTCTTTTATTGTTTGATCGTTTGGTTCTACACCATTAATTTTAAGTTTTTTAACTTGGTTTTCTCTTAAGTCTGATAATGATGCAAATCCTATAGCTTTATCATCTGTTGATATTGACTGCATAAGTGAACCTGTTGAACTTTGTACAACAGCATTTGATACGAAGTCTTCATCATCAAGTACAACTTTAGTTATTGCATCTCTTGTTCCAGAACCTTCTTCACGGGTAATTACATTTATTTTACCTGGACTTCCACCTACTTGGCTCCAGTCTGTGATTTTACCTGTGAAAATGTCTTTCACTTGGTCTTTAGTTAAATCAGATACATTGTTACTTGGGTTTACAATAATTGCTATACCATCTGTTGCTATCTGTGTTTGTGTCACATTAGCTCCTGCTTTCTTGGATGATAACTTGGAAGAATAAGTACCTATTTGGGCTGAACCTTTTTTAACACTGTTCAATCCCATGGATGATCCTCCACCTTGAACTGTTAGTTTATCAACAGAGTCATTTTCCATGTAAGTGGTTGCTAATTTCTCTGCAACAGGTTGAACGGAAGTCGAACCAGCTATAGCTATATTGTTATGCTTTTCAGCTCCCGGGGCAAAAATCATAAATCCGGCAATAAGTAGTATTACGACTACTAATATTGCGAGTTTATATTTTCCTTTCATTTATTTTATACCTCTTAATTTAATATTTTCATAATCTGTCTCCCTGTTACTTAGTAATTTGTTAGAAGTATATTTAAAGCATGTGGAAAATAGGTATTTTTTTTCCTAAAATATGAAAAAACTATTAATTTGATTCACATTTTAGGAATTTTTTTAGATGTTATGAGTTTAAGATATGCATAAAAGTAAAATATTGTTCTTATTTTAAGAACATCTCAAAAAAATTAGTGAAATAAAAAATAAAAAAAGTGTAAACAATGTGAACTAAACATCCAAAAACCAGAATAAACCTTGTTAAATTCAAAAAAAAATTAAAAAATTTTAAAAATTATTTGTTCTGGTCAAAATACTTGAAATGTTGTTTTCGTAATGTAGACTGATTTTCTATGTAAAATTGGGTGGTAGCTTCAGTAATTTCAATAGAAATATCACCAATACGTTCAAAGGATTTTACAACTCTGAATAATTTAAGATAATACGGGGAGTTATTTTTGTTAATATCAGCCTTAGCCATCTGGCTAGAAATCTTCTTAGTAGCTAATTTCTGTAAATTAGTTAATTCATGTTCATAACGATCCATTTTATCCTTAATATTCAAGTCACGTTTAAGAAAACTCTTAACAGCCTTTTTGAACATAGTAGAAGCCATATCATACATTTCCTCTAACACATCAAATACAGGCTTCTTAACCTCAGTATGCTCTTCGAGAACAAATTTTGGTATATGACATATATGGTCACCGATACGCTCCATATCATATGCAATTTCATTAAACATGATAGTGTTATTAAACTCAAAAAATGGGTCAAGAGATAACACAGTATCTGTAGAAGATTTGATTTTTGAGTACATATGATTGGTATTCTGATCTTCATCTAATGCTTTCTGTGCAAGTTCAAGATCATTATTTTTCATAGCTTCAAAGGACCATTTGAACTGTTTTAAAATCTGTTCACCCATCTCCTTCATCATTTCTTTAATGAAATATTCACCTGAATACTCTGGAACAGAATGCTCTGTTTCAAAATTCTCAGATATTTCATTAAACTTCTTTAAATCAACAACATAAGCTTTTTTAATTACATTTTCATCTATAAGAGGTTTCAGTAATTTAGTCACATAACGCCTACTAATGTTTAATTTATCAGCGATTTCATCTTGAGTAGATGGTGATTCATATAATATGATATCTAAAATCTCTTTCAATGTATTATTTTTCATATTCTTTGGCATGTTTTAGCTCACTATAATAAAAAATTCATAATTTAAATTTTAATTAGTATTTATTTTTATTCATATAATAAACTTAACCCTAGTAATTATTCTATAAAAAATGAATAATAATTCACTAAATGATTTAACATGATTACTATATATTTTAAAATTAGTGTACAAGAATTAATTAATAATTAACTTGATATAGAACAAAAAATCCTATTGATTTCACATTAAATACCTATAAAATTTTTTTATTATATAAAAATAGTAATAAAACAAGCTTTGATTTAATATTAAACAACAATTATAAACTTTAAAAAATATAAATAATTTTCTAAAAAATCAATAGCAACAATTAACAAAATTAAATAAAAATAGTAATTAAAAAAACCATAAATAATAATTAGAAAAAAAACAAAAAAATGGAATAAAAGAATCATGTTTACAGAAACCAATTATAAAGAAGAAATGCCAGTAAACTTACTAAGAAAAATTATGCAAGCAAGGAAAATGTTTAAAGATAAAGGTATAAGTAAATCTGGATATAACCACTTCCAAAAATTCTCATACTATGAATTAAAAGATATAATTCCAGAGGCAATAGAAATATGCATAGAACTCGATATTGCAACAAGATTCACATATGAATATGACCATTATGCATTAAAAATCTATGACTTGGAAAACAAGGAAGAAACAGAATTCTGCATGCCAGCACAGGAAATACCAAAAGAAGGAAATATGAACAATCAACTACAGAATCTAGGGAAAGTACAAACATATATCAGACGATACCTATACATGCAATTTCTAGATATAACAGAAAATGACGTGGTGGATGCAAGTAACACAAAAAATGATCCAGCTAAGAAACCTCGAAACAAAAACCTTAAATATCCAGTACTATAAAAAGTAGGAGAAAAAAATAAAAATGACAGTAGAAGAAGTATATGCAGGAAAACTTGTAGATAGAAAATCTAAATTCTATGCACATCTCTACAGAATAGATAATCTTGACCAGGATATAACTGAGATACAAAAAATTCATAACAAGAAATATAAAAAAGCAGCACATCACTGTTATGCAGCATTAGTAAATGGTGAAGAGGATTCACGTAATGATGGAGAAGTAGGCTCACCTGGAAGAGTTCTACTAGAACTGCTACAGGAGTATAATCTTGATGGCTATATGATTATGATATCACGTAAATTTGGTGGTATTAAATTAGGTCAAGGTGGAGTAGCAAGAGCATTTAGAAATACAGGTAGAGGTGTAATAGAAGCTTACCTTGAAAGTCAAAAATAAGAAGAATTTTAATCATCACCAATACTCTTTTTTACAATATCTCTTTTTTTCAATCTAGTATTTAATCTATACAATAGATATCCTAAATTGTTGTAAAATTTATTAAAGATAGTGTTTTTCATAAAAAAAATCATTTCAAAAAAAGTAATATCAAAAAAATAGAAAAATAAACTTCCTATTTTTTATTAGTAATAATAGTAGTCATCATCAAAATCATCATCATATATTGTATCCTTATTTCTTGGTTTTTTATATTTCTGATTTTTTCTTGGCCTAGAATACCTTTGATTATATTGATCATCATAATAATTATCATTATATTGACGATTCTGTCTTTTTCTAGGATGTCTAGGTATATTTCTAGGTTCAAATTCTCTAGGTTTAAATTCACGAGCTCTACTTTTATTAGTTTCTTTTATTTCATCTGGCACTGTAACAATAGTGTATAATATTGCTAAAATAATAGCTATATTCACATACTCTTTTAATGATGCAAATAATGAGAATAACAGTGAAGCTTGTGTACTTGTATCAGCATAACCTATGATTAATTCAATTGCTCCTACAATTATTAGTATAATACCATGTTGTGTTCCCAGTTTTTTAGATATCAATGGATATATACCCATAATAACTAATGCATATCCTATAGTTCTGAATAAAGTCCAATTAGTAATTGACTCTAAACCATAGAATATATCATAAGGTATAATTCCAATTGCACCTAAGAAGTGAACTAATTCTATAATTAATATCACTACTAAAGGGAATAAAAACAATGCTTTTGTACTAATATGTGATGAATCCTCACTCTGTACTTGAGGTCTAGGTTCATATGAATAATTATCTCTAATACTATATCCACTATTATCATTTTGATATGAATGATATTTAGGTGGTTTTGATTGTTCATGCTCTGATAACTTTTTAGTTACAGGATTAATCAGCCTTTTCATTATTTCAGCAGCTAATGAGGTAACAACTGCTCCTATAATAGTACCACTAATACCCATAACTGAAGTTAATAATGCAGTGATTCCCGAAATCATTGCTAAAATTAAGATATCAGTTATCTGTGATTTTGAAGTCATTAAATTTCAACTCCCTTTATTACATTTTATTCTAAGTTTTTTTATATCTTTTTTATAATATATAAATGACTTGTATATAAATATAAAAAAATCAATTTAGATTAATTTTCAAGTAAAAATAGCATAATGTAATGGTTGTTTTTAAATTAGTGCAGGGGATGGGATTCGAACCCACGTAGGCCTACGCCAGAGGATCTTAAGTCCACCCCCTTTGGCCAGCTCGGGCACCCCTGCATATAAAAAAATAGTACTTTTTTCTTTTTTCATGATAGTACAAGCCTTAGGGGGGAATTGAACCCTCGACCTACGCCTTACCAAGGCGTCGCTCTACCCCTGAGCCACTAAGGCAATTAAATATTAAAAATTAGTTTTTAAATTAGTGCAGGGGATGGGATTCGAACCCACGTAGGCCTACGCCAGAGGATCTTAAGTCCACCCCCTTTGGCCAGCTCGGGCACCCCTGCATTTCTATAAACTGTGTTTTAAAAATCTTTAAGTTCTAAACTTTAATAGAACAATATTATATTGTGTTAAACTACTATATATACTTTATCCTATATCGTTATAAAAAGAGTATACTTCACCATTAGACTTACAAATTTTTATACATATATCTACAGTAGTAACTTCATAAAAATATTTGTTATAATATTTTTTTGAGTAAAAAATAAAAGTACCATCATCCCATTTTTTTTGCATGATTCATTTTTTACTGAGAAATAAAAATGTAATATTTTTAAATAATCTGGATAAAAAATTTAATATTTTATAATTATGATTATTTTTAATTATTTCATCAATTTTTTATAACTTTGTTCAATATCCTAAAATCTCATCATTATTAAAAAATTCTTATAATATATAGCATAAAATTTCTTAAAATAGGAAGTAACTCTAAAAAAGCTATTCATAATATACTGGAATATTATGAATTATACTTCTTCAAATGAGAATATTCATGAAATTATA